>DASUFH010000253.1:0-34315 GCA_036274645.1 Terriglobia bacterium
GGCGGTCATAGACCGCCCCTACAAGCTGACGGGGACCCCAAATGCTCTCGTCGGGCAAGCGAAAATCGGACAATGGAAAACAGGCAATGAACAATGGAGAATCAGTGGGGCGTGGGCGGTCATAGACGTCATAGACCGCCCCTGCAGCAAACGCGAACGGTTACGGATTCGAGCGGTTCTTCGAGCGGTTGGCGCGTTCCGCGCGCCACTGGTCGTATTTGACTCTCTGATCTTCGTTGAGAATGGCGCGAATCTCGTCACGGGACTGTTCCCGCAACGCTTCCACTTTCGGCCGGATCGGCTCGAACAGCTTGCGTGACTCCGCCCCCATGCCGTGCATGATTTCATCGACCTGCTTCTGCTGGTCTTCGGTCAACCCGAGATACTCGTGGAACTTCTTGTAGTCACGGCGGGCGGCCTGCTGACGGTCGGCCGGCTCCGCGGCGGTCGCGTTTTCCAGAATGCGCGTCTCGTAAAGGTAGAATCCGAAAGCGCCGGCCACCATACCCAGAAAGAATATGGAGAAGACGACAATTTTCCCCTTCAGCGCGTTGGCAATCACATTCCTCCTCCCGACACGATCCATTCGCCCAGCGCCTCATCGCTCGCCAACAGATCGGTCTCGACGTACAAACTGCCTTCGGTCCGCTCGCCCTCGAGATACGAGTTGATCAATCCTTCCCGGGGAACCACCGGAACGAGGGTCTGGATCACAAAGAAGACCACGATCATCGCCAAAGCCAGCGCGAACACCGGGCGGGCCGCCACCGGAACAACATCCCAGACGCCTTCGCCAAACGCGACCACCTTCCTGGGAAGGCGCCCTGCCTGGGCCGCCACGCGTGCGGAAAAACCGGGCCCGGGCTCGAAAATGCGCTGTTTCTCGGCCTTGAGGAATCGATCCAATTCAGAGTTCATGCGTCCTTCTCCCTGCGAGCGCCTTGTGGCGGCTTCCGTCATCGTCGCCCAGAAGGGCCGCCAGCTTTCTGCGCGCGCGCAACAACCGAACCTTTACATTGGTCTGTGTAATACCCATCGCATCGGCGATCTCCGCCACCGACAAGTCTTCCACTTCCTTCAGCAGGAATGGAATCCGGAACTTCGGACCCAGCGACTCCACTGCTGCCCTTGCCCGGCCGAACGATTCCGGCTCGGCCGGTGGTGTGGACCGCTCTTCAATCTCCAGGCGCCCATACACATCGATCGCGGCGCTACGGCGTTGTATCCGACGCAACGCGTCATAGCAGGTGTTGACCGTGACGACCCGCAGCCAGCCGGGAAAATTCTCGTCCGGCCGAACCTGATCAATCCCCCGGAAAACCTTCAGGAAGACGTCCTGCGCCAGATCCTCGACGTCCTCCCGATATCGGAAGAAGCGGGATATCAGCCGGAAAACCATCGGCGCATGTTCCCGAACCAATTCTTCCCGAGCCGCTTCTTCCCCCGCCTGGACGCGAGCGATCAACTCGCGTTCGAAGCTCATACATCAACTACGTTAGACGCCTCGGTTGGGTTACACAAGCCGTGTGTTTTCAACGGACACCCCCGTCCGGAAAAACGACGCTCAGAACAGGCTCATTTGCATCCCCAGTTGAATCTGCCTGCCAGCCGCCGCGCTGTTTGAAATCCCGAAGAATGGCGATGTGACCACGCCACTCGGTGGACGTAACTGCACATTGTTAAAGAGGTTACGAATCTGTACCTGCAGCGTCACGTAACGCCGGCTGCCGGAAGTGCCGCCCGAACGCCTCCCGCGGTCGCCAGACCCGCCGCCACCGGCAAAATCGCGGTCCCCACGGTCCCCTCTGTCACCGCGGTTGCCGCGCCCCCCGCCGCCATTACGCTGGCCACCGGACGAGGACGATGATGAGGACTCCCGCGGCGGGTCCGGCGGGATCAGATAAAACCGTTTGGAGAACGTCAGGTCGATATTGTAATTCGATGGAGCGGTTCCGGAATTCCTCGCCACGCCTTCCGGACGGTCATTGGTAACCGTATCGCCGTTGTCGTCGCGTCCGGTCGTAATGTTGTAGGGCCGCCCGGAGTTGACGTTGATTCTGAAGTTCGTATTGAACTGCCACTTCCAGGACCGCATCGGAAACCAGTTGATGTTGATCCGCGAGCGCAGTTGCAGACGTTGATCGTTCGATGACCGCCCCCACTCCGCCATCGGGTCCCAGCTGTTCACCGGCTGGCTCGGCGTATCCTTCGCCCACCGCAGGTTCAGATTCTCCTGAACGCTCAAACGCGTCACGCTCCCGACCATGAAATTGTTCAGGCGCATGCCGAACGACAGCGTCTGCTGAGAAGACTTCCCCGATGATTCGTACTGCAGAATGTTCCCCTGAGCCGGATCCGGCCGCATCGCATTGACCTCGTCGCGGGCGGCCGCGCGTATCGCCAGCGCGCACGTGGAGTCGCACGTCGGGGAGGCAATCGCATTCAGTCTCGCGAGCAGATCCTCCGGCAGCGGCGCTCCCGGAAATGGCGCGTTGATGTTGCGGTAGCGAGTCTGATGCAATCCCCGGCTGGCGGAAAACGTCACGTTCGCCGTCAGATTGCGGGAGATCTGTCGCGCCAGCTGAACCTGGGTCTGCAGGTTGTACGGATCCTGATAGTCGCCCGCCAGAACCCGGATCGTCGTCGCCTGCGGCGTGATCTGAAACGCCCCATCGTAGGGCGCCTGGCCCGGCGTGTACGTGGGATTCGAAATGATGATGTTCGACTGGCGCGCCCCGTTGCCCGATCGCAGGATCTGCTCGTAGGCGCCGCCATTGAAGCCGCTCACGTTGAGATTTCCGGCAACCGTCACCGTCGTCTTCGGCAGGATCTGATAGCGCGCGGTCAGCGTGGGCGAAAAATTCCCCAGATGATGCAGATAATTTTCCACCTGATGCCGGACCGTCGCCGACAACGAAAACCTGTCGGTCTTCCTCCAGTCGGCCCGGAACTCCGTCCGGAAGGTCGTGATCCGCTGTTCCAGCCGCGGATCGCCCACCGTCTGCGTGAACTGCGTGGGCACGCCCGTGATCGTCCGCGCGGTCATGCTCCCGCCCGCGCCCGCTACCGAATACACCGGCGTCGTTCCGGAAGCCATGGCGTCATTCCAGATGTCCAGAGTCTCCTGACAGTTGTCGCCATAAAATCCCGAAGCCACGCAATAGTCATGCAGGCTCGAGAACGTGTACGTCCCCTGGTAGTTGTTCTCCGATTCGCTGATCGGATGGCGGCGCTCCAGTTGACCGTTGACCTTGAAGGTCCACTTCCCGGCCGTTGTCTGGAATTGCTCCGTGAAGATGAAATCCGAACTGCGGCTCGTTGAACGATTCTGCGCGGCGCCGCCATAGAAGGCGTCCTGCACGTTCACCGCGATTGCTCCCGGAATGATGGGATCGGCAATCGACACGGGCGTCCTCTCGTTACTGCTGTGATTGAACTGAACGCGCCACACGTTCACGAACTGACCGACGGTCGAGTTCTGGCGGAGCTCAAAGGTCCAGTTCCGTTCACGCCGGTCGCTGGCCCTTTCGGGCAGATTGAAGCCGCTCACGCCGGAACCGTCCTGGCGCTGGCTCTCGTAGGAAATGGCGGCCGTCATCGAGTGCTGGCCCGGCACAAAATCCCATTTGATGTTCGAGATGGAAAATCCACGAGTCACCGTCGGGCTGACCAGGGTATCGCTGAACTGCCCCAGAGGTGTAATCGCCCGGATCGACTGGCTGCCGCGTTCGGATTCGCTGCTGCGGATGGTGAAATCCGCGCCGAGCTTGTTCTGGATGATCGGCCCGCTGAAATGCGTCGTGTAGGTCCGGTCCCGCCGCTCCGGCTCGGGCCCGTCCGTCAGTGGCGTGCGCGCATCGAGCGCGTCGTCGCGGAAGCCCAGCGACATGTCGGCGTGCCAGGGGCCCGTTCCCGCCTTCGTGACAATCTCGATGCGCCGGCCGCCCTCGGCGCTCAGATCCTCCACGATACGGATTGCCGCAATCTGTTCCTTCGACGGCAACTGCCCGCCCGACAGCCCGTCAATCACGAACTCCCCCGCATTCAGATCCAGATCGCCCGTCCCGGGAAGACTGGCCGCGAGGTCGTTCAAGTATTCGATGAGGTCTTCCGGACTATCGGGAAGGTCCGCCAGTTCCTCACCGGTCATGTTGATCCCGTTGACGTGGTTATCCGGATCCACGCTGACGGTGTCGGTATCGGAAGCGACTTCCACCTCCAACACCACCGACGCCAGCTTCAATTCGATCAGGAGAGGTTTGACACCCGCCGCAACGCGCACCGACTGCCGCACGGTTTCGAAATCGGGCGCCGCGACCTCGATCAGATATTCGCCGGAAGCCAGATCGAGGGCAAACGCGCCTTCGGCGTCCGTCTTCGACACCTGAGCCGCGTCGTCATCTTTTCCCTGGATCGCCTTTACGTCCACAGAACGCATCACCGCCCCGGTCTCATCGACAACCTTGCCCTCCAGGCGGATCGGCGCGTTCTGCGCCGCCAGCCTTCCAGCGCCGGCAAGGACCCACATCAGGGCGGTCAGAATAGTAAATCGCTTCATCAAGCCGTCCTGGCGCTACGCGCCGCGCGTTATAGGTATCGGTTGAAGACCACGGCGCGCCCCCGCAAGGGAAGCCCCGCTCGAAAACGACGATGGAAGATCTGCCGGAAAAGCAGTGACGGAAGGAAACGGAACTCTGCGTCGTCAACCGGACTCTCGGGCATCTATGGCTCCTCCGCAATGACGCCGCAGGCGCCATTATCTACTTTTACGTCCGGCTGAGAGCAGGGTTACAAGACTGAAAAAAAAGGCCGGCGTCGCCTGGAATCTTTGGCGCCCGCCTGCTTGTAGGGGCGGTCTATGACCGCCCGACGTTTCGGGGTGGAACTGTCTGAAACGATGGGCGCTCATGGACCGCCCCTACAAAAAAACTATTTCAGAGGAGCCGCCGGCTCGGTTGTCGGGGCGTCGGCCTTCACGGCCAGATCCTCCGCCTTGACGTTAAACCGGTCGAAGACATCGCGGCCGACGACCATCACCGGGCCGTCTGAACGCTTCAGGTAAACACCCTCCGGTTTGGAACTGTCCGCGCCAAAACTCAACCGCGCGGCTTCCTTGCCGGACGCCATCAGCGAGACCTCCAGGCGCGGCTTCTCGAGACCCGACGCAGCCGGCGGTTTGCCCGCGTCGAGAATATCCTTCGCCCGTTCGAAATCGAGAATGTCGAACATGCTCAGTATGCTGTCTGAGGCCGCCTTCCCACCCGCCGCGAAGGTCCAGTCCTCACCGGCTTTCCTGAGGGAGATCTTCTCGGTTCCGCGCGTAATCTCGACAGCGTCGATCTTGCCGCGCTCGACGCGGGCAATCGTCTTGTCGCGCCATTCAAACAACGGCTGCCGGACTTTCTCGGGGATCTGCTTGTCCACCACGAAAATCGCCGGCCGCGAAAGGTCCCGCGCGTAGAACGTATCGGTCCCCTTCTCCTTGCCGATCGCCAGGACGCGGTCCGCCTGCGCTTTCGAGTCGTGGAACGAGAGCTGGTACGCCGCCGGCTCGAGCCCCGCTTTTTTTGCGTCGATCGACGCATCCGCAAACTCGCTCGCGCGGGCAAACTGGACGACACCCAGGAACGACGTAATGGCCGGACTGTCCGCCTTGCCCGTAATGGGGGCGTCGATCATCCAGTCTTCACCCATTCTGGTAAAGATCGTCTTCTTCGTTCCCTCGACCAGGGTAAACCGGTCAATGTCCTCCGGAAGAAGATCCAGGACCGTCTTGTTGCGCAGGTCCGTCAGGGATTTCTGAAAATTCGACAGGCTGTTGGGACTGAGGAACACCTCTTTGGAGGTCGAAAGCTTCGCATACCGCAAGGTCTTCAGGGGATTCTCGTCCCCGAAAAGGATGTCCACGGTTTCCCCATCTTTTTTCCTGGCGGAGATCTCCACCAGCGGTTTGCTCAGCCCGAACGGGGCGAGATCCGCCGCGTCTTCGCTGACCACCTTTTCGCGCTCCATGCCGGCGATGTGGGAAGCCAGCGTTTCCCATTCGCCCGAATCCGCCTCGAGCCCGGCGGGCTCGGAGATCGTCCAGTCCTTGTCGTTCTTGCGGACTCCAGTGACGGTCATTCCTTCCTGAACCAGACGGATTTGATCGATCTGGCTCCCGTCGAACTGGAACACCTTCCGTTTGGCGTCTTCGAGCTTGCGCTGATCGTCTTTCCCGCGAATTTCCGCAAAGTAGACGTAGCCGCCTAACGCGGCAAAAACGGCCAGAAGAATAATCGTGCTCTTGAATCGCATCGCTTCAACCTACCACGCTTACTTGCGCCGGCTCGCCCACACCGAAACGCCGGCCAGGAGAATGCCACCGGGAAACACAATCAACGAAACCAGTGTCAGTACCCGCCGCGCGGACTCGGTCATGGTGATGTCGCGGTTCGTGGGATCTTTGGGCCGGATCGAGATGAAACTCTCGTCGTGTGACAGCCACGAAATCGCGTTCGCAAACAGATCGCCGTTGAGCTGCTGTCTGAAGAAGGCGTTCGAGGCAAAATCCGAATCCCCGATCACCACAAGCCGGCTCTTCTTCTCGCCGCCCTGGTCCTTCGTCGCGACCACTCCCAGGCTGACCGGGCCGGCAACATCCTTATCCTTGTCCATGCCCACAGTCTTGCCCGGCAAAATGGACTTGATGTCGGTTTCTCCCCAGCTGTCGGGACTGGTGGAAAGGATCGTCTCCACCGTGATGCCTTCGCCCGCCGGCTTGGCCGGCGTCACGGATCGAGCCATTGGAAACAGCGTGTAGCCGTTGCGGAACTGTTCGGTGATCTTATGAGGGCCGTACTCCTGCACCAGCGCCCAGACCGGATTCGTGCCCGACAACTGGCTCACCAGACTTCGATCGATCACCATGTTGTCGCCCACATCGATCGACCAGCTCCGGGCAAGTTCCTTCAGCGACGCCGAATCCGGGGGATCGACGAGAATGAGGACGCTGCCTCCCCCCTTGAGATATTCGTTGAGCGCATCCACCTCCGCCGGAAACGGCTCGCTCGCGGGTCCCGCCATGACGACCACCGTGGCGTCGGCGGGTATCTTCCCTTCCCGCGCCAGCGAGAGCGGCTTGACGTCATAACTTTCGGCGCGCAGACGCTCGGAGGCCACGCTATAACCTTCTTTGCCGGTGTCGGTGATGCCCCTCTCCCCATGACCGTCGATGAAGTACACCGTCTTCTTGCCGCCCTTGATCAGCTTCGTCAGCGCGTTGGTGATGTCTTCTTCGACCACGCGATCCTTCTGGATGCGCTCCTTGTTTCCGGCCATCTCCAGAACGAGCGTCCCGTACGAGCTGATGTCGTACTGTTTGGCTACCTCGGGATGCTTTTCCGGATCGACGAACTCGGCCTGGATCTGCTTGTTGCGTCCCGTATACAGATTCAGAATGTCGCGCATCCGCGGGTCCTCTCCATTCTGGAAGAATCCCTTGATGACGACATCCTGCTTGACCTGATCGACCACCTGCTCGGACTGGTCCGAGAGGCTGTACAGCTTCTCTTCCGTCAGGTCGACCTGTTTGGAATGTTCCCTGCCAAGATAGTTCAACAGGCCAAGGATCCCGACCAGAGCCACAACGGACACTCCGGAATGGATCCCGAATTTCGTGGAACGGCGCCCCAGGCCTTGCCGGATCTCCGACGCCTTCAACACCAGAGAGATGATCACCAGCAGCGCGCCGGCGGCTACCGCAACGGTCTGGTACACGGTCCACTCCGCGAGGAGCCAGCGCAACACCAGGGCGGCCGCGATGATCAACAGTCCGAATAAATCGGCTTTCTTAAGCTGTTCTTTCATATCGTTTGTTTATTCTTCGTACGCATTCTGAACCAGGCCATTCCTGCTCCTTATCCTCTCCAGCGCAACGAATCGATGGACCGGTAAGTGAGAAACAGCCCGAGCAATGTGAGCGACAGATAGAAGATGACGTTGGTGGTGCTCAGAACGCCTTTGACAAAGTCGTCCAGATGGTTGACAACCGCGAGGTAATCGAACACGCCTTTGATGATCGGATTGTCCACGCCCTGAACGAAGCTGCCCGACATCCACATCGCCAGAAGGACGCCGAAGGTGATGATTCCCGCCACGATCTGGCTTTCGGTCGCCGAAGAAATGAACATTCCGATCGAAACGATCGCCAGCCCATAAAGGAACATGCCGAGATAGCCCACCAGAATCGGACCGGACGCCGGTTTGGCGTAGAAGTACAGAGCCGACACCGGAACCCACGTCGTCCCCAGCAGCACGATCATGAATGTCGAGGCGGCGAAGAATTTCCCCAGAACAATCTGCAGATCGGTGATGGGCGCCGTCAGCAGCAGCTCCATCGTTCCCCGCTTCTTCTCCTCGGAAAACAGGCCCATCGTGAGCATCGGCGTCATGAACAGCAGCACGACGCCCGTCGTTCCCAGGAACGCCTTCATCAGCGTTCCGGGCGCGTCCATTGGCGGCGCCTGCCCTCCGAACTGGGCGCTCTGCATTCCGGCCAGCATGGCCATCTGCATGACCCGCCCGAGGTAGTCCACGAAGAACAGCCCGGACAGGAGCGCAAACATCGTCAGGACCGCATAAGCGATCGGTGAAATGAAATAGGCGCGCAATTCGCGGCCAACAATAGTGAATATGTTTCTCATGACTCGGTTGTCTTTGTGGTGTCTTCAGTTGTGCCCAGGATCCGCCCGTCTCGGGTCATTCCGATTCCGCAGACGGCGCCGTCTGTGTCGTGTCGTCGGTGATGAGCTTGATGAAGACATCTTCAAGACTCATGCGCGTGGCGTGCAGTTCCAGCAGCCCCCAGCCGCCTTCGACGACCGCGCGGGCCACATCGCGCCGCACGTCCGCGCGCGCTTCTCCCTCGATCTGATACCGGCTGCATCCGTTTTCGCTCGAAACGACGCGAACTTCCTTCACCGCGCGCGTCGACTGAAGCCGGATCAACACCTCCGGCTGCGGTCCCTCGACTTCCACGAAAACCTGTTCGGCGCCCTGCGCCTGAAGGCGGAGGCTCTCCGGCGTTCCCACCGCGGCGATCTTTCCGCGATCGATGATGATCACCCGGTGGCAGGTCTGTTCCACTTCCGGAAGGATATGGGTTGAGAGAACCACCGTATGGTCGCCCGCGAGTTCCTTGATCAGTTCGCGAACTTCGTGGATCTGCCTCGGATCGAGTCCGATTGTCGGCTCGTCCAGAATCAGGACCGGCGGGTCGTTCAGCAGCGCCTGAGCCAGCCCGACGCGCTGCTTGTACCCTTTGGACAGCTTGGCGATGATGCGATCCTTCACATCCTCGATGTGGGTCTTCTGCATGACCCGCGTCACTTCCTCATCGACACGGGCGCCCCGAACGCCTTTGAGCTTCGCGGCAAACCGCAGATAGCCCAGTGGCGTCATTTCAAAATAGAGCGGCGGGTTTTCCGGCAGATAGCCAATGCGCTTCCTCGCCTCCAGCGGCTGCTCGAAGACGTCAAAGCCATCGACCCGGACTGTGCCTTCGGTCGCCGGCATGAAGCCGGTCACGATCCGCATGGTCGTGGTCTTGCCCGCGCCATTGGGACCGAGAAAGCCCAGGATTTCACCCTTCTCTACCTGGAAAGACAAATTTTCAACAGCGGTTTTGGCGGGATACCGCTTGGTCACGTTCTCAACGGAGATCACGAATGATTACCTCCACAAAATCCTTTAATTCTAGCCAAGACCCTGCAAAATTGTTGGCCAAATTCCATCGTTGCCATTTTCCCCCTTGTAGGGGCGGTCTATGACCGCCCAAATGTTTCGGAGTGAATTCCTGTGAGAACAAGGGTTCCACGCCGGAACGTCGGGCGGTCATCGACCGCCCCTACAGGCAGACGGGGGCTACAATCCTTCCATTGGGCATGCCGGTTCCCTCCGCAGTCCCGCCGCGATATGCTTCGCGGAATACCATGAACTACACCAATCCCGAACTCCTCTGGTCTGTCGACAGGCTGAAAAATTCGCTGGACGATCCCCGTCTCGTCCTGATGGACATGCGGCCGCCCGAAGCCTATTCCAACAATCACATTCCGGGAGCGCGCAGCTTCGACCTGTTCGGCATCAGCCTGGTCGATACGCGTCCCGAACCGCTCGCGGCGTTCCTGTGGATCATTGAACATCTGATCCAGGCCAAAGGCGTCAACGCCGACAGTATCGTCGTCGCGTACGACGACATTGCGGGAATGCGCTCGGCTCGATTGTTCTGGTTCCTGGAATTTTTCGGTCACGACAATGTTCACGTGCTCAATGGCGGCTATAACGCCTGGACAGCGGCGGGTTTGCCCGTCACCCACGAAGCCGCCATTCCAAAGGCCGGCAACTTCAGGATGAAGCCGCGGCGTGAATTGCTGGCGACGGTCGACGATGTTCGGAGCCGGCTGCATGATCCTTCGGCGGTCATCGTGGATTGCCGCTCGCGGGGCGAACACACCGGAGAAATCGTCCGCGCGGCGCGCGCCGGCGCGATCCCGGGTTCCGTCCATCTGGAATGGAGCGAAAATCTGGACCCGGCCGGCTTCTTCAAGCCGGCCGGAGAACTGACTGCGATGTACGCCAGTAGAAGTATTCTACCGGATCTTGAAGTCATCCCGCACTGCCAGGGCGCGTATCGTTCCGCCCACACCTATCTGGCGCTCCGCCTCATCGGTTATCCCCGGGTCCGCAACTACCTCGGATCGTGGGGCGAATGGGGAAACCGGCTCGATCTTCCCGTCGAAATCCCGGCCCGCTGAAAGGCCGGGCGTTTGACGGATATCCACCACATTCGACGGGAAATCCCAACGTGCTGAAAGCCCGGACGGGTACCGGATATTCATCACATTTTGAAGGCATAACGGGGATCATCACGTGCTACGCTATGCCGTTTATGCCGAAGATCACGATCGACAACGAGGTATACGATGTCCCGCCCGGAAAGACGATCATCCAGGTGGCCGACGAGGTGGGCGTCCAGATCGCGCGTTACTGTTATCACCCGGACATCGGCATCGAAGGCAGTTGCCGGATGTGCCTGGTGGAAGTGGAGAAGGCGCCCAAACTGATGCCGTCCTGCGCCACGCCGGTGGCCGACGGCATGATCGTGCGCACGACCACGCCGCGGGTCCAGCAGGCGGTGCGTTACGCGATGGAGTTCCTGCTGCTGCACCACCCGATCGACTGTCCGGTATGCGATCAGTCCGGTGAATGCTGGCTCCAGGACTACTACATGGAGCGCGCGGGCCACACCAGCCGGTATCCGGGCACGGACAAGACCCGCCGGACCAAAGCGGAAACGCTGGGACCCTTGGTCAAACTCGACCGTGAGCGCTGCATTCTGTGCACGCGGTGCGTCCGATTCACGCGCAACGTGACGAAGACCGGCGAAATCGGCGTCTTCAACCGCGGCCATTCTTCAGAAATTGCGGTGCACGGCGGAAAATCGTTCGACAATCCGTATTCGGGCAACGTGGTGGACATCTGCCCGGTCGGAGCGCTGACGAGTTCGGATTTCCGTTTCAAGTCGCGCGTCTGGTTCCTGAAGGGCGCAAGTTCGGTCTGCGCCGGATGCAGCACCGGCTGCAATCTGCGTATCGATCACACGGCCCGGGCTACCGGCGGGGGGATTTCGGGTTACTCCGCCACCGACGGCAAGATCTACCGGACGGTAGGCCGCCGCAACGTCGACGTCAACAAGAGCTGGTTGTGCGATGAAGGCCGCCTGAGCTTCCACACGCTGGAACGTTGGGACCGGCTGGGCGAAGCGCGCGCGGGCGCCATCGACAGCGCCGACCTTGCCGGCATCCTTGCCGCCGCGCACACGCGCTTTGAAGGAATTCGAAGGGAGTCGGGCGACGCCGCCGTTGCAGGTCTCGCATCGGCCGTGAATACGAACGAAGCCCTGTTCCTGATGAAGCAGTACTTCCGCGGAAACGTCGATTTCCGGCTCGGGCGCGAAGTGGAAACCTATCAGGTTCGCCAGGACGACCTGTTGCGCCGCGTGGACAAACATCCGAATACGCAGGGCGCCATCGACCTGGGACTGGCGGGCGGACTCGACGGGCTCCGCGGCCTCATCGAGCGCGCCAAAGCGAAACAGATTCGCGCCATGTGGATTTCCTTCCATCCGCAGCTGGTGGGCGACGATCCGGCGGAAGCGATCTCCGGCCTGGAGGAGCTCATCGCCAATCTCGATTTCTCGGTTGTCAGCACAACCCACACTTTCCCATGGGCGTTCGGCGCCACCATCGTGTTGCCGATGGCCGCGTGGTCGGAAGAAACGGGAACCTACACCAACTACGAGGGACGTGTGCAGCTGACCAACCGCGCCGTCGAACCGCCGGGCGATGCCCTGCCCCTGCACCGGCTGCTCCGGGAGCTGCTGGCCCTCGGCGGAACGGCCGCCGGCATCCGGCCCGAAGAAATTTTCGAATGGCTGGCGCAGGAAATTCCCGCGTATGCCGGCCTCGACTACGACACCATCGGCGTGCTGGGCGCGCCACGCCGCGCGCCCGAAAGCGCGCCATCGAACATGCCCGAGGAGGTGACGCGATGACGCCGGTCAAAGGCGGATACGCCGTCGATGTGCCCACAATCAATGTCAGCGCCCGCGCCCGCAAAGAAAACGCGACCGTGTGGTCCACGTTCAACGCCTTCGGCGTGACGCTTCGCCGGCTGTTCACGAGCCTGGTGAAACGCGACATCCCGACGATCAGCTATCCGGAACAGCAACGCAACTATTCCGAACGTTTCCGCGGCACTCATATCCTGACCGTTCGCGACGACGGCAGCTTGAAGTGCGTCGCCTGCTACATGTGCGCCACGATCTGCCCGGCCGAGTGCATCTATATCGAGGCGGGCGAACATCCGAACCCGGAGATCGAGAAATTCCCCGAACGCTTCGACATCGACATGATGCGCTGCATCTACTGCGGATTCTGCGTGGACGCGTGCCCGGAAGAAGCGATCGTGCTCAGCCGCGAACATCATCAGGCGGTGTACAACCGCAAAGACGCCCTGTACTCGATCGAGAAGCTCATGGCCCGTCCCGGCATCGACCAGAAAGGTCCCGGCTACCGGCCGAACCGCCCGTTCGCCGAAGCCAAACTGTTCGACAAGGCCACGCAGCAGTCCTGCGCCTACCCGTCAGTGACCGATGAACGGCATCCCGCCGTCCTCTACGAATCGATGATTCGAAAACGGCAGTAGCGCGAGACTCCAGCAACCGGTCCGGCCTTGGGCTCCAACCCGCGAGACTATTCGCAATAGTGTCTGCTTCATCTCGTCGATCGCGGCCCCGCGGTAGGCTGGGCGGGATTTTACCAGTGTATCGGTGAGAATAGGCGCGCCAGGTCGAAAGGCTAAAGCCTGCCTGCCGTGAACCCTTTGAAGGCGTCCCGGACGATTTTCTCAACCAGTTCAACCTCATCATTCCTGAGCTTCGCAAATTCGTCTTCACGGCGGCGCTTTGAGATAGTGCCGTTGTTTTGCCGGATGAACATGATGAGGTTCTCTGCAATGCGGTCCGGCATTTCAACCGCATTCATGATCCGTTGCATGGCCTCGTCGTGCCGCTTCAGGTAGTCAATTTCGCGCGGAAAATCCTCCTTCACTGTGCGCCGCACGCAGGAGTAAAGGAACTCCGCTGCTCCCGTACAATCGAAATATCGGTAAAGGTCGCCCGTCTCGTTGAGAACCTCGACATTCAATTCCGCGGTTGGCCTCCACTCGATAAAGGCCATAAGCGGCCCCGAATGCGATTGAAGGGTTCTTCGGTAATCATCAATCCGGTCCAGCATCACGGAAGAGACAGGAAACACAATGCCTGGCGGCGTAAATTTCCGCTCGGCGAGAACGTGATGAATAAGGCAGCGATGCATGCGGCCATTGCCATCCTGAAACGGGTGGATATACACAAAGGCAAAAGCCGTCGCGGCAGCCTGCAATACGGGATCGATTTCATCGGCCCGCATCCGCTCGTCCGCTTGCAGCAGGCACGCCATGAGATCGCTTAAGTCGTCCGGTCGAGCGCCGATGAATTCCGGGAGGGGGCTTCCAGCCTGATCCCGCTCACCCAGAAATACGCCGTCAGGCCGCAGTCCTTTGGCAACGAACCGCGCGTCTTCGATGAGGACACTTTGAAGACGGATTATTTCGTCCAGGGACAAAGGATGCTTTCCTGCCTGCAAAACCGCGCGTCCCCACCTTTCAAGACGATTGCGCGCCGGCCTTTCACCCTCGATCTCGAAGCTCGCCCGGCTATCGGCGAGCAACAAGAAGCTGGCGGCGCGCGCGATCAGATGGGCGCCGGCGCGGCCGATCGTCTCCCGGGAATCTGCGGCAAGATCAAGCTCAATGCATTCCGCGAGCTTTGGTGTGCGGCGAATGATGGGCGAGAAGCGGCCGGTCCCCAGAAGATTGTCCCGAACACGGTGGCGTTTCGAAAGCCGGGGCTTTCCCGTGAAGTAGTCTCTCGGATCGAGCAAATCGATGGCGCCCACAGTGGGAGTTGGCACATCGAGAGCAAGATTCGTCAGAATCTCGAAGAGATACCAGGCGCGCCTTGCCAGCACTC
This sequence comes from Terriglobia bacterium, assembly GCA_036274645.1. GTDB lineage: Bacteria > Acidobacteriota > Terriglobia > 20CM-2-55-15 > 20CM-2-55-15 > DASUFH01. The sequence continues at coordinate 14,612 of DASUFH010000253.1, forward strand.
CTCCAGGTTTTGCACGAATGTACGCCTCGACTTCTTGCGGGGGAACGGCGGAAAAGACGCGCTTAAGCGCAAGGAGATCCAGGGATTCGTGCCGGAGAGCGAAGTTGAGATGATCGGCGAAGGTTTCACCGGGCCAGTACCGCCGGTCAAAAATATTCCAGCCCTCTTCCCGGCGAACGCTGCCACGGACATATTGATCTGAAACGCAGCTGGGATTTCGAACGGGCGCGGGGATAGAGAATGTATGGGCTAGCAGAGACAGTCCGGCAAGCCTTCCCCGGGCTGGTACGAGCATCTCCCTGAAGATTCGGACGCTCTCTGTGTTGAGCTTCACGGTCGAAAACTCTCTGCTTTGGTCGAAATCATTGTTTAAATCGGAACACCTGTCGAAAATTAACATGAATTATCGTCGAAATCCATGCAGGAATGTCGAAATTGGCCATAATCCGGCCAATATGGTCGAAAGCGAAACTGCTTGCACCGATTCTTTAGCCGTCGACAAAGAAGGCAACATTTTCATCGCCGATCGCGGAAACTGGTAGGTCCGTCTAGTCACAATCGATGGGATTTATCCACACGATAGGCGGCAATCCTCAGACGGGTGATTACCGAGACGGTGGTTCCGCTCTCAATGCGCCCCCCGGTCCCCACCCGGGATTGCCATTGACGGCAGAGGCGCCGTTTACGTAACGGACAAGAGCCGAGTTAAAGCCCTCACCCCGATGCGCTGACCGAATAGTGGGAACCCTCTCAGGCCCAAGGAGTTCCATCGTTGTTGTGGGGCGCGCGGTGCGCCAGCATTCGGCGGGACAAAACTCGGGTCAACAGTGACACGGTGACGGCGCTCAATAGACCGGATCCCTCAGCCGTAGTGACACCTTCTTTATGGTGTTGATTTCGGGTAGGATCGCATGCGGAGGAATGGCCGAGTGGTTGAAGGCGGCGGTCTTGAAAACCGTTAGCGGGGTAACTCGCTCGGGGGTTCGAATCCCTCTTCCTCCGTTTTATATAGTGGGTTCAACGAGTGCGCAGGCGCTGCCTCGGCGGGTACAAACCTGAATCAGTTTGTGTCGAGCGTCATCGCCAAGCGGTGGGTATCCGTCGAGCCCAACGAGGCGCATCTTTGACTTGTTCCTGCCGCCTGTTGACAGGCCGCGCACCACTTCAGGGTAGACCTTCACAAAACAGTAAGCCTTCCAATTCGGCCTCCTGCCGACGTTTGCAAGTGAATCTGCCGAACGTTCTCGGCGCCGTATTTTCGACCACGCGGGGAGATGACGGCGAGATGCCGTTTGCGATTGGAAAAGACGGCACGGTGTACACCCGCGTTGAAGAGGACCGCGCGCGCGTGGTGGCGCTGGGTCCCGTCGCGACGCCCGACGGTCCGGCCACGGCCCGGCTCGACGACTGGATTGTCGTGACCACTCCCGACCCGTCCGGACGGGCCTCCGTCTCGGCATTGCCCGGCCCGTCGGAGATTCCCTCGCGCTCGTTCGCCGCGCCACGGCTCGCAATGCCGCGATTGGCATGCTCTTCATTGCGATCGCGCTCGTCGGCATCGTTCCGCTCTCGTCCCGGCTCACCCGCAATCTCTCCGCTCTGAGCGGCGCTGTCCGGCAGTTCGCCGCGGGCGACTATTCCGCCCGCGCCCCGGTTCGAAGCCGCGATGAAACCGGTCAGCTCGCGCAGGCCTTCAATCAGATGGCCGCCGATGTCGAACGCAATCAGCAGGGCGCCATCGAGCAGGAACGGATCAAGCGTGAACTGGAACTGGGCCGGCAAATCCAGCACGACATGCTGCCGCACGAACCGCTCCGGCTGGGACTGACCGAAATCCAGGGCGTTTCCGTTCCTGCCCGCGAGGTGGGCGGAGACTTCTTCAATTACTTTCCCGTGGCGGGTGGCCGGATTGCCCTTCTTGTCGGCGACGTGTCCGGGAAAGGCGTCGGCGCCGCGCTGCTCATGGCCAACATCCAGGCGTCGCTGCGCACGCGTCTGGCGCTCGGACAGGATCTGGCGGCGCTGGCTGAGCGATCGACCGCGACATCGGGAATAATTCATCGGAAGGGGTATACGCCACTCTTTTCGTCGGCATTCTCGACCCCGACACCCGGCGCCTCCGCTACGTCAACGCCGGACACAATCCGCAGTTCATCCTGCGTTCGCAGGGCGGACTGGAGCGTCTGGAGTCTACCGGCATGCCGGTCGGCATCCTCGCCGGACACGGATACAACGAAGAGTCCGCGCAGCTCGCCGCGGGCGACATGCTGTTCTTCTACACCGATGGATGCGTTGAAACGGAAAACGAGTCCGACCAGATGTTCGGCGCGGAACGGCTCGAAGCGCTGCTGCTTACCATGGATCATGGCGCCGCCGAAACCGCTCTGGCCCGGGTGGAGGCGGAAATCCACGCCTTCCGCGGTTCGCGGGATCCTTTCGATGACGCGACGATGATGGTCGTGAGGGTGGGATAGAAAACCGCGCCGGAGCAGCAGTCCGGGAAACTTCCGCTCAGGGTTTCCGAATCCTCACGATCGCGGTGGTCCGGTTCCCGGAAGGCTCACCCGATTCCTTCTGCAGGCTCGAGATCCCAAGCTCCTCCTGCACCCGCTTCGCAACCGCGCCACTGACGTTCAACAGAAGGCCCTCGGGCAGACTCAGGCTGACCTGCAGAGACGGATGCGCCGCGATCGCCGCCCGTACGTCGCGCAGGGTGGCAACGGCGTCGGCGCCGAGATCACCGGCGCGGGAAAAGTTCAATTCGAACATGGCAGGCATCCACTCCGTGGAAACGTGATCCTGGTTCAGGCGCGTCTGCGCCGCGACCAGACGGGCCAGCAGTTCCTCAGCGTCCGGGCTCAAGGGGTGGCCAGACAGATACACGAGCGTCAGCGACGGCTCCGTCCCTTCGCCCATCGCGCTACGAACGCTCACGATCTGCACGCCGTCCGGCAAAGGAAGGCCGCGCAGAGCCAGCGACACCTGACCTTCCGCGTCGCGTAACGACTCGAACACGGTGCGCCGCGTCTCCGCAGCCCCCCCTCTCTGCTCGTCGGCGAGCAGGCGGCGCAACGCGCCGGCGTTTCCCACGTCGGAAAGCGTCTGCACGAGATCGAGCCGGGCGCGGCGCCCCGTTCGATCCGAAACGCGCTGCTCGAAGTTTGCGATGTCGGCGGCAGAAAACAGCTCGCTGGTCGCCACCTGCAGCCGGACGTTCACCTGTTCGTCGGCAATCGAAACGGTCGACCCGAGCAGGACCGATCGATTGGGCACGTTGAACGCCTCCTGCGCCGTTGCGATGGCCTGCCGCGTCCGCAATTCCGATCGGACCTGGTTGAGGGCGAGTTGCAGAGGCGTCACCAGCAACAGCAGGAAAACGCTGACGACGATCACCCTGGCGCGCGCCGATCCGGTCCGGCCGATTGCGCGCTCCAGACCGAGTTTCCGGAAGATGGCGCTGGCGAAGGGCGCCGCGAGCTCCTCTTCCTTCCATTGGCGTACCGACGCGGACTGGGCCGCTCTCGGGATGCCCACAGCCAGCAGCAACAAGGCTGCGCCGAGCACCGCGGCAAAGAGATTGGCGCTGAATTGCAGCGTCGCGCGCTGCAGCACATCCACGCCGACGACGTCGGTCAGCGCGAAACCGACGACGCAAAGGGCCGGCAGGAGCGTAATCCCCACCACGGCGCCCGGCAGATACTGAATCGACTGGCCATGCCGGCGCGAAACAAGGGCCGCCGCGGACATGCCGCCGAAGAGCGCAACGAGGAAGTCGAGAATCGTCGGGCGCGTCCGCGTGACGATCTCGCTGGCGGCGGCGAACGGCAGCGCGCCGATCAGCGTGGCCGACACGATCACGGTGAGGACGCTGAAGACGACGAGCTTGACCAGGAGTTTCGCGAGCAGGTACAGGTCGCCCGACGCAAGGGCCAGTCCCGCAGCGATCACGGGCCGGGCCACCGGCACGATGAGCGCCGCCCCGACGACGATCGTCGTCTGTCCCAGAATCAAACCGAGAGCGCAGATGGCCGCTCCCAGGGCCGCCTGGATCCAGAACAACGGCTCGGAAAGGTACGACGCGCGAATCATGTCCACGTAGTCTTTTTCACGATCCGCCAGACGGAGTCCGAAAACACGCGCCACCCAGTCCGTAAAATTCGTGGGCGCGGGCTCATCCTCGAAATCGCGCGCCGGCGAATAGACCGCGGCGCGGCGCGGCCAGAAGAGCGGCTCGACGGCCGGGCTCGCCGCCGCGCCGAAGCCCGATGTCGGCGCCGGCTCCAGCAAATCGTCTTCAGCCGGCGCCGCCGCCTCTGCCGGCGGCTCGTCCTCCACGGACTGCGCGTCCGCGCGCAAACGTCGCTCCGCAAACAGCACGCCGCCGGTCATGTAGAGATTCGACAGGACAATCGTCGCGAACGCGAAGAGCGGAAACACTGACGCCCCTTCGATTCCCGCCTCCACCGGCATGAACGCCACAACCGACGTGGCCAGCCCCCGGGGCTGCAGGGCCATGACGGCCTTCCACTCCCCGTCGCTGAAAGAGGCCCCGCTGCGCCTGAACAGCGCAATGCCCGCGCGGCGGCTGGCGAGCAACAACACATACATCACCGCGATCGACGCCCCAAGCTTCCACGAGAGGGCGCTGAAATCCAGCAGGAGCCCCAGGTAAACAAAGAAGAACGTGCGCAACAGAAACGACAACTCCGCGGTGATGTTCACCACGAACCGTTCCAGGATGAACTGTTCGCCCCGGACGTCGATGCTGAACAGGGCGCTGACACGCGGACCAATCCGGCTCGCGATGAACTGCATGTTGGCCAGAAGCAGTCCGAACAGCAGCACCGCAATCGCCGGACTGCCCCCGAGCTCTTCGACCACGAAGTACAGAAGGCACGTCACGCCAAGCGTGAGCATGTACGATAGCGGCTCGCGCCCGATCCAGCCCACCAGCCTCGCCCACAGCGCGCCCGCCACCGAAGCCACGATCAATGCCACGAACAGCGACCGGCCGATTCCCCAGAGCCAGCTCGCCGCGCCGGTCGTACCGGCCTGATGGCTCTGAATCAACAGAACCACCGAAACAATCAGCAGCACCTCGCCGATCACCGACTCCAGCTTGATCACGGTCTTGACGTCATCGCGAACCGACAGCCCGGAGACTACCGGCATGCAGATCGCCGGACTCGTGGCGCCAAGCACCGCGCCGAGCATCAGCGAAAGACTCACCGGCAGGCCCACGGCAAAGTGCGCCACTCCCGCCACCACCACCAGCGACAGCCCGAAGACGGCCGCCGTAAACATCGCCGTGCGCGGCGCGTGCCGCACCACGTGGCCGATCTCCAGTTCCAGGCCGCCCTCGAACAGAATCACGAGCAACGCCAGCGCGCCGAAGAACGGCGCAATCGTCAAGAGCGCATCGTGCTGGATCCAGCCGGTAACCGGCCCGAGAACAACTCCGATGGCGATCAACACCAGCACGCTCGGAATCTTCGTCACCCGGAAGAGCAGGTTGGCGAGAAATCCGACCAGGATGACAACCCCGATCAGCGCAAAAAGCAGAGGAACCGTCATGATTGGGCGCCCACCTTCATTGCCGGGCCACCGATGGGCTCATCCACCGCCAGGCCGAATGTGAATCGTTGGAAACGTTGCCATTTTGGGGTCAGCATGCTTGGACGCGATGATACGCCATATCGCGATAACGGGTGGTTCTAGACTGATGGAGGCGGCGTTGGGAAGGCGGTCATAGTTCGTTGCGAGCTTCCGTCCTGGAATGGCGCTTCGTTTATCATTTGTCCGCCAAGTATACCGAAACAATCGCCGGCATACCCCGATCCGCTGCTCCCGATGTAGGGGCGGTCTGTGACCGCCCGACGTTTCGGAGTGGAAATCTCTGGCCTGAAGCGTTGGGCGGTCAAAGACCGCCCCCACATCGGAAGCCGGTCGGGCGTTATGTCGACTGGGTCGGCGTTCCGCCGGTAAGCCCCGCTTTCTGCCTGCGCCGCCGCAACAGCCACTCGGCGGCTGCCAGGGCGCCAATCAGGAGGGCGCCGCCGAAAACATAGCGGACCCGGGAGATCGGGGAATAGACCGCCGGAAAATGCAGCGCGGGAAGCGGACCGAGAAACGCCATGTCGTCAACGGCCCCGGCAGCCACGCGCGTCCGCGAACAGGCGGTTGCTTCCAGCTGGCTGCCCCCCACCGCGTATACCAGATACTCCACGCCCGGACGGAACTGAAACAGGCACGGCTCACGCATGACCACAGTAGCCTCCCCCGTCGTCACGCCTTTCCACGCGTCGTGAACCTCAAAGCGGACATTCAGATCGTCCCGGACGTAATCGCCGTAGTAGAACTCCATGGCCCCTGGAGAGTCGGGGAAAATGCGGTACCACACCGCCTGGAGCCATCGGACAAATCCCGGCGGCCTCTTGAACCTGGGTTCAATGTCGGTCACCGTACCGGTGAAAACCGCAGAGGACGTCTGCATTTCGTTCGCCGGCGCGTAGGAATCGCGGCATCCGCAACTGGAACCGGAGGGCCCGAGACCCAGAGCCAGAAAGACGAACGCGCCCGCCATCCATCCATTAAAGCGGAGAGTCATCGCCGACATTCTACTCCCGGCTAAAAACTCCTCCGCTCCCGCGTTCTCGCGCCAGGCGCGCAGACGTCAGCCGAACGGATTCTCGTCCGCGCTGGGACCGTAGATCGAGGGCACCGGAACCTCCAGTTCGCGGAGATACACGGAGAGTTGCCCCCGATGGTGATACCAGTGATTGAACATCAGCGCGCGGATCGCCACCGCCCTTGGCAAGGCCATGATCTCGTCAGAACCGCGCATGACGCGCCAGACCGCGGCACAGCGCTGCTCATCGAGACGGCCCAGCATTTCGGTTGCGCTGCGAACGGTTTCATCCAGCGCAGTCAGCAGTCCTTCCGTCGATTGTACGGGCGGCTGCTCGAAACGCGAGGGAATCTGGAAGTCGTCCTGGGCGATCATTCCACCGACCAGGCCCGGAACCGTCGCCACGTGGTACGCCAGCTGGCCGAGAGACATCGATTTGGGATGCGGCTTCCAGGACAACTGATCTGGGGGCACTCGCTCCAGCACGCGACGCGTCGTCGCCGCTTCCTGTTTCAGTTCTGCAATCAGGGGTTCCAAGAAATTCATGACCCTAATGTTACCCCGTTCCCGCCACGCGCACACCGTCTATGACCGCCCACGATCTGCGGTCGACCACTTTGAAACATTGTGGGCGGTCATAGACCGCCCTACAGGCAGAGCAGAAGCGCGGGATATTCCTTATTCCCTACTCCCTGCTTGCCGGAGTATCGTGCGGCATGAAGGAGGATCGAATGAAGCGTGTCGCATCCGCGCGCACCGCCATTCTGCTGGTTCTGGCGATGGGACTTTCCGTTGGCGCCGGCGGGCGCTTCGACCAGAAACTGGCGGCCGAGAAGCAGATCCCGCACGCGCTGTCCCGTCTGACGTTCGGGGCGCGGCCCGGCGCCGCGGCGGAGGTATCGCGTATCGGCCTGGACGCCTGGATCGACCTCCAGCTTCATCCGGAACGGAGTGTCGAAAATCCCGCACTCGCAGCAAAAGTTGCGCCGCTTGAAAGCCTCAACCTGGCGCCCTGGCAGATCGCGGAGAAATACATCCTTCCGCAGAGCATGTCGGCGCGGCCTCTGCCGTCGCCGCAAAGCCTGCTGACACCGGCGCAATTGACGATGCTCACGACCGGCTCGGTTCCGGAGCGTCTGGCCACCCTGGACTCCCTGACGCCGGATGTGCGCCGCCAGGTTCTTGCCGTCGCTCCCGATCGGATCATGGACGGCATGCCTCAAAACATTCGTCAGGAATCCGCGCGCGCGCGCCAGGCCGAACAGGAAGCGCGGCAGAAGGAAATGCGCCGGCAGGCGCCGCCGCTCAACGAACTGCTGGCGCCCGACCAGCAGCGGATCGCGCGCAACGGCTCCAACGCGGACAAACTCGCGCTGCTCGAATCGCTCGACCCGGAAACCCGGCGGCACGTGATCCGCGCCGTCGGCCCCCAGGCGTTCATCGGACTGCCGGAATTGCGGCGCCAGTCAATGGCGCTCAGCCAGCCCCAGCAGCTCGTGAATTCCGAGTTGATCGAGAACAAACTGTACCGGGCGATTCATTCCAACCGCCAGCTCGAGGAAGTTCTGGTCGATTTCTGGATGAATCATTTCAATGTCTACAACGGTAAAGGGCAGACCCGCGTGCTGCTGACCAGCTATGAGCGGGACGCCATTCGGCCCCACGTCTTCGGACGTTTCCGGGACATGCTGCTCGCCACGGCCCGCCACCCCGCCATGTTGATCTATCTGGACAACGCGCAGTCGCAGGCGCCACGCGACGACCAGACCTTGGCAAACGCCAGTGGAGCGGCCACGCGACGGCCGGGTCTGAACGAAAACTACGGTCGCGAATTGATGGAGCTGCATACCCTGGGAGTCGACGGCGGCTACACGCAGGAGGACGTCATCGCGGTCGCTCGCGCCTTCACCGGCTGGACGGTTTACGATGCGGCCAAATATGCGGAGTTCCAGTTCAATCCCAACACGCATGACCGGAAGGAAAAAATCATCCTGGGACACACACTGGCGCCCGGCCGCGGCGAACAGGACGGCCTGGATGTGATCGATCTTCTGGCGCGGCATCCCTCCACCGCCCGTTTCATCTCCTGGAAGCTGGCCCAGCGTTTCGTCGCCGACGATCCGCCGCAATCGCTCGTCGACCGGATGGCCGCCACGTTCACGAAAACCGACGGAGATCTTCGGGCCGTCCTGCAGACGCTCTTCTCATCCACGGAGTTCTGGTCCGAAGGCGCCTGGCAGGCGAAACTGAAATCGCCGCTCGAACTCGTCGTCAGCGCGGTTCGGGCTCTCGACAGCGACGCGGTGGACACCTTTGCGCTGGCGCAGCGCATTGCGGACCTCGGCGAACCGCTTTATGGAAAGGTTGAACCCACCGGTTATCCCAACACCGGAGAAGGCTGGGCCAGCGCCGCCGGCCTCATGGGCCGCATCAATTTCGCGACGGCGCTGACTTCCGGCCAGATCCCGGGCGTCAGGTTCGACATCAGCCAGTTCAATTTCAAGCCTCCCGCCATCGTCGCCCGGGAGCTACTCGGAGGATCGCTCTCATCCGCCACGCTGGAGGCCATCGAAAAGGGCATCGAGGGCCGTGAAGCGACGCCTTCGATGTTGACCGCAGCGGTCCTGGGTTCGCCCGAGTTTCAGAGGAGGTAGCCGGTGGTACCCCGAAGTCTTCGAGGAGGTCGTTCATGCTGACTCGACGTTATTTTCTTCGCGCGTCGGCCATCGCCGCCGCCGGCTCCGGCATGGCGCCGCTGTGGCTGGTTCGCGCCGTCGCCGGCGCCGAACGCAGACGGAAGATCCTGATCTCGATTTTCCAGCGCGGCGCGGCGGACGGCCTCAATATCGTTGTGCCGTTTTTTGAGTCGCGCTACTACACGCTGCGCCCGACAATCGCCATTCCCGCGCCCGGCGCCGCCAATGGCGGAATCGACCTCGACGGACGATTTGCGCTGCATCCCTCACTGCGCCAACTGAAAACCTTCTGGGACTCCGGCCAGCTCGCCATCATTCATGCCGCCGGATCGCCGGCGGCCACGCGTTCACACTTCGAAGCGCAGGACCAGATGGAATCGGGAACCCCGGGTAGGACCACCGAAGACGGATGGCTGAACCGCGCGCTCCCCTTCCCCGTGGCCGACGCTTCCCCCATCCGCGCCGTGGCCATGGGCGCAAAGATGCCCCGTACGCTGCGTGGAAATCGGGGCGGCATCGCCGTGAACGATCTGGCTCAATTCCAGAATCGAAGCCCCGAGCTGTCGTCGATGCTCCAGAACATGTACGCCGCCACGCCGGACGCCGGTCTCGCCGCGCCGGGCAAAGGGGCGTTTGACGCCATGCGTCTGATCGATTCCATCAACCGCACGACGTATACACCCGCTAACGGCGCGCAATACACCGGCGAATTCGGCGCCGCGCTGCGCCAGATTGCGCGCCTGATCAAAGCCGATGCGGGCGTCGAGGCGGCGTTTGCCGACATCGGCGGCTGGGACCACCACTCCAACGAAAACGGCTCTCTCCCGGGACTCCTGCAGCAGTTCGGCAATTCCCTCACCGCGTTCGCGCGCGACATGGGCGATCGCATGGAAGACATCGTGCTCGTCACCATGTCGGAGTTCGGGCGAACCGCTCGCGAAGACGGCAACGCCGGAACCGACCACGGCCACGGCAACGTCATGTTCGTGCTTGGAGGATCTGTGCGCGGCGGACGGGTCCTCGGCCGCTGGCCGGGACTCGAACCCGAACAACTGTTCGAGAAGCGTGACCTCGAAGTCACCACCGACTTTCGCAGCGTTCTCGGAGAACTCGTGCAGGGCCAGTTCGGCCAGCCGATCAACCAGGTATTCCCGGGCTATCAGGCGCCCGCCCCACTCGGCCTGCTGAACACGTGAGGGGAACAATGCGGGGCGGTCTCCCAGGAAACTACAGTTAATGCCTCCCTGCCGCTTTGGGTCCGTCCCCCGGTTGTCCATTGTCCATTGACTGTTGTCGATTGTCCGATGAACTTCTTTCATTGTTCGTTGACCGGCTTGGCGGAACGAACAATGAAAGAGGTACATTTCACAATCGACAACAGTCAATGGACAATGGACAACCGGGGGAAGAAAGACGCCTCGCCCTCACACCGTTTCAGACAGCGCAATTCCCCCCTGGGGCGTGTCGCGCCGCGACCGGCGCTCGGAAGTCTGAATGTGATGCAGCTGGTAGTACAGACCGCGGGCCGCAACCAATTCGCTGTGCGAGCCGCGTTCAACAATCTGTCCGTCCTGAACGATGAGGATCAGATCGGCGTAGCGGATCGTGGAAAGACGATGGGCGATGATGAAAGTCGTGCGGCCGGCCATCAACCGTTCCAGCGCGTCAATGATGACGGACTCGGAGCGGGAGTCGATGGACGATGTCGGCTCGTCCAGAATCAGGATGGGCGCGTTTCTCAGAAACGCGCGGGCCACGGCAATACGCTGCCGTTCGCCGGTGGACAGTTTCGAACCGCGTTCGCCAAGATCGGTTTCGTATTGATCCGGCAGCTTCATGATGAAGTCATGGGCGTTGGCCGCGCGGGCGGCGTCCATGACTTCGTCCATCGAGGCGTCGGGGCGTCCACACAGGATGTTCGCCGCCACGGAGCCGGAAAACAGCACGGGATCCTGCAGCACGATTCCAATCTGTGAACGCAGGGAGCGCAGCGTGTAATCCGTGATGTTTACGCCGTCGAGAAGGATCTTCCCGGAAGTCGGCGCGTAGAACCGGGGCAGCAGACTGATCATCGTCGTTTTGCCCGCGCCCGTCGGCCCGGCAACGGCGATCACCTGCCCCGGCTTTACATCGAAGGATACGTTCTTCAGCGTGTCGCGCCGGCCCTCGTATGAAAAGGACACATCCTCGAATGTCACCCGCCCTTCGGCGCGGACGATCGGACGGGCATGGGGCTCATCACGAATTTCCGGAACGGTGTCGAGAACATCCAGCGCGCACTGCAGGTTGACGAAGTGCTCTTCGAGACCGCCGATCGTCGCGCTGATGACTTCGAGCGGCTTATATACGGCGGCGATGTACGCCATGATGACCAGGAGCGATCCCACCGTCAGCGCCCCCTGGGTGACATGGTAGGCGCCCACACCAAGGACGAGCGCCGCGCCCGCGGCCGTCGCTGTGTTGACCACCAGGGCAAACAGGGTCTGCCGCACCGTGAGGCGCACGCGCGCGGAGACGGTGTTCTCGCCCTGCCGGCGAAACCGTTCCAGCTCGTGATCCTCGCGGCCGAACGCGATGATGACCCGCAGCATGTTGACCGTTTCGTGGGCGATCGAAAGCGATTCGGCCTCCATGTTCCGCACCTCCATCAGTTCGGCATGGATGTGCGTCATGTAGTAGCCCACCGAGATATACAGGAACGGCGCCACGGTGAGACACAGCAGCGCCAGCTGCCAGTCGATACTGAAGGCGATCCAGAACATGCCGATGAGCGTCAATACGCTCTGCAGCATCTGGGGAACCGCCATGATCATTTTCGCGACGCACTCGCCCTGGGTGTTCAGCACATAGATCAGGGCGCCGGCGCGCCGGCGGTCGTGGAACGACAGGGAGAGGCGTTCGATATGAGCGAACAGGTCGGTCCGGAAATCGAGAACGATGTTCTGATCGAGCCGCGTGTTGATGTGGTTGCTCAGCACCGCGACGGCGTTCTGCAGGATGGTGATCACGACCCCGGCAATCACCGCCAGCACCAGCATCCGGACCGTCGACACTCCCCCGCCAAGCAGGCGCGCCAGATAATCCGGTAATGGCGCCGGCGGCGACGTGAGAACACTATCGACGAGAATCTTGAGCGGCCATGGCGTCATCAGGCCGGCCAGCGCCGACAACAGGACCAACCCGGCCGAGAGCGCCCCGAGCCTCCAGTGCGGCTTCAGGTAGTGAGCGATCCTCGGAAAGTACTTCATCTCAGGAGTTGCGCGCGACCGCGCTCAGCGGAACCGGGTTCGCTGGGGCCTCACGCCGGATGCCGGGATGGCGAACCGCTTCCAGAACATTCGTCAGGTTGTGCATCGCCGAAGCGGACTCATAAAGGATACGGACACCCAGCGCCGCGCCGGCGCCGAACAGGATCGCCGCCGCCGGCAACGCCGCATCGTAGGCCGCCGCCCCGCCAAGGCCCAGCAGAAGCAACGTCGTGAACAGCCCCACGCGTGAATAGCGCGGCCAGATCCGGAACCGCAGCATCTGACGTCCGTTGCCATGTTCCTCTACCGCCATGCGCGTGCGCGCCGCGCCAAGCAAACCGCCCTGAACTTCGAGATCCCAGTTGTCATATTCGCCCCCGGCAAGACCGGGGTTGCCCGCAGAGCGGAGGCCCGCCTGAAAATGGCTGAGCCACTCTTCCGCGGTCCGCGCCTTTTCGGTCCAGATGGAAACCCGCCGGAACCGGGGAGAGGTCCGGGTCGCTCCGCGTGGCCGCCATGGATGCAGACCGAATTTGAACCGCCCGACCAGCCGCGCCAGAGGATGCAACAAATGCAACCCGGCGATCAACGCCAGGGCTTTCCACCAGCCGGCGCGGATCTTCGCCGTGGAGTATGAAAGCCGCCACGCGGTCATCACTGCCTTGACGACGGGCAGACCGGCAGCCACCGCGAAGAGAGGCGCCGCCAGCAGCAGCGGATTCCAGACCAGCCCCACAACCGAAAGCGCCGCCAGAAACGCGATCACCAGATACCATTCCGGCAACAGCGGCAGGGCGTCAAAAAAGCTCGTGGGCGCCGCATAAAGCCGCTGGTAGGCCGCCGATCCCCATGTTCCGTGGTAAATGCGCCCGCGCGAAAGCGAACTGAGACCCGCCGCGTTGTAGATACGTCCGGCCCAGCTGAGATATCCCGCCGCGTTGTACTTTTCCGGCCACTTCCGCTCGAGCATGGCTTCAGCGCGGCCATAGCCGACCTGCTGTTTCCAGTAGGTTCGCACACTGCCCCGACGGTGATGAAAGACCGTTGCGGCCGCGGTGAATCCCAGTTTCCACCCTTGCTGTTGAATTCTCCAGCACACGTCGACGTCGTCGCCCGCGGTGCGGAACCGGGGATCGAATCCACCGATTTCCAGAAGCTCCGCTCGACGGAACGCCATGTTGCATCCGGGAATGTGCTCGGCCTCCGTATCGGTCAGCAGGACGTGAATGGGCCCTCCCGGAGCCAGCGCGACGCACTGCGCCACGAAACAATCGCCCTCGGGCGGAATGTTCGGGCCGCCGACACCCGCGTAATCGGTCCGCAGGAAGACCATGGCCAGGCGTTTCAGCCACTCGCGGTCGGGATAGGCGTCGTCGTCGATGTAGGCGACAATCTCCCCCGTAGCCGCATGGAGTCCGGTGTTCCGCGCCGCGCTCAATCCGCGGTTCTCTGTCCGGATCAGCCGCACGTCGTGACGCGACGCAATCGCGGCCGTCTGGTCGGTTGAACCGTCGTCAACGACGATCACTTCGAAGTCGGGATAATCCAGCCGCCCGATTGCGGCGAGACTTTCTTCGATGTGTCGCTGGCCATTGTAGGAACACAGCACAATCGACACTCTGGGCCAGCGCGGGACCCGGGATTCAATCCCCTCTCGAAACGCCCGCGACACCACGGCCAGCGCAGGTTTCGGCGCGCGGTCACGCTGGGTGAGGCCAAAATCCCAATCGTCGATCGACGCGCCTCCGCGATGCCACTCGTCCGTCCACGAAAACAGAAACGTTCCGGCGCAGCCCGCGTCAATGATCGCTCCCACCTGCTCCTCGATCGTCTTCGCCTGACGGCTGAGACCGTTGCGGCGGCTGTCCATGCCGATCTCGCTGACGACGAGGGGCCGGTCTCCCGCAAAGTTCAGCAGCTGGTTCAGATAGCCGGCCAATGCGGTCGTGGAATTCAGGTAAACATTGAATGAGACCAGGTCCAGGAACGGGAGCTGGAGATACTCCGTCGTCGGATAGTTCGCATACGTGATGAGCGCGGTGTCGTCTTCCGACTTCGCGGTCTCGTAAAGCGCATGCAGGAACCGCTCGATCTTCGCCGGTCCGTGCCAGCGTACGATCGACGAAGGAATTTCGTTCCCGATCGCGTAACACAGAATGGCCGGATGCCGGTCGCCCGTACGGACACTCGTCCGCACACGTTCGATGATTTCCCTCCGGATCGTTGGATCATCCAGGAATGTCACATGCTGGGACCAGGAAAGGCCGACCATGACGCGCAGCCCGAAATCCCCGGCCAGGTCAAGGAGCCACAGCGGAGGAACGGAGTAGGTGCGGATCGCGTTCACACCCGCCTCAGCCATCTGCGCAAAGTCGCGCCGCGCCAGGGCCAGGTCGGGATACTCGCGGTCCGTGCCATCGGGTCCGAACGGGCCGTAGGTCACGCCGCGAACAAACAGTTTCTCATCGCCCGCAAAGAGGAAGCGCCCTTTCACCGTGGCGCGACCGATCCGCGATGCCGGCTCCTTCGTGACAACCGTCTTCAGCGCCGGACTGCTCATCGCGCCGCCTCCTTCAGACGGCTCGCGCCGCGGGGAGTGAATGTTGAACCGAGTGGACCCGATTCCGGCGTCAGCGCTCGCATGACGACAGTCCGGCAGAAACGAACCGACCTCAAGAATTTGAAAAACGCACATGCGGACACAACATCCGGGACGCTGGTCCGCACTGCGTCCTGCATGCCGATCCTCATGGACAAACCTCGAATTAATTCGGCTTCAAACCCATCCTCAGGTTTGAACCGAGAGCGGGATTTATAACAAAGGATGTCCCGCTGATTAATTGCACAAAGGTGGAGTGGGGGATGGGATCCCCCAATGGCGCCATCAGGGCTTTGAACGCCCCCGGCAGCCCCTGCGGAGCGCCAAACGATTGATTTAAAACGCCTGGCGTAACCTCTCCGCGAGCGACGCCCCGGAAACACAGAGCAATGAAGATCCCGCGCCACCCTCCGGCGTTACACGCAACGGAAACATTTCCACAATGGGACGTTTTGGGTCTTGGCCTGCTTTGCAGGGGCGCTATGACCGCCCAACGTGTCAGGGTGAACTTCTGTTAAGTCAGGGATTTCGGGCGGTCATGGACCGCTCCTACAAAAGCCCCGTTTACGCGCTTCACGCAACTTTTCCGCGGCGAATCAGTTACAATCCATCGCCGCCGGTTTGAATGCTGTGTCATTACGCTGCTTGAGCTTTTCATTTGGAATCTCTTGCTGCGGCCGAAAGAGAAACAGGGAGACGCCAAGATGAACGTCGCAGTGATCGGAGTAATCTTTCTATTCGTCGCCGGGATCATCGGCGCCTTACTGAAACCTACGGAGGCGGAAATCCGCGCGCAGGCGGCGGCGCCGGCTCCGGCGGCGGATGATCATGGCCACAGCGGCCATGACAGCCACGCGCATCACAGCCACTAAGGTGAGGTGGAGTATTCCGCCACTTCGCCGTCGCAACCCGGCGGCGCTTTCCGAAAAACCGTCCATCCGGCAACTGGCGTCTCCTGGCGCGCAGGCCGTCCTCGGGTAACCCGTGGGAAAGTTTCTTCTTCGCCGCCTCGCCTACCTCTTGATTCTTGTCGTGATCGCCACGACCGCCACGTACTTTCTCGCGGCGGTGGCGCTGAATCCCCGTTCCAACTTTGAGGGACGCAATCCGCCGCCTCCCCCCGAGGTTGTAGACGCCCGTCTGGACGAGCTCAATCTCAACAACAAGACTCCGATGGTGGACCGGTTCACCCGCTGGGTCAGCGGCCTGGCCCGTGGCGACATGGGCAAAACGGTCGACGGGGATTCCGTCAATGATGAAATGGGCCGCCGCATGGGCGTGAGCCTGCGGCTGCTGCTGATCGGATCCATTCTGGGATCGCTGGCGGGCGTCGCCGCGGGCGCGTACGGAGCGGTCAAGCAGTACGGTCCGGCGGATCACGCCATGACGCTGGTTTCGTTTGTGATCCTCTCGATTCCCACGGTCGTGCTGGCCGTGTTTCTGGCCAACGCCGGCGCTTCATTCAACCAGGCCGTGGGTTTCCGTCTGGTGTACAACACCGGCGAATATGCGCCCGGCCTGGAGGCGTGGTCCGCAGCGGGGATCATGGACCGGCTCCAGCATCTGGTTCTCCCGTCGCTGACGCTGATCTTTCAGGGATTCGCCTTCTACAGCCGGTACCAGCGGAATTCGATGCTCGATGTGCTCGGCGCCGATTTCGTCCGCACGGCCCGCGCCAAGGGATTGCGCCGATCGCAGGCGCTGATCAAACACGCCCTGCGAACCGCGCTGATTCCGATGGGGACGTTTTTCGCCTATGAGTTTGCGCTCATATTCATCGGCTCGATATTCGTGGAGAAGATTTTTACCTGGCACGGGATGGGCGAATGGTTCGTCCAGTCCATCCAGAAAAACGACGTCAACGCCACGGCGGCGATCGGCATGTTTGTGGCCGGGCTGGTGCTGTTTGCCGGGTTCCTGTCCGACATGGTAACCGTTGCGCTCGATCCGCGCATTCGCCGGAGCTGAAAACATCGATGACGCCGGCATTCACTCCCGCAACCGATCCTCAGGCTTCCGAAGGCGGCGTCCGAGCCCGTTCCTCACGCGGCCGCCTCGTGACGCGCCGTTTTCTCCGGCGGCGGCTGGCGGTCACGGGACTGTTTCTCGTCGTTCTGTTTTTCGTGTTCGCGTACGCCGGACCGGCCGTGTACAAGTGGCAGTACAACCAGCTCGACTTCCAGGCGTTCCTCCAGCCGCCGTCCTATGACCACTGGTTCGGCACGACGCAAAACGGTTTTGACGTGCTGGCGCTGACCATGCGCGGCATGCAGAAATCCCTGATCATCGGCCTGATCGGCGCCGTCATTTCGACCGGTATCGCGGCGGCCGCCGGCGCGGCAGCCGGGTATTTTTCCGGATGGACCGACCGGTCGATCGTCGCGC
The DNA here is from genome assembly GCA_036274645.1 of Terriglobia bacterium. Taxonomy (GTDB): domain Bacteria; phylum Acidobacteriota; class Terriglobia; order 20CM-2-55-15; family 20CM-2-55-15; genus DASUFH01. The sequence goes on from DASUFH010000253.1 coordinate 32,168, forward strand.
TGATCGACCTGATGCTGGTGCTTCCCGGCTTCCTGATCATCGCCATCCTGTCGCCGATCTTCAGCGGCCGCACGTGGCTGGTTTTCGTACTGCTGCTGGCGATATTTCAGTGGATGATCACGGCCCGCGTGGTGCGCAGCATGACGCTGTCGATGAAGGAGCGGGAGTTCGTTTACGCCGCGCGTTTCATGGGCGTGCCGAGCTGGAAAATCATCTGGCGGCACATTCTGCCGAACATGGCCTCATTCCTGATCATTGACGCCACCATCAATATCAGCAGTCTGATCCTCTCCGAGGTCGGACTGTCCTTTTTCGGCTTCGGCGTTCAGCCCCCGGACATTTCCCTCGGCACCCTCATCAACGATCACTGGCAGTCCGCCGGCACTCCTTTCGGCTACCAGTTCTATTTGCCGGCGCTTCTACTCATCCTGCTCGTGCTCTCGGTAAACCTGGTTGGCGACGGACTGCGCGACGCATTGGATCCCAGCGCGGGCGTCAGCGGAAATCAGAAGGCGTGATGCCCGACCGAGCGCCAGTAACCGTCCAACCATTGCTCGAGGTCCGGAACCTCTCCGTCACATTTCCCAGTGAAGCCGGCCCGGTGGCTGCCGTGCGGGGGTTGGACTACCGCGTGATGCCCGGCGAGATGCTGGGGATCGTGGGCGAATCCGGCTCGGGAAAGTCGGTGTCGTCGCTGGCGATCATGGGCCTTCTGCCGTCTCAAGCCCGTATTACGGGATCGGCCCGGTTCCGCGGAAAGGAACTTCTGGGCCGTCCCGACGCCGAACTATCGGCCATTCGCGGACGGGCGATATCGATGATTTTCCAGGATCCGCTCTCCGCGCTGACGCCCGTGTTCACGGTGGGCGATCAGATCGCGGAAGCCGTCCTGATCCATCAGAAGATCTCCGAAGCGGCGGCGCGGGAACGCGCCGTGGAACTGCTGGCTCTGGTCGGAATCCCCAATCCGCGCCAGCGCGCCACGGCGTTCCCACACGAGTTTTCAGGGGGAATGCGTCAACGGGCGATGATCGCGATGGCGATTGCCAACGACCCGGAGTTGATCATCGCCGACGAGCCGACCACCGCGCTCGACGTGACGATCCAGGCGCAGATCCTCGAAACGCTGGAGACCATCCGCAAGACGACCGGCGCGGCGATCATCATGATCACGCACGACCTTGGCGTGATCGCCGGGACGGCCGACCGGATCATCGTGATGTACGCGGGCAAGCCCGTCGAAACCGGCGCTGTCGACGATGTCTTCTACCGGCCGCGCATGCCCTACACGCTGGGCCTGCTGGGTTCTATTCCCCGCCTGGACGCCACCGAACGCCTTCCGTTGACGCCGATCGAGGGCAGCCCGCCGTCGCTGACGGAGTTGCCGCGCGGATGTCCGTTTACGCCGCGCTGCCCTCTGGCCATCGCGCGATGTTCCGAAGAAGAGCCGGCTCTGCTCGCGATGCGCGCTTCGGGAGCGGATCACTTTGCCGCCTGTCATCGCAGCGAGGAAGTCGAAGAGCGGAATCTCAGCAGCGTCGATGTCTTTCCGGCAGCCGTGACGCCGCTGACTCCCGACGCACGGCCTCGCGACGAACGGCCGCGCGTGATGGAGATCCGCGGGCTGGTCAAACACTTCCCGCTCGTCAAAGGCGCGATTCTCCGAAGGCGCGTCGGATCCGTGTACGCCGTCGATGGCGCGAGCCTCGATATCCGCGAGGGAGAAACCCTCGGACTGGTGGGAGAATCCGGCTGCGGCAAGACCACCACCATCATGGAAGTCCTGAATCTCGTGGCCCCGGATTCGGGAACGATCGTGGTTCTCGGAAAGGACACCCGAACGATGAGTCCGGCCGAACGGTTTGCGGTTCGAAGCGAGATCAGCGTGGTGTTTCAGGATCCGCTGGCGTCGCTCGATCCGCGAATGCCGGTCGGCGACATTCTTTCCGAACCCCTGGAAACGCATGGAACGCCGCGGGCCGAGCGCGGCCGGCGCGTGGATGAACTGCTCCGGATGGTCGGACTCCGTCCCGAACACGCCAGCCGTTACCCGCAGGAATTCTCCGGTGGACAGCGCCAGCGCATCGGCATCGCCCGCGCTCTGGCGCTCCACCCGAAACTGCTCGTGCTCGACGAGCCGGTGTCGGC
>DASUFH010000254.1:0-4743 GCA_036274645.1 Terriglobia bacterium
ATTTTCTTTATGGCCGCAGCCACCCCGCCTTCGCCAAGGCGGGGAATCCACGCTTCAATAACGTTACTCACACTTCGTGTACGTCAATCCACTGAGACGAAGCGGCAGATTCCAGACATAAACGTGAAATTCACTGGCCTAAGCTGTCGGCAAAAGTCCAAACTCCAGGGGCGGTCTATGACCGCCCGAATCTCGCGCCCTGAAACGCCGGGCGGTCATCGACCGCCCCTACAAGGGAATAGCTGAACAGTTTTTAAGGAAAACTTCACCAAGACTTCAGTACCCCTTCCGCGCCGCACGCCCTACCATGCGTGCGTTCCGAGGCCTGCCGCAAACCAATACAGCGCCGAAGAGGCGTGCTCGTTGGAGCAGCGCCACGAGCCTGTTTCCCCCGGGCTCGGGAGCTGCTTCATCAGCCGTCTCTCCACTCACCGGCGGCAGTTTTGAAAAGGCAACGACTTTTGGAAGGAAATGAATTCACTATGTCTCGCTTGCTTCAAATCCTTTTTGTGACGCTCATGCTCGCCGCGGTCCGGCCCGCGCCGCTCGCCGCGCAGAGCAGAACCACTTCAACGTTGACCATAACGGTCGAAGACTCCACCGGCTCAGTCATTCCCGACGCCAGCATCGTACTGACACGCGGCAACGAAGAGCGGAAGCTGACGACCGGTAACGACGGCGTCGCCCGGTCGATTGATATGCCTGCCGGTGAATGGACGCTTGCGGTACGTCACGACGCCTTCCTGGCGAAACAGCGGCCCGTGATCATGCAGGCGGGAACTCTGGAAATCACCGTAATCCTGGAGTTGGCCCCCGTCCAGCAGAAGCTGCTGGTTCAGGCGGCCCCGGAAGTGGCTTCGGCCGATGAGCTCAACTCGTCGGCGGCCAGGGCTTCCTTTCTGGATGTTCCCGTGCGGGATCTTCCGTACAACCTGAACGTCATCACCCAGGATCGCATGCAGGAGCGTGGCGTGACGAACCTGCTCGACGCTCTCGAATTGGCTCCCGGGGTCACGACCTGGGCGGATACCGGCTACATTCCGGCGGTCGACATCCGTGGACAGTCGACCACCGACGCGGGCATCTTCATTGCGCGGGAAGGCATCATCCAGAACTCGGTCCCACAGGCCGGACGGAACATCGATACCTTTCTTCTGGAACGCGTCGACATCCTGAAAGGCCCTTCGTCGTTTTCCTACGGAACGGGAGTGGCCGGCGCCACGATCAATGTGCGAACCCGGGAACCACGGCGGGAATTCGGCGTGGAGTCGCTCCTGACGTATGAGTCCTTTGGCCGGACGCGGGTCGGCCTGGGCGTCAACGTCCCCCTGACCGACAAGCTGGCGGGACGCGTCGACTTCTCTCAGAATCGCGGCGGCACGAATGTCCAGCGGACGACCTCGACCATGCGCTCCGTCAACACGGGACTGCTCTGGACGCCCGTTCCGCACATCACGATCAAGGCGAAAGGAATCGTCTCGGGCGATGAAGTCAGTCCCTATTTCTCCACGCCGATCCTCAGCAGTCGAGTCGATCCGAACATCGACTACATTGAACTCGCGCCGAACACCTTTCTGGATCCGCGCGCGCGGTCCCTCAACTATAACCGCGCGCACCCGAAGAACAGGGGGATCAACAGCTTCGGCGTGCTGGCGGCGGACATCGATCTTCCCTATGGCTGGCAGTTGAGCAACATCTTCTCCCGTTCCGCGGTCAGGCTCAACGCGGTCAACAACGAAGGATTGCAATTCAATCAATCGACATTGACCGTTACGCCCGGCAACTATTTCTTCAACTTCAAGCGCGACGACCAGTACGTGGATCAACTCACGCTGCGGAACACGCTACGCGTTCTCAGCCGGCCCGTCAGTTTCGCGGTGGGTGGATTCGCAGACAACAATAACCAGCGCCGCCATTCCGCGGCCGGAGGCGCGGGATCGCCGCCACCGATGAACATGCTGACTCCCGTCGCCTATGACCCGGCAAACACGGACATCGTGCGTAACCGGGACATCGATACCGATACGCGCGCGGGTTATTTCGAGGCGATGTTTCACCTGACGGAACAACTCACGGTGAGTGGCGGCAGCAGGCTCGATCATGTGCGCAACACCCGCTATACCTACAGCACAAACTCGAGCGGTTTCGTCTCGTACCACGCCGTGACGGGCCGCTATGCCCTGTCTTATGCGCTGACGCCCACCGTTACCGTGTACATCGGCAGATCCAGCGCGATTCAGCCAGCCTCAACGGGTCTCAACTCCACCGGCGCCACCGCCCTCGTAAACATCAGTCAGGAGCAGGCTCAGTTCAGCCTGCAACCCAGCCGGTCCTGGGAGGGCGGCGTGAAGGTCTCCACATGGCGGGACCGCATTGAGGGAGCCATTTCGTACTTCAACATGCGGAAGTACAACATCCTGACGCAGGAGCTGATCGACGGCATCACCTTCATCGAACGCGTCGGCAGAATCCGGTCCGAGGGAGTCGAGTTCTCGTTCACGGCGCGGCCGGTCCGCCGATTCACGCTGCAGGGCGATTTCACGTGGAATAACGCCCAGTACCTCGTGTTTCACACGGTTGCGAGCGGCGTCGAGGTGGACCGCTCCGGAAACAAGCTCGCGCGGGTCCCGTCCATCCTGTGGAACGTCACGCCAACCGTCCGGATCGGCCCCGTCTCGGGTAACGTATCGTTCAAGACGCGCGGCGCGAGCTGGAACGACAGCGCCAACACGCAGCGGCTTCATCCCTACACCGTGATGAACAGCAACATCAGCATCGGACTCGCGCGCGGAACGCAGTTGACGCTCACCGGTAAAAATCTCACCGATGAAGTCATCATCAACCGCGGCGGCATTGTCGCCGGCGCAACCACCGCCCGCATCGGACTGCCCCGCAGCTTCGGGATGCAGTTGACAAAAACGTTCTATTGAGCTGGAAAACGGCCGGCGCGACGTCGCAAGGAATCCAACTGAATCAACGACGCGCCCCGGCCCACCTGCAGGACGTAACCCATGATCATTCGCCTCCTGATTGCCCTGCATCGCTGGCTCGGAGTGGCGCTCTGCGTTCTGTTCTTCGTGTGGTTTGCCTCCGGTATTGGAATGATGTACTGGGGCATGCCATCGGTCACCGCAGGGGACCGCCTGGATCGCGCTCCTGCGCTGGATCCCTCCAGGATCAGGCTTTCTCCGCAGGAAGCGGCCGAAGGCGCAGGCATCGAGTGGTCTCCGGCCGAATTGCGCCTCAACTCATACGATGGCCGGCCGGTGTATCGATTCGGCGGCGCAGGCCGCGGGTCCGCGAACGATGGAGAAGAGCGCGGCGTCGCTGAAGCTCAAATCGTCTACGCCGATACGGGCGAACAGCAGGGAATCGCCGACCGCGTCCTGCGCGACCGCGTGGCGGCGGCGTGGTCCCGTGATCCCGTCTCGGCGGCAACAGTGGAAGCGATGGGCGACTCCCCCGATCAATGGACCGTGGGCAGCAACCTGCGCGACCTCCGTCCCCTCTGGAAGTACTCCTGGCCCGACGGTCAGCAGCTCTACATCGGAGAGTCGGGAGAAGTCCTGCAATACACAACGACCGCATCACGGCTGGCCGCGTATGTCAGCGCCATTCCCCACTGGGTGTATTTCACGTCATTAAGGCAGCGCCAGCCGGTGTGGATTCGATTGACGACCTATTCAGCCATGGCAGGAACCGGAGTCGCCGTGATCGGGGTGGTTCTCGGCCTGTGGATGTATTCCCCGTTTGCCAGAAAATATCGCCACGCCGGCGCCCCATCGTCCGTTCCATACCGCGGGCAAAAGCGCTGGCACACGATTCTCGGACTGGTCTTCGGCGCGGCCACCATCACCTGGGTGTTCAGCGGATCGCTGGCGTTTCTGCCGTTTCCACAGGATCGGCGCTCTCAGAACGTCCAGACTGTTCGCCCGGCCCCCAATCGAGGCTCCGCCCCAACGGGAAGAACTGAACCGGACCGGGGCGCCGATTCGGGCGAGCGGGCACAGGGCAGCGGGCGTCAGCGCAACCAGCGTGAACGCCGCAACGGGGGAACCGTGGCAAGCGCCCTGCGCGGAAAGACGCCGTGGAAGGAATACCGGACGGTGGATCCGCGAGAGTTCCTTGCTGAACACCCGGAAGTAAAGGTCAGGGAACTCGCATTCACTTCGTTTAAAGGACAACCCCTCTATACGGCACGCCTCGAGAACGGCGAGTCGCGGCTGTTTTCTCTGGAGGGCGCCCCGGTCAACGGCTTCGCTACCGGCGAGATCATCGATATCGTCAAGGGGACAGCGCCCAATCCGGATGCGGTCGAAACGCGGATGATCGACGAATATGACGTTTACTACCTGGACCGGACGCGCCGCCGGCCACTCCCCGTCATCCTGGCGTTGATGCGCGACTCCGAAGAGACCCGCTACTACATCGATCCCGCTACCGCCACAGTGGTCGGCAACTATCGAAACGCCAACTGGACGCGACGATGGCTCTACCAGGGCCTCCATTCGCTGAACTTCCCCTGGCTCTACAACCACCGTCCACTCTGGGACATCGTTGTCATCGGTTTCATGCTTGGAGGCAGCGCGCTGTCGGTCACATCGCTCGTGCTGGCCTGGCGCGCCGCCGGCAAGCGACTGCGCCTGTGGCTGCGACGGCAATTCGGGGACAGACCCCTGATAACTCGCCTGAAAAACTCTTGAATCCGTAAGACTCCTCCGGCGAGTTATCCGGGGGGCTGTC
>DASUFH010000255.1:0-11609 GCA_036274645.1 Terriglobia bacterium
TGGCAGCCGCCAGGGCCCCGGTATCCGGGGAGGCCAGTACTTTGGACCTGGCGCGGGACCGGGACCGTTTCACCACTACGTCTTCGAATTTTATGCGCTCGATATCAAGCTGGAGTTGCCCGCCAATACAACCCGTGACGAACTGCTGAAGAAGATGGAAGGGCACGTCGTCGGCAAGGCGGTCTATGTGGGGCGGTTCCATTCATAGGCGCTTCAGACCCGATTCGTGGAAACGCACATTCAACTAGGAGTCAGCACATGAAGATTACTCGGTTATTGATGACAGGGGCGCTGATGGCCGCGGTCGCAGTCGGCCTGTCGGCTCAGGGTCCTGGCGGTGGCGGCGGCCAGCGCGGTCCGGGCGGTCCGGGCGGTCCGGGCGGCGGTGGCGGCTTTGGCGGCGCGGGCGGTGGCCAGCGCGGTCCCGGCGGTCCTGGCGGTCCTGGCGGTGGTGGCGGCTTTGGCGGCGCGGGTGGCGGTGGCCAGCGCGGTCCCGGTGGCGCTGGCGGCGGTCAACGCGCCGGTGGACGGGGTGGACGTGGTGGCGGCGGTATAGCCAATCCCCTCGTGATCACGACCGCGGCATATCCGGATGGCGGCGACATCCCAGCCAAGTACAAAGGCAACATGGGAGTCTCTCCCGCCCTCTCCTGGACGGGCGCGCCCATGACCACGCAGGCTTTCGCCATCCTGATGCACGACAGTGATGTGACCGTCGGCACGAGCGACGTCACGCACTGGATGATGTGGGACATCCCGGCCACCACGACGATGCTGCCGGAAGGCGTCAAGACCGGCGCGGAATCTGAAGGTGGCGTGCAGGGCCGGAACATCGCCGGTCAGAACGGGTACATGGGGCCCTCTCCGCCAGCGGGTCATCCGGCGCACCACTACACGATCGAGATCTATGCCCTTAACGCCAAGCTGGGTCTTCCCGCCACCGCGTCCCGCGACGAATTCAACGCGGCGCTGAACGGCAAGATCGTTGCGCGCGGCACCTATTTCGGTAAGGCCACTCCGTAAACGAACCTGCTTGTAGGGGCGGTCTTTGACCGCCCGGCTTTCCACTCCGCAACGTAGGGGCGGTCATAGACCGCCCCTACAAGGCAGACGGGACGCGCTACCGCTACCGCTCCCTCTCCCCACTTCTCAACCAGTCCAGAATGATCGGCGGCGTCAGCCTGCGCAGGGCTTCGCGCACGCGAGACGAAGACTCTCCCGTATCGAATTGTTCCCCTGGCCTGCGCCGGAACCCGGTTGACCAGGTTCGCTCCCCTTCCGACCGGCCATTCGAGTAGTAATAGAGCGCCAGCGACTTCCGCGTTTGTCCTTCCGGGCACGCCAGCGGTTCGGGATGTCCGTGGAACGACGAGTTGCCTGTCGAGAAGATCACGCAGCGGTTGGCAATGGGAAGCACACGCCGTTCGCACCGGCTCATGTCTGAAGACCACAGTTCCAGATGACCTCCGAAAGCCTCTTCCCAATCCCGATTCAGATACAGCAGAACGTTGAGCCGACGGTCGAGTTTGAGTTTGCCGTACCAGTTGAAATCGCTGTGGACCTTGAGGAACCCGCCGCGCTCGATCTGATGCAGTCCGCCACCCCAGAAATGGGGATCGGGAACCACGCCGTCGATGCCCGTCAATCGCTCCAGGAAGACGCAGAAGGCGGACGAATTGAACTGTTGCAGCGTATGACGCGTCACGGGCCCCAGTTGCGATTCGTCGCGCGAGGCCAGTTTTTTTTCGGCGGATCCGTTGTACTGAACCCAGTCCAGCGCTTCGGGCGCCGGGAACTCGCCGAGCACCTCGTCGATGACGGCGCCGGGAAGGAAATCGTCAATCACGACGTGAGGAAACGGGCTTGCCGCTCGATACTCCGGGGCCAACCGATCGGCCATGTCCATCAACCTGGTGGAATTGAAATAGAACAGGCTCATTGGCGCGCGCTCCAGGGAATCGAGGACGCGGATTCTAGCATGGGCCGTTACGGAACGCGTTCGACACGCAGCCCTTCGAACCGCAGCCGGTAGCGCGCATCGGCGGGAAAATCGGACACGAGATGGACCTGGATATCCGTCCTCCGCAGCGCCACCTGCGTGGCGTTTCGCACCATGTCCGGGGAAAAATACAGCGGATGGGAATCGAAGAACACCCTTTCGTTCGGACCCGGCGCGTCGATGGCGCGCATGCCGGACACAAATGCCCGATACTCCACCGTCATCGGCCGCTGCCATGCTCGCGCCGCCCGGCTGCCCAACACCTGGACCGCGTAAAGGGCCACGCATAGCGCAGGGAAAGCCACCCAGGCGGCGACCGACGTGCCCCGGACACCCCAGAAGGATTCCGCCCGCCTCATCAGAACGCCCGTTGCCAGCGCCGCGAAACCGCACACACCGACAAAAGGGATATACCAGAGATACGCGTCGCGATGATTGACCAGGAAGATCACGGGCATGAAGGTCACCAGCGTGAAGAGCTCAAAAAAGAGGGCGCGGCGGCTCTTCAGGAAAAGCAGGAGGGCAGACAGAAGGGCTGCGCCAGTCGCCCAGAGCTGCCATGGCCAGTGAAGATGCGCGAGCGTATTGAAGTGCGTTGCAAAGCCCCGCCCGAGGGAGATCCACCCGATATCCATGTAATACAGTTGCGCGGGTCCGGGCTCCCGCATCGCCGTGAACTTGAAGACGCCCCACACAAGAACGCCAACGCCCGCCGGCAGAGCCTGCGCGAACATGCGCCAACCGGCGCGGCTCCGGATCGCCAGATCGCTCAATATCCATAAAACCGGAACCGTCAGCGCCATCTCTTTGGCTTTGACCGCAAACAGGAGAATCGCGGTACACCAGAGGACTCGCGTCCAGTTGCGCCCGGGCTCGCTCCACAGAATGAGAGAGCCGAATATTCCGCACGCGCACGCCAGTTCGAAGACCGATCCGAAGTTCCAGTAGATATCGGCGAAGGCGGCCTGGGACGCGAACATCGCGGCGCCGACCGCCGCGCCAGGGCGAGCGCCGGCAATGCGCTTCAGGAGCAGATACACCAAAGCCGTGTTGATCGCGTGCATCGCCCACGCCACGACGTGGAACGCCAGGGCGTTGAGATCGAAGAGCCGCAGCAGAACCCAGTAGAACGCCATGCCCGCCGGGCGGTAGTACGTGGACACCGGATTGATCAGATGCCACGCCATCTCTCCGGCGCCGAGCTGCTGCGCCCAATACAGGTTATTGAAATCGTCGAGCGAAAAGTACGCGTCGCGGTAGAGATGGAATGTCGCCAAAAGCAGAAGACCGATCAAACTGGCTGCGGCAATACGCATGGACAGGCGGAACCATACCGCAGAACGGGCCGCCGAGACTACCCGTCCCTCACAACGCGCGGATTTCTTCCCGCCGGATGCTACGATGCTGGAGTGAAAGCTCTCGTCAAATCGCGACCAGAACCGGGACTCTGGCTCGAAGACATCCCCGAGCCGCGGATCGGAATCAACGACGTTCTGATCCGGGTCCTCAGAACGGGCATCTGCGGCACGGACATTCACATCGATGACTGGAATGACTGGGCGCGCCAGACCGTGCCCGTGCCCATGACGATCGGCCACGAATTCGTGGGCGAGATTGCCGCCGTCGGCTCCAACGTGAACGACTTCCAGCCCGGCGAACTGGTGTCCGGCGAGGGCCACGTCGTTTGCGGACGCTGCCGGAACTGCATGGCTGGAACGCGCCACCTGTGCGCGAACACTTCCGGCGTGGGCGTGAATCGTCCGGGATGTTTCGCGGAATATATCGCGCTCCCGATGACGAATGTCTGGCGCCATGACCCGCAGGTGGATCGCGACGCGGCGGCGATTTTCGATCCGTTCGGCAATGCCGTGCACACCGCGTTGACCTTTGACGTGCTTGGCGAAGACGTTCTGATCACGGGCGCGGGCCCCATCGGCATCATGGCCGCCGCGGTCGCCCGTCACGCCGGCGCGCGCTACATCGTGATCACCGACGTGAACGACTACCGTCTCGATCTGGCGCGAAAGGTCAAGGTCGATCTGGCCCTGAACCCGAAGAGGACTTCGATCGCCGAGGCTCAGCGCAAGCTCGGCCTGAAGGAAGGGTTTGATGTCGGCATGGAAATGTCGGGAGCGGAGCCGGCGTTCCGCGACATGCTCGCCAACATGGCCCACGGCGGGCGAATCGCCATGCTGGGGATTCCTTCCGGCGATATGGCCATCAACTGGCGCGACGTGATTTTCAACATGCTGACGATCAAAGGCATCTACGGCCGGCGGATGTACGAATCCTGGTACAAGATGACTGTCTTGCTGCAGTCCGGCCTCGACATCCGGCCGGTCATCACGCATCGTTTCAGCTATCGCGATTTCGAAGAAGCGTTCCGCGTCATGCGATCGGGGTCGAGCGGCAAGGTCATTCTCAACTGGGAAGAGCTGCGATAATGAACGCCAGCCACCGGGAGGAGCGGCGATAAATGATGAGCAACTACACCGCTTTTGTTGACGCGCAGCTGAAGGAGATCCGCGCCGCGGGGCTCTGGAAACCGGAGCGGGTGCTCGATTCGGCCCAGAGTCCCGCGTCGCGGCTGGAGGGTGGCCAGGAAGTCGTCACGCTGTGCGCCAACAACTACCTGGGACTGGCGGACGATCCACGGGTCATCGCGGCGGCCCGGGCCGCGCTGGACCGCTGGGGATACGGAATGGCGTCGGTACGCTTCATCTGTGGCACTCAGACGCCACACAAGGAACTCGAGCGCGCCATTGCCGGGTTTGTGGGAACCGATGACGCAATTCTCTACTCCTCCTGCTTTGACGCCAACGGTGGATTGTTCGAAACGCTGCTCGGCGCTGAAGACGCCGTGATCTCCGACGAGTTGAATCACGCGTCGATCATCGATGGTATCCGCCTTTCGAAGGCGCAGCGGTTCCGCTACAGGAACCGGGACATGGCTGACCTGGAAGCGCAGCTCCAGGCCGCCGGATCCGCGCGCTTCCGCCTGATCGCGACGGATGGCGTTTTCTCGATGGACGGCACGATTGCGCCGCTCACAGACATCTGCAGTCTCGCGGAAAAGTACGACGCGATGGTGATGGTCGACGATTCCCACGCGGTCGGCTTCATGGGACCGGATGGACGTGGGACGCACGAACACACGGGAGTGATGGGAAGGGTCGATATCCTGACGGGCACGCTGGGCAAGGCCCTCGGCGGCGCGAGTGGCGGCTACATCGCCGCGCCCCGCGCCGTGATCGATCTGCTGCGGCAGCGATCGCGGCCCTATCTGTTCTCGAATTCCCTGCCCCCGGCCGTTGTGGGCGCGTCCATTGCGGCGCTGGGCATTCTGAAGGCTTCTCGAGAGTTGCCCGACCGGCTCCGCGCCAATACCGTCTTCTTCCGGAAGCGCATGATGGGTCTCGGACTCGACATTATTCCCGGAGACCATCCCATCGTTCCCGTGATGATCGGCGACGCGGCGCGCGCCGGACGGATGGCGGAATACCTGCTCCAACGCGGAATCTATGTCGTCGGGTTCTCCTATCCTGTCGTTCCCGTCGGAAAGGCGCGCATCCGCACACAGGTCTCGGCCGCGCACACGATCGAACAACTCACCCGCGCCGCCGAACTGTTTCGCGAAGCGGCTGACGCCGTCCGCTAACGCAGGAGGGATATGCAGGATTCCATTCTCGTCGCAAAAGGCGCCACCGATTCGAGTCTGTTGTTGCGGATGGCCAACCGACACGGGCTCATTGCCGGCGCTACGGGAACCGGCAAGACCGTCACGCTCCAGAAACTTGCCGAGGGCTTCAGCCGGGCGGGAACGCCGGTGTTTCTTGCCGACGTGAAGGGAGACCTTTCCGGCCTTAGCAAGGCGGGTGGCCAGAACCCGAAGATCCTGGAGCGTGTCCAGCGGCTGGGCCTGGATGACCTGGTTTTTACGGGTTATCCGACTGCTTTCTGGGATGTGTTCGGCGCGCAGGGACATCCGGTCCGATCGACAATATCGGAAATGGGGCCTCTGCTTCTGGCCCGGCTGCTCAATCTCAACGAGGTTCAGGCCGGTGTCCTGAGCATTGTGTTCAAGGTCGCGGACGATCAGGGCCTGCTGCTTCTGGACCTGAAGGACTTCCGCGCGATGTTGCAGTACGTCGCCGACAACGCGGCGGACTTCAAGACCGAATATGGCAATGTCTCCGCAGCAAGTGTGGGCGCTATCCAGCGCGGATTGCTGACGCTGGAAGAACAGGGCGGCGAGACATTCTTCGGTGAGCCGGCCCTCGACCTGGACGACCTGATGCAGACGGATGCCGAAGGCCGGGGCGTGATCAATATCCTGGCGGCGGACCGGCTGCTGCAGTCTCCCAAGGTCTACACGACGTTTCTGCTCTGGCTGCTTTCGGAATTGTTCGAACGGCTCCCGGAAGCCGGCGATCTGGAAGCGCCCAAACTCGTCTTCTTTTTTGACGAAGCCCACCTGCTCTTCAACGACGCGCCCAAGGCTCTGCTGGATAAGATCGAACAGGTGGTTCGGCTCATTCGCTCCAAAGGGGTCGGCGTCTATTTCGTCACGCAGAATCCGATGGACGTGCCGGACTCCGTGCTCGGCCAGCTCGGCAACCGGGTTCAGCATGCGCTGCGCGCGTACACGCCCAAAGACCAGAAGGCGGTCCGCGCCGCGGCCGAAACGTTCCGGGTGAATCCGGAATTGAACGTGGAACAGGCGATCACTGAACTTGGCGTTGGCGAGGCGCTGGTTTCGTTTCTCGACAGTCACGGTGTGCCGTCCATCGTTCAGCGGGGGCTGATTTGTCCGCCGGGCAGCTTCATTGGACCGATTGATCCTCCGGAGCGCGCCCGCATGATCCGAGCGTCGGCAATCTTCGGACATTACGAAAAGGTCATCGATCGGGAATCCGCATACGAGCGCCTGAAGGCGAAGGCCGAGGCGGCGGCGCCTCCCGCCCAGGCGCCCGTGAAGACATCTCCGCCGGTCAATCCGGGGGGCGGAACGACGCCGACATATTCCGCGCCTCGTGGACGCCCGCGCGAAACGATGGCGGAAGCGATGATGAAGAGCGTCGTTCGCGCGGCGGGCAGTCAGATGGGCCGCTCACTGATCCGCGGAGTTCTCGGATCCATTCTGGGCGGCCGGCGGTGATGTCCGCGACGCCGGGCGGAAGGATGAATGGTGGCGCCAATCGGCGGACGTTCCTGAAAACCGGCGCAGCCGCGCTGACTGGCGCAACGTTTTCCTTCAACGCATGGCTGGAGGCGCATCCGGCGGCGCCGAAGCTTCGGGTCACCGGGATGGAACTCCTGCCCGTACGGGCCACGGAACGGACCGTCTGGCTCCTCGTCCGGTTGCGCACGGACGCCGGCCTGACCGGACTGGGGGAAGCCTCGGACGCGTTCGGCTTTGCGAACACGACATCTGAAGACGCGCGCGCCATGCGCGCCGAACTGGGGGATTTTTTTCGCCTGATCGACGGAAAGTCGCCCCTGGAAATCGAAGCGTACCGGCAGCAGGGGATGCCCAGGGCGCGCCGCGGTCTGGTTTCCGCCACCGCGTTCAGCGCGCTCGAGCAATGTTTGTGGGATCTCGCCGGCAAGGCGCTCGAAGCGCCTTCCAGCGCGCTGTTCGGAGGACGCGTTCGCGACACGCTGCCTGTCTATGCCAATATCAACCGCGCAACGAAGCCGCGGACACCTGCCGGATTTGCCGCCGCGGCGCGGAAGGCGTTCGCGGATGGATTCCGCGCCATGAAGGCCGCGCCGTTCGACGGGTTTCCGGCGGCGGGCTCTCCGTCTGCGGAAATCGACGCGGCCGTAAACAACGGGATCGACGCCGTTACGGCCATGCGGGAAGCGGTCGGCCCGGACACGGCCCTGATGGTCGATTGCCACAGCTTTTTCGACGTTTCGCTGGCGGTCCGCGTGGCGCAGCGACTCGAAGCGGCCAGACTGACCTGGTATGAAGAGCCCGTGGCCCCGGACCGCGTGGACGACACGGCCGAGATTCACCGGCGGATCCGACAGCCGATGGCCGGAGGGGAATTACTTTTCGGCGTGGCCGGCTTTGCGCCGCTGACTCGCGCGCGCGCCGTTGATGTGATCATGCCCGATGTCAAACATTGCGGCGGATTGCTGGAACTCACCCACATCGCCGCCCTGGCCGGCGCCGACGGCGTCAGGGTCGCGCCCCACAATCCGAGCGGCCCCGTCTCGACCGCCGCCAGCATGCAGATCTGCGCTGTACTGGAGAACTTCAATTACCTGGAGCTGCAGTGGGGAGAAACGGACTGGCGCGGAGATGTCCTCGACCCGCCGGAGGTCTTTACCAGCGGAACGATCCGCGTGCCGGACCGTCCGGGATTCGGAGTTGAGCTCAACGACCGGGTGATCCGGAACCGGTTGATCTGATCGTTCCTGCCCCTGGGAAAACTTGCGTGCCAATCATGTCCTCTCCGTAGACTCAGTAAGGAATGAACCGCAGAGGAGAGCCGCTCGCGTGAAACTCTACATTTTCCGCTGCCGGACACGACAGAAGATGTACGGCGCGACGCAGTACGAAACCGCATCCAATCTGCCCACGGACCAGTGTTCGTCCGGCTGGGAATTCTTTCAGCGAGTGGACCTTTCGCCGCGAGGCACACTGCGATTCTCCGTCGATACGCCCACATTGCGGCGGGCTATCCAACGACAGGGATATTACATATGGGATGATGCCGGGCGCAAACTGGCGGACGTTGCGCCCGATAAAGATGCGGGCTCACGCCGCTCGACGCCACCCGCAGAGACCGGCCCCCGACTGTACGTGGAACGGGAACGGCCACCGATGCCGGACCCCCCGATGGACCTGGTCCTTGAGCTCGCACAGCGGCGAGGTCAGCATAGTTCGCCGCCCCAAACCTGGAACTCCGACGTGACGGCGCGTCCCGCGCCTCCGGCGCTGGATGTCATTAACGCGCCATTTGAAGAAGCGGCGCCTTCCGCGGCGCCTTCCGCGGCGCCCACACCATCGACGGTTGCCGAGCCGGCCGCGTCTGCTCGGGAACGGACGGTTGCGCCAGCCATTGAGCCCGGCAGAGAGAGACAAGCCCAGACGGCGGCGGCAGTGGATCCGCCCCAGCCGGCTGCGACGTCGCTCACGTCGACCGCAGAGGAAGCGCCTCGGGCCGTCGCCCCCGAATCACGAAAAAAAACCGCGGCGCGCGAGGATGAGGTCTTCACGAGCCCAGACGGCGGTGGACCTGCGGAGGACATCCCGGCCCCGGCCGCGAAACCGGAACCTGCGGAACGCATCTCGGCGCCAACCGCGAAACCGGAACCTGCGGAACGCATCTCGGCGCCAACCGCGAAGCCGGAGCCTGCGGAACGCAATTCGTCGCCAACCGCGAAACCGGTGTCGGTTCGCGTTCATAGCGACCCTGGCGTCAGCCCCGACAACGACGAACCGACAGCGCCACCGATTGTTCCGAAGGTGGCTTCCCAGGTAAACGGCGCGCCTGCTCGTCGCGCCGAGCGCGACGCGCGACCAGAGCCACCACAGGCGACCACGCCTGATCCGTTCGTCAACGAAGCAAACAGCGCCCGAAGCGCCGATTCCCTTCCCCCTGCGGCTCCCCCGATTCCACGGCCGGCGCCTCCTGTTGATGACGCGCCGACCCGGCGCCCCGGACGCGGAGCCCGTCCGGAGCCGCCACCGTCGACAGCCGCAACCGATCCCCATGTCGATGAAGAGAACGAGACTCCCCGGCATGTAACGCGCGCAACCAGTCCGGCAGATGAAACTGCCGTGGAGCAGGCGCCGCCCTCCCAGGCTCCGCAACGCTTCGTGAGACCAGCGTTTGAGCCACCGCCGGAACCGGTGACCCTGGCTTCGGTGATGGATCGGTCCATGGCGAGAGAGCGCAGCGCGTCATTGGAACCAGCACTGACGAGTGAAATTCCACAGGCGGAAAAGCCGGCGAGAGAGCGCAGCGCGCCATTGGAACCACCACTGACGAGTGAAATTCCACAGGCGGAAAAGCCGGCGAGAGAGCGCAGCGCGCCATTGGAACCACCGCTGACGAGTGAAATTCCACAGGCGGAAAAGCCGGCAGACCCCCCCAAAGCGGCCGGACCGGCTCGCCACCATGTCGTCTGGTTCGACATTCCCGTGCGCGACATGGATCGCGCCCTCCGTTTCTATTCGTCCGTCCTGGGCGTACCACTCAAGAAGGAGCAGGCCGGACCGGGAGCGGCAGTGGCCCTGCTGCCCCACGCCGACGGGTTCACCGGGGGGTGTCTGGTGCAGAACATGGACGCCAAGCCGTCGGACAGTGGCCCGCTCCTTTACCTGAATACGCAGGGCCGGCTTGATGAGGCGCTAAACGTGGTTGAAAAGTACGGGGGTAAAATCCTTGCCGGCCGGCATTCCATCGATCCGTTTGGATTCCGGGCGGTCGTGCTCGACAGCGAAGGGAACCGCGTCGCCCTGCACTCCATGTAGAGGATCGCAACCTTTCCACTCCGGCGCCGAACTCTCCACACGCATACCGGTTGAAATCCAAATCGGGTATAGTCCGGTGCGGCGCCGTTGCGCCACATCCACTCTGGGAGGAGAAATGGAATGCGGCGATGGATTGTAATGACCAGTTTGTGCGTTCTTGCGGTCGTAATGGTCGCGTTGGCGACTGAAGGCCGCCAGCGCGCCGCCGTCAGCCCGGCGTTTCCGGCCGGGGACGTGGTGCTGGGGTCGGGCAGCTTCAGTCCGATCGTATCGGATCTGGAAAAGTCTCTCGCTTTCTATAACGATCTTTTCGGCCTGCCGGCGCCGGCTTCGACACCGCAGTTCAGCAACTCCGACTCCGGCCTGCTCAATTTCCTGGGCGTTCCGACGGCCCAGACGCGTGTGGCCACCGCCCGCATACCGGGAACGAACCCGGCGATGAACGTCGAACTGGTCGACTTCAAGGACATCGAACGGCGGGCGGCGCGGCCGCGGCCGCAGGACCCCGGCGCGACGCGTTTGATTCTGCTGGTTCGCGATGTGGATGCGCTGTTGACCCGGCTGAAGACGAAGGGCGTTCCCGTCGTCACGACGGGAGGAGCGCCGGTGGACGTCACGATGTACGGTGGGGAGAAGGGTCGCGCGGTCATCGTATCGGATCCGGATGGATTCGCTATTGAACTTCTGCAGCTCGATCCGCTGCCCCAGGGCGCCGCGACGGGAGACATTCTGGGCGCGCGCGTCGGGCTGACCGTTGCGAGCATGGATCAAACACTGAAGGTGTATGGGGATCTGCTCAAGTTCGGCGTCTCTCCGGTTTCGCAGTTCCAGACGGACAGCGCGTGGAATCGTCTCGCAGGTGTTCCCACCGGCGAAACGCGCAAGGTCTCGGCAAGGGTACCGGGCTCGCCGCTTCTCATCGAGTTCGTCGAGTTTCGCGGCGTGGAGCGCAGGCCGATCGGCGCGCGCATTCAGGATCCCGGCGCCACCAGACTGCAATTGCGCGCGCGCGACGCTGACGCGGCAATCGCGGCGTTGAAGGCGGCCGGGGGAACGGTTGTCACGACCGGCGGCGATGGCGGCCCCATCACCATGCGAGGGCTGCGTCTCGGGATCGTG
>DASUFH010000256.1:0-4898 GCA_036274645.1 Terriglobia bacterium
AACGACGTTCCGATGGGCCGTCGACGCGATTCAACCGGTCATGGTGGAGCTTGGAAACCGCCCGATTTATGATCCCGTGGCCTCGGCTTACGAACCCTTCTTCTCCCACTACAACGTCAACGACTACTTTCCCGTCATGAGCAAGACGGCCGTTGACAGCAGACTGCGCGCCATCGCCACCGAGGTCGGCGGGCGATTTGTCGTCGTGGCTTATCGCCGTCCACCGGTGGAGTCCGGAGACGCCCAGCCCAGAACACCGTCGCAAAACGAACTGCCCGATCGGCTCATGAAATTGACGGATCTCCAGCCCCCGTTCGATTACGGTGAAGACTACAGCCTCTATCTCTATTCCGAGGACCGCTAGTTTTTCGGTGAGGCGGCGCCCGCCGGGGTGGCCTCGGCTTGCGACTTGACTGTTTCGTCCAGAACCGCGGCAGGGGTCACGAGAGGAACTGTCTCCAACAGCATCTGATAAGCAAAAAGCCGGGGCCGCAGACGGATGAGCGCCATATTGACCGATTCGAGGAATTTCGCCAGGCGTCCCGAGAAACCAAGCGCCTGGAACGGAAATGGAATGTAAATCTGCCGGCGAACCAGAAAACCGGTCTGTTCCATCAGGCTGCGAAACGTGTGAGCGGAGAACAACCGCCGGTGGGTCACATCGAGGATTCCGCGTTGACCGTAGTTGAAGTGACCGAGCAGCAGCATCAGGCGCACAACGAAAAATCCGACGTTTCCGGTGCTGAACACGAATCGCGGCGTCCGTCCATAGGGAATGGACGACAACCGCAACAGGAGACGTTCCGGTTGCGAGAGGTGTTCGACCACATCCAGCATCAGAATCGCGTCGAAGTCCCCATCCTCAATTAAGGAAATCAGGCGATGTTCTTCTTTCTCGAGGTCGATCTGCGCGTAGCGCTCCAGCTCGGCGGTCACTTCGTATGGCGGCAGCACATCGACGCCGGTCACCCGGCAGTTTCGCCGACGGTGGAGTTCCCGGCCCACGTATCCGCTGGAGCAGCCGATATCCAGTACCTCCGAGCCCTCGGGGATCAGGTCCGGGTCACGACAGACCAGCGAGTGTGGACTGCAGGAGTCCAGTTTTTGTTCGTAGCCCCCGGCTCCGCCTTCGCCGGCCCAGTTTTCGTAAACGACTTCCGGATGAAACCTCACGTCGTAAAACAGGTGGTACTTCTGGAGAAAGAATTTGAACGTTCCCTTCATCACGTTCTTCGCGTACCGCATGCCGTTCACATGGCAGATTTCGCCGCCGTAGTGCGTGGGGACATTGATCTCGACGATCTTTATGCGGTTTTGAACCAGCTGCAGAAGAATCTCTGTGTCGAAGTGAAAGTCGTTGGTATTGAGCGCGAAACCCAGCGTCGAGAGAGCCCGGGTCGAATAGGCGCGGTAGCCGGTGTGCCACTCACTCAACTGAACGCCGGCCAGCCGGTTCTGCAGAGTGGTGAGTATCCGGTTGCCGACGTATTTGTACAGCGGCATGCCGCCGCGCAAAGGCGAGTAACGGCGTCCGAACCGCACACCGAGAACGCATCCGACCTGAAGGTCTGTTTCAAACGGCGTCAGCAGTTCGGGAAGCGCCTTGGGAGTGTACTGGTTGTCGCCATGAAGCATGACCACGACGTCAAAGCCCTGGCGGATTGCGTAGGTATACCCGACCTTCTGATTTCCTCCGTAACCCTGATTGTGCGCATTCTTCATCACACGAGCGTTCGTCAATCCAATCTGATTGATGTGCGCTCGCGCCACGTCCACCGTCGCGTCTTTCGACGCGTCGTCGATGAGGAGAATCTCGACATCCGGATTGTTCCGGTAGGTGTCCGGGATGTCGTCAAAGACACTCCGGATGTGACGCTCGGCGTTGTAGGAAAGGATAAAGATCAGAACCTTCATGGCCGGTCCTTCAAAACGAGGCCAGTATAAGTCGTGGTCGCCGAAGAGGATCGGGTAATTTCAGTTGCCAGGCCGGGTCTGTCCCCGAGTTTCCCATGGTCTAGTTCCTTGGGAGACCGCCCCTGCAAGGGGAAGGGAAAACGCGCCATCAATACGCGCGCTCGTACAGGGCAAGAGCGGCCGCGGCGTCCAGTGGGCGGGGATTAAAGGTACCGGTCCATTCGCGCGTGGCGTCGGTTGCCAGTTGGGGCAGATCAACCTGCGGCACTCCAATCTCCTGGAGTGACCGGGGAAGGCCGGCGATTCGGGCCAGTTCCTCGATCCGGGTGGCCAGTTGCGCGCCGGAATCTTCCTCGCTGGAGCCTGCCTCGCGACCGGCAACCCGGAGCATCTCGGCATATCGGCCGCCCACCGCGGCGCCATTCCACCGGACAACGTGCGGCAGCATGACGGCGATCGCGACGGCGTGCGTGGTTCCATAATGCGCCGTCAGTGGATTCGCGCAGGCGTGTGTGGCGCCGAGCATGGATTGTTCAATCGCGATGCCGGCTTCATGCGCTCCCCACAGCATGGCGCTTCGGGCCTCGAGATCGGTCGGGTTGTTCAGCGCCCGTTCAAAGTGTCCTTCGATCAACCGCCACCCGTCGCGCGCAAACAGATCGGATACCGCCGTTCGCCGCGCCGTTACAAAGGACTCCACGGTGTGGGAGAGCGCGTCGAAGCCGGCCGCGGCGGTAACTCCCCGGGGCTGGCTCACCGTCAGTTCCGGGTCGAGAATGGTCAGGCGAAACGCGGCCTTCGGATCGCCGCACGCCATTTTGCGATGGGTTTCGCTGTCGGAAATGAGCGCATAGCTCTGCGCTTCGCTGCCGGTTCCAGCCGTTGTGGGGATTCCGATACTGGGGAGCATCGGGCGCGCCGCTTTGCCGAATCCGTGGTAGTCGCGCATCACGCCGCCATTGGTATGGATGAAATTGATTCCCTTGGCGCAGTCCAGCGAACTGCCGCCGCCAAGAGCGACCAGGGAATCGATGTTGTGCCGGGCTGCCACCGCGCTTCCCGCCGCGACCATGTTTGAGTCCGGATTGGATTCAAAATCATGAAACCCCCAGGCCTCGATGCCGGCGTCGGCAAGCAATGACAGGGCCCTGGCGGCAAGACCGGTCGCGACGAGGCCGGCGTCGGAAACGACGAGAGTGCGGTGAAAGCCCAAACCGGAAGCCAGCAGTCCGAGACGAGCAAACTCGCCTGCGCCGAAAACGGCCCGGGTCCGGGGTTGGAATTCAAACGGCCCCATAGATTTTTCCAGAAGAAAGCCCGCCGGATGGCGGCAGATCGGTGATTTTACGGCGAACCCTGGGAATATCTCGGAAGCGAAGGGCTAGTTCAGACCTTCTGAACCCTCTTCGGCCTCTTCGGTTTCGTCGTCGGTCGGCAAATCTTCCAGCCACTCCGGTCTTGGCTGCGGCCCCAGCCGGATACCTGCAATATCCGGATCTTCGTCCCCACTACGAACCGGCGCGGTCGCCCTCCGCTCGCGTGCTTCGGCGCGGCGCGCCTCTTTTTCCTTCTGGCGCTCCGCTCGAGCTTTTTCCCGAGCGCGCTTTTGTGCAGTCGGCCGTGAGCTTTTTGCCATCCAGGCCCCCTCTTTACGGAGATTCGTCTATTCCAGCCGACAATTGTAACCTGAACAGGCTCTGCGTCGCAGGGTAGATTTGCGTTTACGGCGTGGAGAAACTTGAAGTGGCGGCCAGCGTTTCTGTTACGCGCAGGCGGGCTTAAAAAGCATTGGGCGATGCTCCAGCGGAGCATCGCCCTTCGGTTGTCCCTCTCCCTGAGAGACAGGTCCCTCTCCCTGAGAGACGTCCGATTCCTTACTGAGCCTGTCCGATCTGGGTGCTCGCCGCGTCAGCGCTGGCGGCGGGAACCAGAACCGTAATGGTTACGGACCGATTCAGTTTGCGCCCCTCGAGCGAGTCGTTGCTCGCGACCGGCCGAGCGGCGCCAAAGCTGATTTCGTGGATGCGGTAAACCGGGATGCTCTTGTCGACCGCAAGGTAACGCTTCACCTGCTCAACGCGGCGTTCACCCAGAGCAATGTTGTAGTCACGGTCGCCAGTGGAGTCGGTATGTCCCTCGAGCACCAGGACCGCATCGCGGTTGTCACCCACTGCCGCGGCAATCTCATCGAGCTGGCTCATTCCGGACTTGTCCAGCTTGAAGCTGTCGAAGCCGAACTGGATGCTGTGTTCTGAACTGACCTTGAGGTTGTTCCGGCTTGCGAACTTCTCGTCGAGCACATCCAGGTTCTTGATGGTCTGATCGGCTTTGACGTCAACCGCAGCAACGTCCTGCTTCAGACCGCCAACCTGCTGGTTCGTTCGAGTGTCGAGCGTCGCCACCCGCTGATCAACCGTGTTCACTTTTCCATCGACGTTTGCCACTCGTCCATCAACTTCAGTCACGCGCGAATCCACAGTGGCCACACGCTCGTCAACCGCCGATACTCGCCGACCTACCAGATCCACGCTGTCGCGCGTTTCCTTGAGGTTGCCATCGAGCGTGTCGACCCGGCCGTTCGTCGTGTCGATGCGTCCATTCACTTCGGTGGAAAGCTGGTCTGTGGATGTCTTTACCTGGTTCTTAACGTACTTGTGCGAAGCGATGCAGCCACTACCCACAAGCGTTCCTACTGCCATCGCAACAACCAATACTCTCTTCATTGTTTCCCCTCCTGCCGACCGGGCGCCGGCGTGTTCCCTTGAAAAAGCAATTCCGGCGCCAGGGTCTAAGTTGTTGAATTATTGAGTTATTCTCAGGTGAGGGTGCGTCTGGTGGGGACGAAATCCGGGAAATTCTCCATGGAATTCTAGACCGCTGGATCCTCCGTCCCCCTTTGCAGGGGCGGTCTATGACCGCCCGGCTCCCGTAAGAGAAACTGACGTGTCCAATGACCGCCTGCCGCTTCACGGTCCCCTTCGGCT
>DASUFH010000257.1:0-6651 GCA_036274645.1 Terriglobia bacterium
GTCCCCGGCTACGTCCTCGACTACATCCTGTACCACGAAATGCTGCACATGCAGTTGGCGACCGCGTCTCGTGACGCGCGCCACGTCATCCATTCCGCAGAGTTTCGCGCCGCTGAAAGGCGTTTCCCCTTTGTGAATGACGCCTTCGACTGGCTCGACGCCAACCTCGGGGAAAAGGAGAGCCCTTCAGAAGTTCACACGAGACGCTCCTGAAGCCGATCCGGTCCCGGATGCGCGTATACTTGCCGGTGTCTTTATTCGTCTCGCCAAACGCAACGCCCGGAACGAAAGCCTGATCGGGGAAAGACTGTCATGACCCAGGTCGCCGTTGGATTCATTCTGGCCCTGCTTGTAACGACGCTGGAAGGCGCCGGCCCTGAACCGACGCAATCCCGTCCTCCGACGCTCGAACGAAATTCCACGTTGTCGGCGGTGAGAACAGCCTCGGTTGAGGGGGTCGTCGTCTCAGAAGAAAGCGGCGTCCCCGTGGCCGGAGCGCTCGTCACATTATCCCTGCCGAAAGGCGCCGCGGAGATCCTGCGGCTGACAGGCGAACTGCCGGATGCCATCGAGCCCGTGACGACGGATGCGCGTGGGCGCTTCTCCCTTGCAGGGCTGCGCGGCGGGGATTATGAATGGACCGTTCGCTACGAGGGATACATTGCCGAAAATGCCGGCCAGATCCGTGTGGCCCCGGAGCAGCAGGTCAGCAACGTTGTTCTGCGTTTGACTCCGTATCGGCCGCTTCAAGGCCTGGTTCGCGATGAGGCCGGCCAGCCTGTTGCCGATGTCCCGGTTCAGTTGCTCCAGTTTCAGGCTGCCCGGAGGACCAGCCTTTCGGGAAAGTCGCTGAAAGTGGTCGCCACGCAAACAAGCAGATCCGACGGATCGTTCCAATTCGACCCGTTGGCGCCCGGCGACTATCTGCTGACCGCAGCGTCTCCATTGAACTCCGATGGTCATCTTTCGGCGGCCGTGTTTTCTCCGGTAACGTTGTCCGCCACAGGAACGACGCCGCTGGACCTGACCCTGGCGCCGGAGCGCTCCTATCGCATCCGCGGCGCAATCAACCG
This sequence comes from Terriglobia bacterium, assembly GCA_036274645.1. GTDB lineage: Bacteria > Acidobacteriota > Terriglobia > 20CM-2-55-15 > 20CM-2-55-15 > DASUFH01. The sequence goes on from DASUFH010000257.1 coordinate 1,074, forward strand.
CGACAACAGCGGCAAGACACCGACGGTTGTGGAATGGACCGTCAGCTCACGCGCGCCACTGAACGAAGACGCCGGGCCTTCAGAACTTCGGCCGCAAGTTTCGGTCAATAGAGCGACCGGGGAACTTCAGGCCTCGGGCCTTATCCCAGGCGTTTATATCTTCCAATATGAGTTTGCGCCGGGCTTGTGCGGGCGGCAGACAGTGATCGTGCCCGAGAGAGGCGCCAGCGGCATAGTGGCCAGTTCAACTTCGTGCAACGCCGCGTCGAAACCGTAATCGCCTCTGAGTTCGACTGATCACGAATGCCCTCCAGGAGTTTCGACCGGAAGTTCGGAGCAGAGTTTCTGGAATCACTTCCCGGCTCTCCCGGCGTCTACCTCGTTTACAACCAGCAGGGCGAACTGATCTACGTCGGAAAGGCGATCAACCTGCGACGACGGCTGGCGCAGTACCGCCACATCCTGCGGCGAAAGAAACATCGCCGCATGCGCGGGATCGTGCAGGAAGCGGCCCGCATCGAGATCCAGCGTTCGGACACTCACCTGGACGCGTGCCTCACGGAAACCCGCCTGATTCAGCAGCATCGCCCCCGCTGGAATATCGTCGGCGCCTATTCTTTTCTCTACCCCCTGATCGGGATTCGATCGACAGACGGCGATATCGAGTTCTGTTTGACGACGACGCCCGAAGCCGTCCTCACCGCGTGTCCCGGATTTGAATTTCACGGCGCATTCCGCTCCAGGCGGATCACCGGAGACGCCTTCTTCGCGTTGATGGCGCTGCTCCGATTCGTTGGCCACGTGAATCCCTCGAAGTTAAACCGCCGGATTCCCAGGTACAGCTACATATTCAGCTACAGAAGACTGCCGTCGACCTGGGCGGAACGATGGACTTCTTTCTACAAAGGGGAGTCCGCTCTCGCCGTGGAAGAACTCATTCTCAAGCTCGCGGACCGCGCGGGGGCCCGCCACAGTCCCGACAAGGTCCAGGAGCATCTCGACAAGCTGAAACGCTTCTGGAGACTTGAGGCGGTGACTCTCGCCAACGCACGGAAGGCGACAGGCGCTGACGAGTGGCCGGTTCCCCAGTCTCAGCGGGATGTGGTATTCCTTGCGTACAGGATCGGCGCATCGCAAGCGCAGTAACGGTCTGCGTCTGTCCCCGATTGTTCATTGTCCGTTGCCTGTTATCGATTGTTACCTGGACTTCTTTCATTGTTCGTTGATCATGGCCATCCGGCCCAGCGACAATGAAAGAACTGGATCTGACAATCGACAGACAATAGACAATCGGAGAATACGGAATGACCACCCTCGCGGTTGCCTTTGCCATCGGTATGCTCAATGGATTGCGCACCTTCACTCCGCCCGCTGTGGCGGCCTGGGCAACTCGCCTGGGGTGGATCAGGCTCCAGGGCGCGCTGGCCCTGATGGGCTCTCTCCCGTCAGTCGCGTTTTTCACGCTGATGGCGGCCTTCGAACTCTTTGCGGACAAGATGCCCCGGATACCAAACCGGACATCCCCCATGAGTCTGCTGGGGCGCGGCGTCATGGGCGCGCTCACCGGCGCATGCATTGCCGTGGCAGGCGAACAACCGCTGGCCGCTGGAGGCGCTTGCGGTGTCGCCGGCGCCATGGCGGGCGCCTTCGCCGGCTTCCATGCGCGGATGCGTCTGGTAAAAGCGCTGGGGGCTCCGGACCTCTACATCGCGCTGGCCGAGGACCTGACATGCCTGGGGGGCGCGCTGTGGTTTTTCTCGCGATTTCGGTAGCCGCCTGACGCTACGGTTGCGGGAATTGCGGGGACGCCTCATACTGAGGCGCGAGATGGCAAGTTCTTAGCGTACACATTGCAAGGAACGGACACTGATGCCCGTCTGGCCACGGATCAGTGCGGTCTCGCTGCAGTCTTTTATGTCCGCCTGGTCCCGCGTCCAACCTGACTTGAATCAAAACTCGTAGAAATACCACCCGTCAACGCCATCAATTCCGTCGCGGCCGCCGGTGATGGTGTTGAAACCGCCCCAATAGTAGTCGTAGGGACTCTGGGTCTTGCGATTGGAAACCCTCAGCCGATACGGATCGGTGTTGAGCCGTTCTGCTTCAGCGCCGGTAAGAGCGCTGGTACCGAAGAAGAAGTCGCTGAGGAACTTGCCTTCCACGGCGGCGCCGGCCGAGCCGTGAGGATCTCCTCTCGACACATAATTCCCATTGTTGAACTTCACGAAGTGGTCGCCGTTGACGCCCAGAGTGCGGTACACGCCTTTTGCAATTTCGAGACTCATGTTGTCGGTCATGGCCCCGTCGTTGTAGTCATTCAAATTCGTATCAATGAGAATCGCCCGGTCCGGCGCGAGTGTGGCCACGAGCAAAGCCTGGTCAAAAGGCAGGCGGCCATAACCTCCGTAGGCGTAGGAGCCTTCCACGTGCCCGTACATGTGTCCGTACGGCATGAAGTGACGGAAGAGTTCGGTCTCACGCACGCGGTTATGACGATAGCTGTTGCCGGGCCCTTCGGTTCCATGCGCGACGATGTTCTCCGCTCCGGGGCTATAGAACGGCGTATCGCTGAAGTCGTATTCCTGTCCCTGGGCGTTATAACGCCAGTTAGCCGGACCGGTAGCGCCGGCCCCGCCGTTGACCACAACTTTCACGCGTTCATCAAACACGGCCGCCACGAATGCATTCTTTCCGCCGATGGAAAACCCCTTGGTGACGGCGCGGGCCGGATCAATCTTCGCCTTCAGCCGGGGATTCCGGGCCACCGCCATTTCGAGGATATCCAGATAGATGGATACCGCGGTGGCGTTCGCAATCAGGATGCTGGAATCGGCGGACGTACTGTTCCGGGTGTAGGGGAAGAGCCGGTAGAACGTACCGTTCCGATTGGGATTGCCCCACGCTCCCGCGTCGGTGCGATTGTCTCCGGCCCAGTTTGGGAAAGCCACACTGGCAATGCCGTACGCGGTCCAGTTGCCACCGAAGGATATCGGCGCCCTCTGTCCCTCAGGCGCATTGGCCGGCAGCGTTACGGTCATGGTCCCATCCAGAGGCTCGCCACCGGTAAAATGGACGTTGGTCGGAGTCACCCGCGCGCTGACGCTGGGATTGCCGGCGCCGTCATAGCTGTTGTCGCTGATGGCGATCGTATAGTCCACCCCCAGCCGGGGCTTGTAGCCATATTCGTAAAACTGGGCGAGTTCCAGAATCTCCCGTTTACGCTCTTCCCACTCCTTCCTGTTGGTGACCATTCCCCTGACGCCTTTGGTCCGGTCGAAAAACTGCCAGACGTTCGGCAGCGTGTGCGCGACAGGCAGATCATGCGGATCGGGATACTTCGTATCCGCCCACCGGAGCGCGGCGAAAGCCTGACAGACCTCGAGCACGGCCGCCCTCTTCTGCGCCGGAGTGGCCGTGGGATTGTCTTTCAGCGCGTTGTAGGCGCTCTTAGCCGCGATCATCCGGGCTTTCGACGTCGCGGACCACACCAGACTGCCGTCTCCGCTGGCGTCGGGCGCTGTCCCGTCTCCTGAGCCACCGGGATTGCCTTTGGAATTCCAGAAACGAATGGCTTCATCAGCCCGCCATCCGCTGTAAGCGAATGGCGCAGCGCCATCCCAACCGGACAGTGTGACGACACCCCAGTCCCGGTTTCTGACGCGTTCGGAGTTGGGCAGGTTGGAGGTTCCCTCACGCCCCGCATAGTATTGGGTCTTGCTCAGGTAGCTGAACGAGTTGCCCTGGTCGTATACCGCAACTTCAAGTCCGATCTCCGTTCCATTCTGGAGTTCGCGGTCCCACACATCGCCCCAGCCCTCGATCTGCAGGGCAAACTCATAGGTGTAATTGACGCCGTCCTGCGATTGGTACCCTGAAGATTTGAACGCCTTCAACCGTGTCGAATAATCCTGATTGCTCTCGTTGAAGAACGACCCAAGAGAAGGAATGCCGCGGTTATTGTACGAGGCTACCGAGGTGAGAGCGGGGTTCGCGCCGAGAAAGAAGACACCCTGCGTGTCGGTCTCAAGACCCCACTGATCGTTGAAGACATCCATGAAGACGAAAAGCCCGTCTGTGTTGGGACTGGCGCTGCCGCTGTTCCAGTTGGGCGTTCCGGCGTCGGACCGGGTGTTATCGCCCGTAACCTCGACCAGAACATAGAGAATCGGTCCATCCCACAGGAGTCGCAAGGCGCCTTGAGCAGTCGCTTCAGGAGCGTCGGCCGTCATGCCCGCATTGAACCGGTGAGCGATCGGGTAGACAGGAGCTGCGTCCCACACCGCATCACGGACACCGTCTACGACCACAGGCTGACTGGTAAACACGGCGTTAACGTGAGTTCTGGGAGTAGCGATCTTGTAGCTCTGGTTGTTTGCGCCGGTGGGCGAGCTTCGCTCGAGAACGCCGGTGTTGTTTACAAAATGTTTGTCCCCCGGCTGGTCGTAGGCATACTGGCTTCCACCGGCGACCGTGGCCAATGCGGTCGCAACTCCGCACAACAGGATTGCCAGTATCGGAACAGGATGGTTCTTTCCGGCCCCCCTCATATCCTCGGTTCTTCCTTTCGGGCACGAAGTATAGACCGGGCAGCCCTCCATTGCAGGGGCGGTCTATGACCGCCCACTGACTTTAGATGTTGGCGTACTCCCCCACATCGGGAGCATTGTTGGCGCCCGTCTCCTTGTAGGGGCGGTCTATGACGGCCCCTGCAAGGGACGCAGTCAGGCTATTGGGATGGAGTGTTCAGCCGGATCACAATGCCGGGGGCGCCGGACTTGATCGGAGCGCCAGTAAATCGGTCGGCAATCCCTTTCTTGGTCACCAGGAACGGCTCCGTCAAGTCAAACGGTCCGGACGCAATGGATTTCAATGTGTATCCCTGCGGAAGGCCGGAGACGCTGGCGCGATATTCGCCTTCGGGTAGAAGAACCGAAAACTCCCGGCCGGCGACTGTAACCGGAGGGGGCGAGGCTCCGCCCTTCACTCGCATCTCTGTGAACTCCACTTTGAATTCCGGAATCGTCCCGTCTCCGGCTTCGACTACCCCCTTTATGGCTTGTTTTACGTTGGGCGAAAGGGCAATCGGAAAACCCTGCGCGTCGAAGATCAACTCCAGATTACGGACATCGTTTGCGCCGACCTCGATAACCTGGCTCGGATAAAGGTAGGATCGTATGTCCACCGGCATGCGGTTGGCCGGAGACAAGGCGCGCCCAATCACATACTGTCCGGGTGGCACACCCTCAATCTCAAAGGAGCCATCGTCCCGAGGTTTCACTTCAGCCACTTCGAAGCGATCCGGCATCGTCGTAAGAATTGCGCTCAATGCGAGAGCGGGGCCACCGGCCTTCCAATCCGTGATCCGGCCACTCACCTTTACTCCCGGTGTGGTACTGGCCGGCCGTGTCCGGGTCAGGACGATCCGAACCTGTGTGTCGCTCGCGGACGGCTTCAGCGTGAGCGGAGACTTCGTCAGGTCGACGTCTCCGTAGGTCATCGACTTCAGGTAATAGCTGTTCAGCCACCTGGGAGCCAGCGCCACAACGTATTCGCCCGGCACGAGGCGAAAACTGAATAT
>DASUFH010000258.1:0-9179 GCA_036274645.1 Terriglobia bacterium
GCATTCGGTGGAAAACCTTGAGCGAAGCGCCTGCACATACACCTGGTGCGAACCGGCGGAAGCGCCGAGCGCCCAGGCCGTATGGGATCCGTTGTCAATGTGCCATCCGTAGGTTCCCTCGACGTCTCCAACGGAGAACGACGACAGCACGGTTCCGTCGATCATGATTCGCCACTGACACCCACCCAGAACACTCTGCAGAGCGCCGAGGGTGTCCTGATACGTGATGCGCAGTTTCGAACTCGCCGATGTCTTGTTGAACGTGATCGTACGTCCCGCTACCTGCACCCAGGTATCCGCAGGATCCGACGTGGTGACCTGCACGTTGGCGAATTGACCGACGACAAAGAGGCCAAGCATGGCTGCCTGCCCATCCGTTCCGGACGGCCCCGCCGGCCCCGTCGGACCCATTGGTCCCGTGGGTCCCATCGGTCCCATCGGCCCGGCGGGCCCAGGACCTCCTGAACTTGTTCCCGAAGGCCAATGCATTGCAGCCTCCGAGTGATTGCATTTTTCATTGAGCGACACGATTCGAATCTGGCCGCTGCTCTTCTGGACGCAGGCGTGAATCATGCTGGGGTCCGAGTTGCCGTCATGAGCGTAGACGTTGCCGGTGATCGCTCCCAGACAGAAGACAAGAAGGAAGCCGATCGTGCCGGAGCGCCTGAAAGTGAGTCGCTGAAGCGAAAGTCGTGACGCGTTCCTGAACATGGGGCCCTCCGTTTGAGATCCTCGTCGATAATGACTGCCCAACTCAGCCGTCCTCCCAGCGTGGCGAAGACTCACCGTTTTGAGCTTGCGGGCGGAAATGTAGGATCAGGCCAGTACCCGGTCAATGGCTCCAGGTCGCCGCGAGACGGCTCGAATGAGGGAGATACCACTACAACGCTTCAATCAGATCAGCGAGTTCCAGACTGGCCCGTTGTGGGCGCCAGGCGCCATCGGAATCCATGGTTTCCTACCGGAGTTTTCCCGGTTTCTCCCGCAGTGAACCGGAGGACTTCTTCCGCAGTCGGCCGCGCTCCTGAAAAATCGACGAAACAGGCATTTGACCCCCGCCTGCCCTCTACACCACAGCTGTCCAAATTGCATCCTGGCGCCCCTGCGGGGGCGCCGGCTATCGAGGGTCACGATTATCCAGGGGTTGCGCTCGCTCACTTAACCCCTGGCTATTGTCCTGGCCCGCCTCCGGCGGGCCCAATGCCGCCCAAGTCATGCCGGAGGCATGACAGGAATTCAGCCAGGGGTTAAGCGAGCGCAACCCCTGGGTCCCTGATCCAATCTAAAAGGCGCCCTGAAAGGGCGCCAGGATCTCAGCCGCAAAACCACACGTACTTCGAACTCAACTGTCTGAAACCCTTCCCAGCCTATGGTTCCGGCCCACTCCGTTTTCTATGACCGCCCATTGTTTCGGAGTGAATTCTTGTTCCGGAACAGCGGGACGGGGGCCAAACGTTCCCGTCGCGGTCTTTCGTTTGTTAAGCTACGTCGACAGAGGAATCGAGGACTTACCTATGACGACTACGCCCGACCCAGGCCTGATCATGACCACGTTGTTTGCCTTCCAGAGTACCCAGGCATTCAAAGCCGCGATCGAACTGGACCTTTTCACGACGATCGCGAGCGGAGCGACGCGGGTTCCCGAAATCGCGTCGCAAGCGAAGGCATCCGAGCGCGGAATTCGGATCCTGTGTGATTTCCTGACCATCAATGGATTCCTGACGAAATCGGGCGACAGCTATGCGGTGTCTCCCGTCGTAGCGCCGTTTCTCGACGCGCGTTCGCCCGCCTACATGGGCGCGATGGCGAACTTCCTCGCCCATCCCAACCTGACGCGGTCTTTTGAGGACCTGGCGGATAAGGTCCGCCAGGGTGGCGCGAGTCTGGGAGCGAGCACGGTCGATCCTGAGAACCCCATCTGGGTGGAATTCGCAAGGAACATGAGCGGCTTCATGAACGTGGTTTCCGCAACGCTGGCGGCGGTTGTGGCTCGTCCTGGCCACCCGCAGAAGGTGCTCGACATTTCAGCCGGTCACGGCATGTTCGGTATCGCGGTCGCCAGGGCGAATCCGCGAGCTGAAGTCTACGGGCTGGACTGGAAGAACGTACTCGTCGTGGCGCGAGAGAACGCCGACAAGGCCGGCGTGGGCGACCGCTACCACGAAATTCCCGGCAGCGCGTTCGATGTTCCCCTCGGCAAGGACTACGATCTCGTTCTCATACCGAATTTTCTGCACCACTTCGATCCGCAAACCTGTGTCGGCCTGCTGAAACGCGTGAAAGCGGCGCTGAAGCCGACCGGTCTGGTGGCGACGTCGGAGTTCGTGCCGAACCCCGATCGTGTTTCGCCCCCCATGCCCGCGGCGTTCAGCCTGCAAATGCTCGCGGGGACACCCTCCGGCGACGCGTACACGTTCGCCGAACTCGATGGCATGTTTCGCGAAGCCGGATTCCCGCCGGGCAGCGCGCAGCCGCTCGGGCACACGCCGCAGACACTGATCCTGACGCCGGCGTCCTGATGTGGAAGGACGCCGCGGGGAAGACCTCCAATTCCCGTTAAACGCGTTCGAACCGCATCCGCTGCTCCGCTCGCCGGACCTGATGACGGTTGCGGGAACGCTCAAATGGCGGCGCTACCCGGACCTGCCGCCAGGTGAGCCGCGGCGGTTCCGCGTGGATCACGAGACTGAGGTCCTCGCCATCTGCCACTGGCAGCCGGAACCCCGAATTCATCCAACCATCGTCATCCTGCATGGCCTCGAAGGTTCGGTGAACTCGTCATACATGCGCGGCATCGCCGAGAAGGCGGTGAGATCCGGTTTCAACGCCGTTCGCCTGAATCAACGCGGCTGTGGCGAGTCCGAACACCTGACACCAACGCTCTACCATTCCGGGTTGAGCCAGGATTTGCGCTCCGTAGTCCTCGAACTCTCTGAGCGCGACGCGTTGTCCGAGATCATCGTATGTGGCTATTCCATGGGAGGGAACCTCGCGCTGAAGATGGCGGGAGAGTTCGGCGATCGAACTCCTGCCGCGCTTCGCGGAGTGGTGGCGGTGGCGCCGGCGATCATCCTGAACGACGCTGCGAACGCGATCGACAGCCCGCGAAATTTTCTTTACCGCCGTCACTTTGTCCGGGAGCTTGAAGCGCGCTATCGCCGCAAGGCGCAACTCTTTGCGCAACTCTTTCCCGAGCGATACGCCAGCGACCGACGACCGGCGCGTACCCTGCGCGAATTCGACGACGCCGTAACGGCTCCGACGTTCGGGTTCGCTGATGCCGATGACTATTACCGGCGGTGCAGCGCAATCAATGTGGTATCGCGCATCAACGTTCCGACGCTGATCATCGCCGCCCAGGACGACACATTCATCCCGGTCACGACGTTCCGGCATCCGGATGTTACCTCCAACCCGAACATCGCGTTGATCACCCCGGCGCACGGCGGACACTGCGCGTTTATTTCCCGGTTTTCAGGTCCGTATCGGTTCTGGGCGGAAGCGGTCGTGGTTGATTTCTGCCGGCGGCAGGTTGCGGGGCGCCCCTGTCCGAGAGGCGACGTCCCCATTCATTCGTGACCGTTGACCGTGAGGGGCTCAGCCTTCCGGCGGAAAGATCGTTGCGGTCCAAACCTCCGTCATCGGCGCGCTGCCGCGTTCATTCGCCATCCGGACAGACTCCGCGTCGGGAGCGCGAAAGTGGCAGACCATGCGCAGACCGTCGTTGGCAAGGTAGCTTCCCACGCGGTGGGCGTTGTACAGGTCCAGGCACCAGGCATGGTTGCGGCATGAGTTCATGACGTATTCCATCGTCGCAGGTTGTGGAAACTCGCGCACAACGACAACATCCTCGCCGGCGGCCGGCCACGCGGCGCCGTCTTCGCTTCCCGGCAGCGACATGCAACTCCACGCGCGCTCGAATGGAACCCGCGCTTTGGTTTCCGCCAGCCGCACGGATTCGGCGTCCGGCGCTTCATACAGGCATAGCATGCGACGCCGGTCGCGGGAGAAAAACGTCTTCATGTAGCGCACACGATGAGCGTCCAGACACCAGGCGCCCGCGTTCTCGAGGGCCTGAATCTCTTCGAACAGGACCGGTTCTTCAAACCGGCGTTCCACCAGTACGAGTTCCACGTTTTACTCCCTTCGACTGCAATCCGATCTCTTCCGCTGCTTGACGCACATGGGCGGCGACCTGCTTCAGGACCGACGGCTGCAGATAGCGGCGATGGCGTTCAGCGTCGGCGGAGGCGCCCTGTTGAAGGGCGCAGCGCGTCAGCACAACGCGCGCCAGCGCCGTTTCGCTGGGACGCGCGAGGATCTCGGCCAGCCGCAGAGCCTCTTCGCCACGCGCGCGGGCTTTCTGCACATCCCCGCGGGAAAAGTCCCCGCGGGTGGCGCGGAGGAGCGCGTACGCGAGGCGATGTTTGGCGTCGGCGATGCGCAGGGCTTCGAGAGCGGCGTCGATTTCCGTCGAGGCCTCTTCGCCGGCCGCTTCTCGCGCCAGCGCTTCAAGACACGTCGCGAACGGCGCTTCACTTCCTTCGCGAAGCCGGCTCGCCAGCGTGATCAGGTCCCGGGAAAGCGTTCGCGCTTCGTTGGCGTGATTGCGCTCCAGTTCCAGGACGATCAGATGTTCCAGCGCGCGGAACTCCCCGGCGCGATCCCCGTGTCGCCGGGCCAGTGAGCGCGCCGATTCAAAAAGACCCGCTGCCTCGTCCCACGCGCCGCGGTGAAAACGGAGCATTCCCAGCGCATCGGGAATCGCAACCGTTTCCACGCCGCTGTTGGCGGCCTGCGCCCGCGCTTCAAGGGCCAGCGCCTCCGCCTGTGTGAGATCGCGTTCCAGCATGGCCAGACAGCGCGCCGCCTCGGCCATGGCCACCACCTGTTCCCGCGGCTCCGCGGTTCGGGAGACGAATTCGGCGCGCAGCGAATGGTTTCGGGCGGCGGACCAGTCGCCGCCCTCCCAGCGGATGTAGCTCAGAAGATGGAAGCCCAGGCGCGCGTGTTCCGCGTCGCCGGCGGCGAGGGCTCGCTCGGAAAGCTCCTCGAGTTGCCTGGCCGTGGATTCCACATCGGCCGGCCGTCGCGCGGCCAGCATGATTTCCAGAAGTTCAATCTGCAAGCCAATCCGGTCGGATTCCGGCAGGGCCTCGGAGTAGCGCATCCCGCTCCGGGCAAACGCCAGCGCTTCCGAGTTCGCGTAGATGCGCATGCACTGCCGTCCGGCGGCCAGTGACGCCCGCGCGGCTTTCGCCGTCTCTCCAGCCAGAAACGCGTGGTGGGCCAGTTCGGCGGCGGTCTGGGGATTGGTGTCCTGCTCAAGCGCCTGCGCGACACGCCGGTGCATCAGTCTTCGGCGGGATTCCGAGAGGTTGTCGTAGACCGTCCGGCGAACCACGCCGTGGGTGAAACCGCATCCGGACGCCGATTCCCGCACGAGCGCGTGACGCTCAAGCAGCTCCAGCGCAGAGGTCAGATCTTCAAAGCTCCGTGAGACCAGGGATGCCAGCCGATTGATTGAAAACCGTGCGCCGAGTACAGCGGCCCAGCGCAGGATATCGCCCGCCTGCGCGGGCAATCGGTCGATCCGGTCACGAATCAAACCGGTCAGCGTCGGGTTGGCCAGCGCGCCGGATTCGTCTGAGGCCCGGGCAAGCTCGATCGCAAAAAGCGGGTTTCCGGAGCACTCGTCAAAAACCGCTTCAACGTCGACTGTTGATGAGATGTGGCCAACCAGCAACGCAATGTCATCCTTCGACAGGGGTTCCAGCGCAATTTCATCCATCCATCCGTTGAGCCGGAAGCCCCGGAACACACGCATCAGCGGTTCGTTATCCGCAAGCTCCCCGCCGCGCGCCGTCAGCGCCAGAAAAACCGGCCGGTGCTGCGTCATTCGGACGACGTAGTGGAGGAGCTCGGCGGACGCTTCGTCATACCACTGGACATCGTCAAACTGCAGCAGGACCGGTGGCGCGCTATGAGCCCGCGTCGCCAGCAGATCGACAACGCCGGCAAAGAGACGCTCCCGTCCTCCGGGAGTCTCGTCTTCCGCGGTGAGGCCGGTCAGCAGCGGGGAAAGCTTCTCCCGGAGAACATCTCCCATCACCGATGGATGGATCGACCGGATCGCGTCCGTCCATGGCCCATACGGACGCCGCGCCTCGGCTTCATAAGAAGAGCCGGAGAGGACCGTCCCCCGCATCGAGGCCAGATGCGAGGCGAGATCGGACATCAGGCGGCTCTTGCCGATTCCCGGCTCGCCCGTGATCAACACCACGTGGCGTCCCGGTTTTGGTTGGGGGCTCTCGACAAAACGGCGCAATCGGGATCGTTCTTCCATCCGGCCGACGAAGAACTCCGGAATTGCCTGCCCGGCGCGCGAGGGTTCTAACGGTGGCGGCGCCTCCACAACAGCTTCCGGCGGTCGCCGGAGCGCCGTGGCCGGCTGATAGAGTTCCGCTTCCAGTTTTTCGATTTGCGTCGCGCGGCCGTTTCCCAGTTCACTGGCCAGCCTCTTGCCGGCTTCCAGCAGCTGTTTCGCCTCGGAGTTGCGGCCAAGGGCGACCAGCAGGCGCGCCAGTTGCGCGCGGGAAGGCTCGTGGAGAGGATCGCGTTGAACGATCAGGCGCGCGTAGGGGACCGCCGCGGCGGGATCGCCCTGGAGCAGCGTAAGGATCGCCTGGAGGATCGACAGCTGTTGCTGCAGCGCGTCTTCGCGGGCCGCCACGAGCCACGACTGAAAATCGTCGTAGTCGGGCAATTCCAGCCCCTCGAGGAACGTTCCCCGAAACAGAATCGCCAGCTCCTGCAGTTCCTTCAGTGTCAGCGCGGAAACGCCCTTTCTCAGACGCTCCCGAACCATAAACAGGTCGATCAGCGCGTCTTCGCCGCGAAACTCCGCGGATTCCCGGTCGGCAACGATTCGTGTTTTCCCTGGTTCGTCGACCAGCTGGCGAATCTTGGTCAGGCACCAGCGAAGACCGCTCCTCGGATCGTCCGCAACATCCCACAGAAACTCCGTGAGACGTTCCCGCCGTTGCGGCCGTCCACTGGCGATCAGATAGGCCAGCAGGGCGCGCGCTTTTTTCGAGGACGGAAGGTCGATTCTCCGGCCACCCTTCCAGATCTCCATGGGCCCCAGGATGTTGATTTTCATGGTGTTGGAAGAAGACGTCATGGTGGCGGCAACCTTCATTGCCCCGGGTTCGGCTGCGATTCAAACGGGGTATGAGGAATTTTCAAACGATTCTTCCATAACTTTACACGGAGCTTTAAACGGTTTTTCCAACGTTCAGCGGCGATTCTGGTCTCGCCGGCGACGAGAACGGTCTCCGGCAGACAAATCAGGGAACAACGAGAAAGGGAGAACCACCATGAACGTAATGACAATGACCAAGAAAGACACTCCGTCCTGGCCGAACTACACGTATGAAGCCGCGCTGGCGGCTTCGGATCAGGTGAACTGGCGCGTGGAGGATCTGATCGGCGGCGACAAGCGCCTCGATTTCACCCGGCCCTTCATGCCCGAGTCGTTGGCGCGGGTCGAGGCGCTGGATTTTCTGAGCGCAAAGGAACGCCTGGTCCTCAACCAGATCCGCGGACACGACTACCTCTACATCTTCGGCCTGGTCGAGGAGTTCATTCTGCCTTTCGTGCTTGATCAGGCCCGCCCCATGCTGCACGGAAACAACGCCCGGGTGCGGGCTTTCCTGAATTTCGCCAGCGAGGAGGCCAAGCACATCGATCTGTTCAAGCGCTTCCGGACCGACTTCCTTGCGTCCTTCGGAAGTCACTGCGATGTGATCGGGCCTCCTGAGGCGATTGCGCAGGCCATCCTCTCGAAGCATCCGCTGGCGGTCGCGCTGGTGATTCTGCACATCGAGTGGATGACGCAGCGCCACTATCTGGACAGCGTGCTCCATGATGACGGCCTCGATCCGCAGTTCAAGAGCCTGCTCCAGCATCACTGGATGGAAGAAGCCCAGCACGCGAAGCTCGACACGTTGATGGTTCATGCGATCAGCGACGCCTGTACGGAAGAGGAGCGCGCCAACGCCATCGACGGCTATCTCGAGATCGGCGGGATTCTCGACGCGGGACTGATGCAACAGGTTCAGTTCGATTTCGAAGCGCTGCAGCGGGCGACCGGACGCGCGTTTACTCCGGAAGAGACGGACCGCTTCTTCGCCATCCAACAACAGGCGACGCGCTGGACGTACCGGGGGACCGGCATGTCCCACAAGAACTTCCTGTCGACTGTGGACCTCGTGAAGCCGGGGGCAAGCGCGCGGTTGGCCGAGATTGTTCCGATGTTTTCGTGATCCTTGCGTTGAAGGGAGAACGAACATGGCTACAGCATGTCCAACCGGTTTTGACGCGAAGCGTCTGCGGGAATCCGTACGGACGATCTACGATCGCGTCGCAGCGGACCCCGCAACCGGGTTTCACTTCAACGTCGGTCTGGAGTACGCGGTGAATCTGCTCCACTACGATCGCCGCGACCTCGAAACGCTTCCGAAGCGGGCGACCGCCCGCTTCGCGGGGGTCGGCAACCCGCATCGGATTGGCCCGATCCCCCCGGGCGCCACCGTTGTGGATATCGGCTCCGGCGCCGGCGCCGATCTGCTGATCGCCGCGCTGCGGGTCGGCCCGTCCGGGCGCGCCATCGGCGTCGATCCGAATCTTGCGATGCGGGAATCCGTCATGGCGTCAGCGAGGGACGCCGGCCTTGCGGACCGCGTGTCGACGCTGGACGGAATCTCGGAATCGCTTCCGCTTCCCGACGGGAGCGCTGACGTCGCTATTTCAAATGGCGTCCTCAACCTCGCCATGGATAAACGGAAGGCCGTTGCCGAGATTCATCGCGTGCTTCGGCCCGGAGGGAAGCTGTATCTCGCCGACGTCTTTCTCGACGTGCAGCTGCGGGAGAGTGAACGCGCCAATTCCGATCTCTGGGCCGGCTGCGTTGCCGGCGCTCTGCGCGAAGAAGAACTCATCGAAATTGCCCGGCAGGAAGGATTCAAGGACTGCCGGATTGTTGAACGCTTCAGAAGCTTTCAAGGATCTCAGGTAGAAAAGAAGGTCTCCGCCAAAGCCGGCGTTCATGGCGCCAATTTCTCAGGCGTTTCGTAGAACAGGGGAATGAGGGACAGAGAGCAATTTCGCGTTCGCGA
>DASUFH010000259.1:0-3033 GCA_036274645.1 Terriglobia bacterium
GATTAGGGGTGGCGCTCAGGCGGCGCTGTTAAAGTTTGTTAATAAAATATGAACGACGCTCGGGAAAGTACGCTGAAAGCGACCTTTAGAAGATCACCACGCGTCACTCCTCGACAAATTTTGGACGCTCTTCCTCGAGAAGGATCTGAACGCTCTTGTGCGCCATGAACGGAACCATGGCGACCGCGCCGGCGGCGTCCCCCCAGCCCAGATCCATTCCGGCGTTCAACAGAAGCGCCGTCAGCAGCACCAGGGACAGGTACGAATTGCCGAAGGTGAAAACCGCGGCGGACCGAAAGGGCTGGCTCCGCAGTTCGACGGCCAGACTTTTCATGTACGAACCGACAATCGGAATGACGAGCATGGAAACGGCCGCGAGAACGATGCCGGCCGGACTGATCGCCGGACGAAAACCGCGCCACAACTGTGGGACGGCGATGAGGAGTGTCAGGACCGCCGCGGCGGCGTAGCCATAGCCCAGGACGCGGCTCGCGCGCTGGGGAGGGATTTCCCCGGCGGCGCGGATCCCCAGGCCAAGCCGTAACGCGCCGCAGGCGCCGACAACGGCGTCCAGCCCAAAAGCCGCCAGCACCGCCGACCCGGTTTCGCGCCAGAGCAGGGCGCAGCCGACAAACTGCGCTGCATGGACAAGCGCCGCCACCAAGGCCAGCCGCCATGAGTGACGGACCCAGGTGGCCCGGTCCTCAGGGGATACGGTCATTGGAGCGAGCGCTAGTAGGCCCGCGCGAACACGACGCGCGCCGCTGACGGTTGGCCGCAGACGACGCACACGCCATCTTCCCTTTCCCGGTTCATGGGAATGCAGCGGATTGTCGCCTTCGTCTCGTTCTTGACACGCTCCTCACACGCGTCCGATCCGCACCAGTGGGACCAGAGAAAACCGCCGGTCCCATCGAGAATCGGATTGAAATCGGCGTAGGCGTCGACCCGACGGCTGTTCGCTTCCCTGAAAGCCGCCGCCCGATCAAACAGGGATTGTTGAATGTTCGCCAGCGCCGCCACGACCGCGGGACCGATTCCGTCCTGGGATACAGGGGTCTTCTCTCCGGTGTCGCGCCGGACCAGGACGGCCTGATTCTTTTCCAGATCCTTTGGGCCCAGTTCCATTCGCAGCGGCACGCCCCGCTTTTCCCAGTCGTTGAACTTCCAGCCGGGGCTGTGCTGATCCCGATCGTCCACGACCACGCCCACGCCGGCTTCGCCGAGAGCCGCCGCGATCCTTGCGGCCGCTTCCATCACACGCGATCGTTCCTCCGGCTTTCGGGAAATCGGGACGATGGCCGTCTGTGTCGCCGCCAGGCGCGGCGGAATGACGATCCCGTTGTCGTCGCCGTGCGCCATGATCAGGGCCCCGATCAATCGCGTGGACACGCCCCAGCTCGTGGCATACACGAAGTCCCGGGTTCCCTCGCTTGTCTGGAACATCACATCGAACGCTCTGGCAAAGTTCTGTCCCAAATGGTGGGACGTTCCCGCCTGCAGCGCTTTACCGTCTCCCATCATGGCCTCGATCGAATACGTGTGATCGGCTCCCGCAAATTTCTCCCGCTCGGTCTTGCGCCCCACGATCACCGGAACGGCCATGTAGTCCTGGGCAAACGTCTTGTAGACGTCGAGGATCTTGAGTGTCTCCTCCTCCGCTTCCTCCGACGTTGCATGCGCGGTGTGCCCTTCCTGCCAGAGGAACTCCGTGGTGCGGAGGAACAGGCGTGTGCGCATTTCCCAGCGAACCACATTGGCCCACTGATTGATCAGCAGCGGCAGATCCCGGTAGGACTGAATCCAGTTCCGGTACGTGTTCCAGATGATGGTTTCTGACGTGGGCCGTACGACCAGCGGTTCATCCAGTTTCTGTCCGCCGGCATGGGTGACCACCGCCACTTCGGGAGCGAAACCCTCGACATGCTCCGCCTCTTTGTGCAGAAAATTCTCGGGGATAAACATCGGGAAATACGCGTTGCGATGTCCCGTTGCCTTGAACATGCCATCGAGGGCCTGCTGCATCTTCTCCCAGATGGCGTAGCCATTGGGACGGATGATCATGCATCCTTTGACCGGCGCATAGTCCGCCAGTTCCGCCGCGGCAATCACATCGGTGTACCAGCGGGAATAATCCTCAGCGCGTTTGGTAATTTTCACTTCCGCCATAGGGCGGCGATGATAGCACGCGCGGGCCGTTCTCCGCGGCGCTCCCCGTCCGCTTTGTAGGGGCGGTTTCGCGCTATCGCGCTCACGCTCCGCGCCCGCCTTCATCCAAGGCGGGGAATACGCCAGCGTCTAGAGCCTTCCAAATGTCCAAACTCCAGCGGCGGTCGTAGAAGTCGTAGACCGCCCTGCAAGGCAGGCGGGGACTCGAGCGCTGGCATGAAAACGACGATATGGGCAGCTAGTGGGACAGGTTGCGCAGGTCGTAGTATGACGAGACGCGCCCTTCCTTGAACGCGGCAATATCCTTCTGGATCGCAGCGGTCTCGGTATCAAACGAGAATCCGCCGAATCCTCCACCGCCGCTTGCGGGCCCAAAGGTCCGGATGAACCGGCTCGAGGAATCCAGAGGCAGCGTAGCCACATTCTCATAGAACTTCCGCTCGACGCCGTCATTGAACAGATACTGTTCGACATTGGAAAGGTAGAACGCCGTCACCGTGGCGTTATGACCTCGAAGATATTCCGCCACCGCCCGGATGGCTTTGGGCCCGGCAAAATCTCCGACCAGCGGCACGATCAGATTGTTTCGCTGCAGATCTCGGATCGCGCGGTAGTTCTCTTCGGAAGCCAGATAGCTGCGGTTGACCGGGATCGCCGCGCGGTCATCCGCAGTCATGAGTTCGGCATACGTGGGCATGCTCCAGCCTCCGGTGAAACTTCCCCCGGACGAGTAGTCCATCCCGGGACCCGATTCCAGGAAGACGGAAAACACGCGATCCATATCCGCAAGATCCTTCGCCGACAGGTTGAACTTGTGCTGGTTGACGAGAAGCGTCTTTACGGACGCGATTGTCGCTCCGTAAA
>DASUFH010000260.1:0-13434 GCA_036274645.1 Terriglobia bacterium
GCACTACTCTCTTCCGGTCTGTCATGAGATGCGCTGCGCTTTCGAAAGCTGCTTGTTACGCCGTCCTGGCTGTGATTGCATGGACGCCTATGAGTGAACCGGCCCAACGACGTCCGGTGGTCGGCCGATCGGTGGTCTCCACGCGTTTTGGCATTGTCGCGGCGACACATCCGCTGGCGGCGCGCGCCGGCGTGGAGATGCTCGAACGCGGCGGCAACGCCATCGACGCGGCGATCGCCGCCAACGCGGCGATCGGCCTGATGGAACCGGCGATGAACGGCATTGGCGGGGATCTATTCGTGATGTACCGCGAGCCGCAGTCCGGAACAATCTATGGCCTCAATGCCAGCGGATGGTCGCCGGCGGCGCTGACCGCGCAGTATCTCCGGACGCGCGGACTGGGGCTCGGCGGAATCCACACGGTGACCGTTCCGGGCGCCGTGGCCGGCTGGGACGCGTTGCGCGGCCGTTTTGGGACGAAGCCGTTTTCCGAACTGCTGGCGCCGGCGATCTACTATGCCGAACAGGGGTTCCCGCTGACGGAAGTCATTGCCGGCGGATGGTTGCCGGACGGCGTGTATCCGACGCTGCCCGAACTGCAAAGAACGTATCTGATCGGGAACCGCGCGCCGCGCGCCGGTGAAATTTTTCGCAATCCCGATCTGGCGGCATCGCTGCGGCGGATCGCGGGAAAAGGCCGTGACGGTTTCTACAAAGGTCCCACTGCGGAAGCCATCCTCCAGGTCTCCAGAGACCTGGGCGGCACGATGACCGCATCGGACCTTGCGGACTACACACCGGAATGGGTCACGCCCATCTCCACGACCTATCGCGGATGGACCGTCCACGAAATGCCGCCCAACAGCACGGGCATCGCCGCGCTCATGATGTTGAACATCATGGAACAGTACCCACTGAACGAATGGGGCTTCCACAGCGCAAAAGCGCTGCACGTGATGATCGAGGCCAAGAAACTCGCCTACGCGGATCTGATCCGCTATATCGGCGATCCGGCGTTCTCAAAGATTCCAGTCGAGACTTTGATCTCGAAGGCGCATGGCGCAGAACGCGCCCGGTCCATCGACATGAAGAAAGCGACCTGCCGGGTTGAGCCGTCACGGCTCGAGGAATACACGAACTCTTCCGGCAACGACACGATCTATCTCTCGGCGATCGACAAGGATGGCGGCATCGTTTCGCTGATCCAGAGCAACTACGCGGCGTTCGGTTCGGGGATCGTGCCGCCAGGAGCCGGATTCGTCCTGCACAACCGCGGCGCCCTGTTCACGCTCGAGGACAATCATCCGAACACGCTGGCCGGACACAAGCGGCCGCTGCACACGATCATTCCGGCCATCATGGAGAAGGATGACGTTCACATCGGCTTCGGCATCATGGGTGGATTCAACCAGCCGCAGGCCCATGCGCAGTTCGTGGCCGGTATTGCGGATTTCGGCTTCAACATTCAAGAGGCCCTGGAAGCCGGGCGCTTCACCAAACCCACGTTTGACGGCTGCGACGTCGAAATCGAGGCGCTGGTTCCCGAAAGCGCCCTGCGCGAACTGGCCGCGCTCGGCCACGACATCGATGTGGTCCCGCCCCGGACCGGCGAATTCGGCTGGGGCCAGGCCGTCATGAGCGATGCGGCGGGCGTTCACCACGGCGCTTCGGAGCCCCGATCCGACGGGGCGGCGATTCCGGAAATGCCGCCGGTGTTCCCGCGTTGACGTTTACCGGTAGTAATTCTTGAGCTTCAGATACAGGGCCGCCGTGGCGCGGCAGTCCGCCAGACAATACTGAGCAATCTCTTCCAGCCGGCCGGCCTTGAAAAACTCGCCGACATTGGCGCCGCTGATGCCGTTTTTGGGCGACGGAACGCCGAAAATCTCGCAGAAGAACTCGAGCGTTCCCCGGCGATAGCGCTCGTAGTTCACGAGCGTTTCACGAACATCGAAATGGCGTTCGGTGGAAAACCTCCGCGTATCCAGCACAATGTCGCGGGGAACGGGAACATCCAGAATGGCGCTGCGGATATTGATGTACGGAAAATCGAACGACTTCCCGTTGAACGTCACGAAGCGCTGCGGCCGGATCTGCCCGATGTCGTGCCAGAAGTTGGCCAGCAGTTCCCGCTCGTCGCTCTGGCAATAGGCGCGACTGCGGTCCAGTTCGATCCAGTGGACGCCGATGCAGATGATGCGGCCGGTGCAGGGATCGAGTCCAAGCGTATCGAGAATCTTCTGCCGATCTTCTTCGCTGTCGACGTTCAACAGGATCTCGCGAGCGCGCGCGGGAATCGTTTCCGGATCCTGTCCGACCGTTTCGATGTCTACGACCAACGTTCCAGGCTGGGCCATTCGTTTTCCTCTTTTGGTAAGGATATCCCTGACGGGGACAGGTTGGGGCCTTGCGCCCGCCACTTCGCGTGGCGCTTCGACAGTTTGCCGTCAGTCTGGGCCAGTGAATTTCATGTTTTCGTCCTGGTCAGCCTTCACAGAAGCATGATGGGTCCCCGCCCCCTTGTAAGGGCGGTCGATGACCGCCCCTACAAGGGACAAGGGACAGGGCAGTCGCCGTCGCTACAGTTTCAGCAGGACGGTTCCGACAAAGCGGGGATCGAGGCGCTTGCCGCGCAACGGTTCCAGTTCGGCTCGCATTTCCTTCACCCAGCGTTCGGCGAATGGCGCAATGGCGGCAGGAATTTCGGGCGTGGGAAGGGTCATGCCTGCGGCCATCCACACTTCAACGGCGCGGGGATCGAGCGGCGCGGGTTCGAAAGGCCCATCGATGGCCAGGTGAAGCAGCGCCGTGTTGAACGTCCGGCTGAAGGTATCGATCAGGATCGGGAAAAGACCGAGCATCGCGCGGGTCATGGCTTCCAGTTCAGCCAGACGGGCCGCGGCGGATTCGATCTCGGCAACGGAACTGAAGTTGCGCAGGCGCCCACTCTCCAGGAACAATGGCTTGAAGCGGCGCAGCCCCTCGAGAAATCCCTGATCCCCGGAATCCAGCATCGCGGGCAGAAACTGCGGCAGGCTCGCGAGGGCGTGCGCGCGCTCACGCAGCCGCGCAGTCCGGTCGAAACCGACCTTGAAAACGGTCTGGATGTAAGAGGTCCGCAGAACACCGGGCGCCCGTTCGGGATGTCCTCCGGTCATCAGTTCCATGCCGATGGACAGCGTGTCGCGCATCTCCTCGAGCGCCGGGCGGATCTGCTCGATTTCGCCAAGGTTGACCAGGTTCGCGGACAGGATTCGGTTACCGAGCGCCGTCAACTCCTGCGCCAGCCGGTCGGACTCGGCGGGATCGTCGATCCGGCCAATGGCGTCGAGCAGGAAATCGGCGCCGGAAAGCGTATCGGCAAAGACTGCAGGAAGATTCCCCGGTGTCTCCTCGCCGGGAATCTCTTCCACGTCGAGACCCCGTTCAGCGGGCAGACCGGCGCTGCCCGGCTCCGGACCGCCATAAATCGAGAGCGCTTCGTAGTAGTCCACGAATCCGTGCGCTTCCAGGCGGCGGTTCTTGTTGTCGAACGCCGTTTCCTCCAGTTCCATTCGGGTGGTGTAGCGGACATTCGACAGGACGCGCGAGCCGAGTTTCGGGTTGTATTTGAACAGGGCGTCGAGAACCGGCATGGCGATGACCGCCTCCTCGCCTTCGCCCATCGGCTCAACGCCGAACCGATGGTCCGGAGTAAAGATCAGACGAACCCCGGTCGGGGGATCGTCCCGATCGACCTCGTAGACTTCGATGAGGTCTTTCAGAAACAGCGCGACCACGGCGTCATCGATCGAGGTGAGGGCCCGTACGGTTTCCTCCGGGCCGGACTGGATGAACGCCGCCAGCCACTCCATGAAGGGCCGCGGCATGAACGTGTCCTTGCGCCAGCAATCCAGGTCGATGCAGCCCCGGATCTGGCGGGACGTCACGAAAGGCAGCAGGTCCAGCGAGTCGCCGAGACCTAGCTGTTTGACGGTGAAGAAGATTTCCTCAAATGACGCCGCGCGCACAACGTCGGCAGCGTCTTCGCGGGTCAGGAAGTCATCGAGATCGACTTTGCTGACGATGCGAAGGGACGATCCGGCCAAAGGACTTTGCGATTCATCGATCATGACGTTCTCTCAACGCGTTGAAGTCGGGACCAGCGCCGAAATCGCCTGCGCCGTTCAACCGTCTTCAGTATCCCGCCCGGCTTCCGGCGCCTTCCCCTGATCTCAGGATAGCGCGCGCGCCAGGGCTTCGGCGGGATGGAGCGCGACGCGGCCGGTGGCGTGTTCGATCTGCTGACGGCAGGAGACGCCCGGAGCCACGACGACCGCCTCCGGATTCCCTTCGACCGCGCCGAACAGGCGGCGCCGGCCGATGGCCATCGACACATCGTAGTGTTCCTTTTCAAACCCGAACGACCCCGCCATACCGCAACAGCCGGAATCGACTTCCTCCACTCGATACGCAAGACCAAGCGCTTCCTTGAGATATCCCGACCCGATCAGGGCCTTCTCGTGACAATGTCCATGAATCAGGGCGCGGGCGGGCTGAGGCTGGAATTCCAGCGTCCAGCGTCCGGCGCGCTTCTCCTTCACGATGAACTCCTCGAGCAGGTAAGAAGCCGCCGCGACCTTTTCGACGGCGCTGCCCTTGAGCAAATCCGGATATTCATCCCTGAACGTCAGAATGCAGCTGGGCTCGCATCCCACGATCGCGTAGCCCTTCTCCACGAAAGGCAGCAGGCTGCGCACGTTGAACGCCGCGTTTTCGCGCGCGGCCTCGGGAAATCCCTTGGAGATCATGGGCCGGCCGCAGCAGCGGCGCTCCGCCAGCGCCACCTCATAACCGGCTGCTTCGAGCAGGCGGGTGGCGGCCTTGCCGATCTCCGGATAGTTGAAATCGACGAAGGTATCGTGGAAGAAGACGACCTTCTTCCCGCCGTTCGGCCGAGGCCGGTCCTTGCGCCGGCGGAACCACGACTCGAATCGTTGGGCGGCAAAGGGCGGAAGCCGGCGTCGCCGGTCGATGCCGGCATAACGGTCGAGGGCCGCGCGCGCCGGCGACGAGCCGCCGAGCGCATTGGCCAGTGACGGCCAGAGCGACGCCAGACGGCTGAGCGTGTGGATGTTCGCGAAGATACGCGAACGCAGCGACGCGCCATTGCGTTCGTTCGAATGCGCGAGCACTTCGTACTTGAGCTTGGCCATGTCGACATTCGACGGGCATTCCGCCTTGCAGCCTTTGCACTCCAGGCAGAGGTCCAGCGCGTCATGCAGAGCATGTCCGGTCAGTTCATGCGCAGGCAGCTTCCCGGAAAGAATCTCGCGCATGAGATTGGCCCGGCCGCGCGTGGAGTGCATGTCCTCCATCGTGACCATATAGCTCGGGCACATCGTACCCTCGTTCTTCTTGCGGCAGACTCCGGCGCCGTTGCAGAGCTCGACGGCGGTCGCCAGTCCTCCTTCCCGCGAAAAGTCGTAGTGGGTCTTGATGTCGATGGTTCCATAGCGCTCGCCGTAGCGCAGGTTCTCGGTCATGGGTGGCGCATCGACAATTTTTCCGGGGTTCATCCGGCATTCCGGATCGAAGGCGCGCTTCACCTGACGAAACGCGTTGTACAGCTCCGTCCCGAAAAGCTTCTCGTTCAGATGGCTGCGCGCCAGTCCGTCGCCGTGCTCGCCGCTCATGCCGCCGCCGAACTCGAGGACCAGATCGGTGATGTCGTCGGTCATCTCCTTCATCACCTGGATATCGCGCGGATCCTTCGTGTTGATACACGGCCGGATGTGGAGGCACCCGACGCTGGCGTGACCGTAGTACCCGGCGGTCGTGCCGTACTTGTGAATGACCTCCCGGAAACGCACGAAGAACTCCGGCAGCTTCGCGGGCTCAACGGCGCAGTCTTCGACAAAGGCAATCGGCTTGCGTTCGCCCTTCATGCCCAGAAGCAGGCCGAGTCCGGCTTTGCGCAGTTTCCAGATCGTCTGCTGCCGGACCGGGTTGAATTCCCGCACATAGGCATACCCGCTTTTCTCGCGCTTGAGCGCCGCCTCCATCGCCTCGACCTTCGACCGCAGCTCGGCTTCGTTCTCGCCGTAAAACTCGACCAGCAGGAGGGCGGCCGGATGGCCCTCGATGAATCCCATCTGGCGCGAGAGGTCGAGCGAGCCTCTCGCCAGATCGAGAATCATGTCGTCGATCAACTCCACCGCGGACGGGTTAAACGGCAGGATGATGTCGCTGGCCTGGATCGACTCGACGATGTCTTTGAAGTGCACGACGCACAACGCCGTGGCCGGAGGCCGCGGCTCGATGCGGACCCGGGCGCGCTGAACCATGGCCAGCGTGCCTTCGGAGCCGACGAGCATCCTGGCGAGATTGAATCCGGACTTGCGGACGAATTCGTCCAGGTTGTAGCCGCTGACGCGGCGCATGATCTTCGGAAACCGGCGATCGATTTCGTCGCGATGAGTTTCGACGATCTCGAGGATCCGTCCCTCGAGGCCGCCGCGCCGGCGCGCGTCGTCAAAAGTGATTTCCTTGAAGGTCCGTTGCTCACCGGAAGCAAGGATCGCGTCCATTTCGAGGACGTGGTCGATGGTCTTGCCGTACAGAATCGAATGGGAGCCGGCGGAGTTGTTGCCCATCATGCCACCCAGGGTGGCGCGATTCGCCGTGGACGTATCCGGGCCGAACAGGAATCCCATCGGTCGAAGATGCAGGTTGAGCTGCTCCTGCACGACCCCCGGCTCGACGATGGCCCAACGCTCTTCCGTGTTGACCTCGACGACGCGGTTCAAATACTTCGACATGTCGATGACGAGCGCCGCCCCGACCGTTTGACCGGCCAGGCTGGTGCCGCCGCCACGCGGCAGGACGGGCACGTGGAATTCGTGAGCCGTCTCCATCGCGGCGAGGACATCGTCGTGAGTGCGCGGAATAACGACGCCGATAGGCTCGATTTCGTAAATGCTGGCGTCGGTGGAGTACATCAGTCGGGAGGCCTGGTCGAACCGGACTTCGCCTCCAAGACGTTTTTCTAGACTGCGGCGCAGATCGTCGTACATAGCGGCAGGTGAGTGTAGCACCTGCCGTGCCCTTTTTCGGGCTTTGCAGAACGGAAGCGTCTTGCCCCCGTCTGCTTGCAGGGGCAAAGCGCTACTGCGCCGGCTTGAAGTTTCTGGCGAGGTACGTCAAAAGGACTTCGTAGTCGTCGTCGTTGATGTCGACGCCGTTGGCGATCATTTCTTCCAGAAGGTTGTCCCACCGCGGACGGGACCACTTCTGCTGCACGATCCGCTGCACGTCATGGCAGGCGCCGTTGCAGGTTTTCTCCAGGAGATCCTTTCCCGGTCCATCCGGCAGCTGATACCCGTATGTTTTCACGAGATAGTCGATTAGAACCGGCATATCGTCGGGTTTGACGGACGCGCCCATGTCGACCATCGACTTGACCTTCTCGGTCCATTCATTCCGGGTCAGGAAATGAAATCGCACGACATTGGGCTCGTGGCACGCCGAACAGTCCTCCTTGAGAATCTCCTCACCCTTTTCGCTCCTGGGAGACTCTTTGGCCTCCTGCGCCACGGCCATGGCCGCTCCGGCCGAGAATATGGCAAAAGCCAGTGTAAAAGCTCTGGTTCTCGCTCTCATTGATGGTAGTCCCCGCCTGCCAATAACCCGTCTGGTGGACCGATTCTACCAGAGGGTCCGGTCTGATAGAATCGATACCCATTACGGAGGAGTCATAATGCAAATCCATCGGACGCTTTCTGCCGTCCTGATCGTGGCGCTCGCAGGAGCGTTCCCGGCGTTGCACGGCGCCGCGCAGTCTACCGCGGCGCCGGCCGCAATCGTCAACGGGCAACCCATCACCGAAGCGGAGTTGAACAAGGCTGCCGCGGCGGATCTGGCCAAACTGGACACCATGCGCTTTGCGAGCGAAGCGGCGTTCAGCCGGGCCAGACTGGAAATCCTGCATAAGACCCTGAACGGAATGATCGAAGACCGTCTGCTCGCGGCGGAAGCGGCCAAACGAGGCTCCACCGTCGCAGATGTGATCCACGTGGATGTCGAAACGAACGTCGAGCCACCCTCCGATCAGGAGGTCAACGATTTCTACGAGAAGAACAAGGCGCAGATTCCGATCCCAAAGGAACAGGCGCTGCCCCGGTTGCGCGAATACATGATGGATCAGGTCCGGTCCATGTACCGGGGAATGCTCATGCGGCAGTTGACCCGGACCTATGGGGTCAAGGTGTTGATCGATCCGTTGCGGACGGAAGTCGCCAGCGCGGGATTCCCCACGCATGGACCGGCCAACGCGCCGATCACGATCGTCGAGTTCGCCGATTTCGAGTGTCCGCATTGCGGCGCCATGTTCCCCGTCCTCAAGGAAATCGAGAAGAACTATGCCGACAAGGTTCGCGTCGTTTACCGTCAGTTTCCGCTGACCAACATTCATCCGCATGCGCAGAAGGCGGCTGAAGCCTCTTTGTGCGCCAACGAGCAGAACCGGTTCTGGGACTTCCACGAATCCCTTTTCACCAATCAGCAGGATCTGACGATCGAAGCGCTCAAAAAGCGCGCGGTGGATCTGAAGCTGGATACGAACGCGTTCAATGCATGCCTGGATTCAGGAAAACAGGCGGCGGCCGTGGAAAAAGACCTCGATGACGGCGACAAGGCCGGGGTCGGCGGAACCCCGACGCTTTTCATCAATGGACGGCTTTATTCAGGCACGTCGTATCCGGAGGTCCGGGAGGTCATCGAAGACGAATTGCAGCGTCTGGCCAAAAAACCGTAAGCCGGGATTTCGACATTGATGCTGGAGCGCGTTCGAACGAATGGGAGAAGGTTCCGGGTTGTCACCGAAGCCGAATTCGGAAGCTGTCCCTCGATTTCGCGCTCCGCGGGAATCGGCCGCATCGGCGTGATCCTGGCGTTGGGCCTGTTGGTTACCGTCGCCATGATCGCGCTGTTCGAGGCGCGCGGCACGCAGTCGCGGCCGCGCCCGGCCCGGAAGCAAAGCGTGGGCGACCCCATCCAGGATCTGCAGCAGCGGCTCGACAGCGGCGAAGAGAAACTCACCTTTGACCGCGATACCAACCGGGGATATCTCGCCAGCGTGTTAAAGGCGCTCGACATTCCCGTATCGTCTCAAACGCTCGTATTCTCCAAATCCAGCGCCCAGCTCGATTACATCGCGCCGCAACGGCCGCGCGCGCTGTATTTCAACGACAACGTCTACGTGGGATGGGCGCAGGGCGCGCCGGCGCTGGAATTGGCGTCGGTCGACCGCACGCTGGGACCGAAGTTCTACACGCTGGACCAGGATGAAGAAGGGCGCCCCCGGTTTCGCCAGAAAACCGAAGAGTGCGTCGTCTGTCATGACGCCGCGCTGCTGGAACAGCCGGTGCCGCGACTGCTCATGCTGTCGGTTCTTCCCAATCAGGCGGGCAACGCCGTCCGAGCGTATGCCATGTCCACCAATGACGACAGCCCTTTCCGGAACCGGTGGGGGGGATGGTACGTCACGGGAACTCACGGACATCAACTCCATATGGGGAACGTGATGGTCCGAATGGAAGCGGATGCGCTCGACACCAACGAGGTGAAACGTTATATCGAAAACCTCGACCGGACACCGGGCGCCAATATCACCGACCTCTCCGGCCGGTTCGATACGAAGGCGTATCTCGCTCCCTCCAGCGACATCGTCGCGCTGATGCTGCTCGGACATCAGACACACGTGCACAATCTGATTACGCTGGCCAGCTATGAAATCCGGGACGCGGTGGCGAAAAACTCTCCGGACACGGCAAAACTCGTGGAAGAGGACGGCGACATGGTGCTGCGCGCGATGCTGTTCGCGCGCGCCGAACCGCTCAAGGAGCCGGTCCAGGGGGTGTCGGGCTTTGCCGAAGAGTTTTCCCGCGAGGGACCGCGCGACAGCCGCGGCCGGTCGCTGCGCGACCTGGACCTGAAGACGAGGCTGCTGCGTTATCCGCTGAGCTACCTGATCTATTCCGAATCGTTCGACGCCATGCCCGATCCGGTCCGTGACTATGTTCTCCGCCGGCTGCGTGAGATCCTCGACGGCAAAGACCAGAGCGCCGATTTTGCCAGCCTGACGGCGGACGACCGGCAGGCGATCCTCGAAATCCTGAAGGAAACCAAACCAGGGTTCTAACCGCCCGGCAAAAGCAGCTGCTCCGGCGCTGCGGCTGACGGAATTTCCACGCGCCCGGGAACAGCGCTACTCCGAAACGACAACGGGTCTGGCCGCCGGGATGGGCGGCGGCGGAACATGGAGATCGGCAGGGGCCCCTTCAAACCGGAACTGAAACCCTTCGATATCGAATCCGGCGGCGCCGGGCGGAATGTCGGAATACAAAATGTATCGTCCGCGCCGGACCGGCAAATGCTGCTCGAGCGCGCGGTGAAAACGTCCGCCCGGCAGCATGACCCACAGGACCCGGGCATTCCATGGCAGCGTGACCGTCGATCCTGGCAATTCCCGCACATCCATGCGGCGAACCATCCTCAGACGCCCATTGGGCTCGCCGGCCGGGACGTTGTCCATGAGTGTCCAGATCGGCCGTTCGGTCACGTAATAGCTGATGACGCGCCAGTTGATGAAGTCGAACTCCTTGTCCGTTCCGTTGAGAGCAACCACCACGGTGGGGCGCTCGGCCGCGGCAAACCGCCAGAGTTCCTGAATCGAATACATCTGAGTGTCTTCGTTCCACTGGAGCCGTCCCATGGAGGTTTCGAACGTGCCGTAGGCAATCGTGTTTCGAAGTGAAGCCCACGTCTTTTCCAATGTGGACGCCTGAGGGCTCGGTGGCTCTCCGGGCGCCGCGTTGAGAAACAGCGCGGCGCTGATCGTTGCGGCGACCACCACAATCGTCTCCCGCCATCGGCCCATCGATGAGACCACCATGGCGCCGATGAGACAGAGAACAGGGATCGAAAACAGCGTATGGTCCGGCTCACCGACATGCAGAAGCAACTGAAACGCCAGGCCGGGCACAAGCCACGCGGCGACGAACGCCCAGGGCATCGGCGCCGTCGGTCTCCGCCTGAAGAGGAGCGGCGCCCATATCCATCCGAGAAGGCCCATCGCATTCCAGAGGACGAACCGGCTGATCGGTCGAAGCCACTCACGCATCGAACCCGCAAAAAACAGGGAATCCTTCGCCGACTGGAAAGACAGATACGCCGCGATCGTGCGAAGCATGGACGAAACACCGCCCATCGCCTCCGCAATCACGACAAACCACAACATCGCGAAACCGGACACGACGGCCGCCGCCGCAATCACTGTTTTCCAGGGCGCTCTCGACTTCCACGTCGATATGGCCCAGAGCGGAAAGAGATAGATGAGCGAATCCGGACGAAATCCCGCGCCAACTCCGAGGGCGAGAGCGCCCCAGACCACGAACTTCTTCTCTGCGTGCCATGCCCGCCAGGCGCAGTATCCAACCAGGAGCGAAAACACGGCCAGCCATGGCCTGAGCGGCGACCGTAATCGGCTGAACCAGAGGATGGGATTGAGCAGGAACAGGATCACGCTGGCGAAGCCGACCCAGCGGGAAGCAATCCGCCTGGCGAAAAGGTACAGAATAAGCGCGGCCGCAACCGTAGCCAGGACCGAGAGAATCCAGAAGGTCACCTCGGCGTTCATGGCGACGAAATTAACGATCCTGGCAACGCCCACAAAAAGTGGATAGCCCGGAGGATGGGGCTGATGACGCAACGGATCAAACGACTCCAGCGAATACGCCAGATTGACGCTGTCTGTTCCCAGAAACGTGGGTGTCCAGGAAAAGCGGGTCAGAATCACGGCCGTCAGAATCAGCAAGGCCGTCAGTCGGGCCGGGGAGTCATCCAGAACCAGAGCGGTCCGTCGAGCCGGAGAGTCATCACCGGGCCGCGTCCGGGCCGGCGCGTCGATTACGCCGGGAGAGCCATCGTTCACATCGCGATCCTGCATTGTTTCCTCATGATCGGGGAAGGCTGGGCGGATGTTATTCAACCGCGGCTCGGGGGGCAAGTAATTTAGGGGCTGCTTGCCGGAATCGAAGACAGCGCAGGCCGGGAACGGCGTGGACCACGGCGCGCGGAGTACCTGGCGCAACGAACCGTCTGCCACGCCTCGCTCCCGCACAAGAATCGCAACTCTTCGAGACGGATTTCACAGGCCGATTTTTGACAAAATGTCCCCCTTGACCAGCGCACTTTCTCCTGTCTTCACCCTCCCGCTTTTGATAGATTCTCCGTTCGTTTTGGACGGTTTCTTCTAATCGGGAGGGTGGAATGGCGGATGGAAAGGGAAACGGACGGGTCACGCTCAGCGGGCTCGCGTTCGCCGCTTTGTTGTTTATTCTCATAGGCGTTTCGCTCTGGATGTTTGTCGGGCAGCGATGGTGGTTTACTCCGCTGATCTCCGAGCATGGAAAGTCCATTGACAGAGTCTTCAACGCGGTATTGATTGTCACCGGAATCGCTTTCATCGTCGTGCAGGGGTTGCTGGGATTTTTCGTGGCCCGCTATGGCGCTTCGGGCAAGGAACGCGCCTCGTACTGGCACGACAACCCCAAAGCCGAAATGTTTCTTCTGATCGGCACGGCGGTCATTCTGACCGTCCTCGTATTCATGGGACAGCGCGCCTGGGCGGACATCTTTTTCTCGGAGAAACCGAAGGACGCCCTTGAGGTTCACGTGACGGCCCATCAGTTCGCGTGGGAATTTCACTACCCCGGCCCCGACGGGAAATTCGGGCGCACGGACGACAAGCTGGTTTCCGGCACGAACGCCATCGGACTGGACGAGTCGGATCCGAATGCCAAGGACGATGTCGTGGCGGTCAATCAATTCCATGTGCCGGTCGACAAAGACATCGTGGTACGACTCCGCTCTCAGGATGTCATTCATAGCTTTTTCTTACCCAATGCCCGCGTCAAACAGGACGCCGTTCCCGGCATGGCGATTGAGATCTGGTTCAAGGTGAACAAGCCGGGCGAATACGAACTGGCGTGCGCCGAACTATGCGGCCTGGGTCACTACCGGATGAAGTCGCAATTCACCGTGGAAGCGTCCGAGGAAGACTTCAAGAAATGGGTTCAGGAACAGTGGGCCGCGGCCCACTAGGAGGATTTGCGTAATCATGCATGACGAGCATCATCCCCAGCTCGGATTCTGGCGGAAATACGTTTTTAGCGTCGATCACAAGATCATCGGCATCCAGTACATGATCACCGCCATGGCGATGGCCGTCGTCGGCGGTCTGCTGTCGATGCTGATGCGGCTGCAGCTGGCGTGGCCTTCGCACAGCCCGGCATGGTTGAACACCATTCTGCCGAGCGGTTTTGACCTGATCAAGGGCGGCGCCGATGGCGCGTTCGCGGTCATGAAGCCGGAGTTTTATATTTCCCTGGTCAC
>DASUFH010000261.1:0-9213 GCA_036274645.1 Terriglobia bacterium
CCCCGTCTGCTTGCAGGGGCGGTCATAGACCGCCCCTGCAAGCAGGGGGCAATACGCTCAGTGAAGATTCTTTTCCTGCACGGCTGGCATTCGGTTCCGGGAGGCGTGAAGCCGACTTTCCTGGCCGAAAAGGGGCACGACGTCATCAATCCCGCGATTCCGGACGATGACTTCGTCGAAGCCGTTCGCCTGGCCCAGGCGTTGTGCAACCAGCATGGTCCTGACGTGATCGCCGGATCGAGTCGCGGCGGCGCGGTGGCGATGGCGGTTGAATGTGGGAACATTCCGCTGGTTCTGCTTTGTCCGGCATGGAAATTCTGGGGACAGAAGGCGACGGTTAAGCAAGGAACGACGATTCTGCATTCGCGCGCCGACGAGGTGGTCCCGTTTGCCCACAGTCTGGAACTCCTCGGGCGCAGCAATCTGCCGGACTCTGCTCTCGTCGAGGTGGGGGACGATCACCGATTGGCCGATCCCGTGTCGTTGGCCGCCATGCTGGATGCCTGCCTGAAGTCCCGGACGTGAGTCGTTGCGTGAGTCGTTACGCGCCGGGGGACTTGATCTCCAGTTTGCTGAATCCCTGAAAGTAACGCAGGATCTGATCCCGCCACTTCGCGGCGTCACCGGTCTGAATCGCAAGCCGGGCGGCGACTTCCTTGTGACGGCGAGCGTCGATCTGGCTGGCCAGCGACTGCCAGGCTGCCGCCAGAGCCGCCGCGTCGCGCGCTCCGGAGTAATACTTTTCGACCAGTCCGTCCCACAGTGTCTGGCGGGATTTCAACCGGTACGTCCATGGGAGGTGGTGGAACCAGAGCAGAAACTCCTCGGGACAGGTCGCAAGGCTGTCAAACATGTCGCGCACGGGAGGGAAGTACTGCGCGACGGCCTGATCGCCTTTCATGCTGCGGTCGAACCCGACGCCTTCGGCGGAGGCCTGATGGTAATAGGTTGCCGTCCAGTCGCTGCGCGGGGCCTGTCCGTTCTGGGGCATCGGCGCGTAGTGATCGCCGCCGATCAGGTGGTGCAGGCCGAGCGGCATCGTGTAGTTCACGTAGGTTTCGCGCGACGTCATCATCATGCCGCGGATCTTTTCGACTGTGGCATTGTCGTTCGTCAGTGTCATTCGCGTCCATTCGTCGGCGATACGTTCGGCGGAGAGTTCATGATTCCAGGCGAGACGTCCGGCGGCATACCAGTTGGCCTGGGAGAAATGATGGCCGCACCAGTTCGTGTCGAGTCCGGTGTTGAGGACCGCGACCATGCCGGTGACCGGATAGGAGTGGACGGCGCCTTCAAGCACTCGCCCGACGGTGGACCCTTTGCCCTTTGCGTAGGTGTCGGCATCGAGAAACTCTTTCCACATTGTCCCCAGATAAACGAGATGTTTCGCCTGGCCGAGATACTCCTGCGTCGCCTGGACCTCCGCCAGAACGGGGGTCTGCTTCATGGCGCCGAACAGGGGATGGAATGGCTCGCGGGGCATGAAGTCGATGGCGCCGTTCTTCACCTGCACCAGAACGTTGGGACGAAACTTTCCATCGAGGCGGGTGAACTCGAGGTATGCGCGCTTGGCGCGATCGGGATCGACGTCTTCGTCGTAAATGAACGCCCGCCAGATCACGGCGCCGCCATGTGGCGCCAGCGCGTCAGCCAGAACGTTGGCGCCGTCGGCGTGTGTGCGGCCATAGTCCTTGGGACCGGGTTGTCCTTCGGAGTTCGCCTTGACGAGGAAACCGCCGAAATCCGGAATGATTTTGTAGATCTCTTCTGCCTTGGCCTTCCACCAGTCCGCCACGCCTTTGTCGAGAGGATCCGCCGTGGCGAGTCCGCCGAGCCGGATCGGCGAGGCCACATTGATGGAGACGTACATGCGGACTCCGTAAGGCCGCCAGACACCGGCCAGAGCGGCGACCTTTTCCAGGTACTCGGGAGAGAGCAGGCGCGCGTCGGCGTTGACATTGTTGATGGCGGCGCCGTTGACGCCAATGGACGCCTGAGCCCGCGCGTAATCCGCGTAACGCGGACTGATCGTGCCGGGCAGTTCGCTCCACTGCCATATGGAGCGGCCGGCGTAGCCACGCTCGATTGAACCATCGAGGTTGTCCCAGTGATTGACCAGGCGCAACTGGAGCCTGGGCCGCTCGGCAATGTTCAGCCGTTCGATCGATTGTCCGGTCTGCATGAGCCGCAGCAGATGAAATGCGCCATAGAGAACGCCCGTCTCGCCTTCCGACGCGACGGCAATCGCATTGCGTCCGTCCAGCGTGGTGGATCGAATGAGGAACCCCTCTTTGCCGAGCGGGGCAAGATCGGACTGCCAGCCACGCCCGCGAATGAGAGCGGAGTTGGACGGTGTTCCCGCGATAATGACGCCGGCGCGGGAGTCCGATGGCGGCGTTCCGAGCATCGCCTCGATGGCGGTGGTCAGCTCAAGGCGAGCCGCCTGGGCGGCAGGGGACGCGCCCTCGACGATGATTCCGCGGACAGCCTGCCGGTACTCCGAAGCGGCGTTCCGCGGCGGCGGCGCATAGCGCAGCCACAGCTTGTATCCGTCCTCGTCCGGCAAAGGTTGCTGCGCCTGCGCGTTACCTGCCACATAGAGGCCGGCGGCGCCGGCCAGTCCTGTCCCGACAAATCTTCGTCGCGAAATCTTCATCAATGCTTCTCCGTTGGCCGACGATCATAGCAAAACCCAATCCCAATAGAACTTGTAGGGGCGGTCTATGGCCGCCCACGACCTTGAATCATGGAAACCGTGGGGGCGTCGGGTTCAGTCGCGTTGAGCGAATCGTTGCAGAGACCAGATGTAATGCCGGTCGTTGATGGGGCTGAGGGCAACAACGCTGAAGGCGGCGAGGGGAGTTTCGAAGCGTATCCATTCCCAGGGCACGGAGGGAATACCGAGCAGGTGCGTGAGGATCACACTGTTGGCGCCACCGTGGGCGACGATTCCGATTCGGAGCGCGCTTCCGCGTGACGGCGCGTTCCACACGGTGAACTCACCGGCGATCCTCGGGTGGATGCCGTGTCGCGCGAGCACCATCTCGATTCCTTCGACGATGCGGGCGTGAAACCCGCGAAACGATTCGCCTCCTGGGAATCCATCCCAATGCTCTCCGAGTGGCCGCCGCGCCGCGGCGGCGAAATACTCGTCGACTTCGGTTTGGGACGCCTGGCCCTGCAGCGGAACGCGGATTTCTTCGAAAGCGGGAACCACTTCGGCGGCCTGTTGCGTCCGGGCGCCGATCAGGCTGGCGGTTTCACGCGCCCGCTCGAGCGGACTGCAGTAGAGGACGTCCAGAGGTTGGGCGGACAGCCGTGCCGCGGTTCGTTCCGCCTGTTCCCGTCCACGTGGGGTCAGCGCCGGATCGCGTCCCCCGCGGCGCGCCGCGTCCCAGTCGGGCTCGCCATGCCGCACCAGAACGATTTCGACTGGAAAACTGCTGCGGCGGCGCGTCTCTCGTTCTTCCATGCTTTGCGCCATAGTTCGATTCAGACCTTACTTTGTGCCCGTCAACGCGCCAAACAAATAAGGCCGCGCACGGATGCATGCGCGGCCTTACTCTTCAGGATCTATTGCGCTCTGCGGAACCGTCCGCCGTAAACAGCCTTACCAACAACATGGCCCTCCATGGCGGCCACCAGTTGTTCGCGCGTTGCGGTCGGAGGCAGATCGAGTTTCGTGTCGAGCGCGAAAAACTCGAACATGTAGTGATGGAAGGGGCCGGGGCCCGCGCCAGGTCCAAAATAGGATCCGTTCGCGCCGCCGCGGATGCCAGGGCCCGGGCGTGTTCCGTCGGGTTGCTCTCCAGCCTTGATGCCTTCGGCCAGTCCCTTCGCCGTGCCGGGGATGTTGAAGACGCTCCAGTGAAGGGTATCGGCCGGTCCGCGGTTCGTGGCGTTTTCCATGTCGCGGAACAGGATTGCGAAGGATTGTACGGTGGCCGGTTGCTCCGCCGGAGTCTCTCCGTTGAACCAGTGGAAGTCGAACTGGGGCGACAGGTTTTCACCGTAGTAGGTGAATTTTGCAGGGATCTCTCCGCCGTCCGGGAACGAGGGGCTTGTTACATTGAATGCGGCGCCGCGTCCGCCACCGCCTTGTCGCGCGCCACCACCCTGTCGCGCGCCAGCGCCGGGTCCGCGCCCGCCGCCTCCCGGAGGTCCGCCCGCGCCGGGACCCCGCTGCCCACCGCCGCCCGGGCCGGCCTGAGCGAGAGCCATACCAACGGCGAAAGCGGCAACCATCGCCGACGCCGTCATCAATCGCAATACTTTCATTTACTGACTCCTTGGAGAAATGTCTCAACCCAACTGAACATCACGAGAGCCGACAGGGTCGGCAGCTATGCGCATCGCGCCCATGGACTTTAGCAGTTTCGGGACATGAAAGTCTTCCCCTCGGGATTGCCCCCGGGGGGGGCTTTGAGATTGGTTGCTTCCGGACCCCACCCGGCCCGAGAAGGGGATCCGGCTAATGGATTCCCAACGCAGATGTCCGATTGCGGAAGGCGATGAATCTCTCCCCGGTGTTATCGTTTGGCAGGAAGCCGGAGTTCGATGCCGGAGATATCCTTCCCGAGCACGATGACTTCGGCGGCGACACCCGGTACGTCAGGGAACTCCAGGCGATAAACGCCCGCCTCGACGAGAAACTCAAATTCACCTTTGGCGTTCAGTGATTGTTCCCGGGCTGCAAGACTCGCGTACTCCGCGGGTAACAACGTATCGACGACACGAACTTTGAGGCCGGCGAATCCCGGCTCCTGGCCGGCAATCCTGAACAGCGCCCGACTTCCCGGCGGGTTCGTTTGCACGACGACCTCGATGGCGACTTGATTGGTGGAAGGTTTCACATTCAGCGGTTGTCGCAGCAGGTCTGTGCTTCCCGATCGTGCCGATTTAACGGCCAGGGCTGGGGAAGCCCGAAAGAAAAAATAGTTGTCGCCGAATGCGACGGCGGTTGGCTGGTTCTCCAGCGCAAGTCCCTCAGGTCCGGACTTGCCGGTTGGCGTGAACTTGTACACGGATATCGGAAGGGGCAGGGAAAGGCCGTTTTCCAAAACCACATGAACGTTTGCTTCGATCTGTGGAACCACACGCAGTTCGAGCCCCGACACGTCGCGATCGACTACCTCGATGGGATCCGACGACAGTACAATCGCCGGACCGGCAGAGACGGTGTAGACGCCGGGCATCAAATCCTTGAACGTGAATGTGCCGTCCGAACGGACGGCCGTTTCAACAGGAACTCTGCTGGTGGAAACAGGCAGGAGTGTCACTTGCTGGCTCGGGTCCAACGGGCGCGCGGGAACCGTATTCACGATGCGGCCGCTGACACTGAAGAATCTCGCGGACGGGACAACCAATTGAAGGTTGGTGATGTCCTCGTGCGCAACCTGAAGGGGAATGGGATTCAGTCCGAGTCCCTTGGAGCCCTCGATCGTGTACGGTCCGGGCAAGACGTTGAGAAATTCAAACCGGTTATCGCGCAGATTGGTATGGGCGGCGATGCCATCGGGCGCCACCAGCCAGATATCGGAGCCCAACACCGTCACCCGGTCGTCAAGGACCCGCCCGGCAATACGAACCCCAACACGTCGAATCGTGATATCAATCCCTGGGGTTGTGGCTCCAGCCGTCACGTAAACAATTCGGGCATCCTTGCCGGTGGTTACACCCGGGTAGTAGAAGGGAAATTCCTCGGGCCCGGCGAAAATGTAGTAGCGTCCCGGCCGCAGTCCATCCAGCACGAACCGTCCGTCATTGTCCGTTCGGACGCTCCGCAGGACTTTCCCCGCGCCATCGTCCGCAAACATCGCCGAGACGACAACCTGTGCGGTTGCTCCTTTGTCCGGTGAACGCAGTTGTCCCGTCACGATACCCGTGGACGAGGTTGCGCCGCGTCCCTGAGGTAAGAAAAGTAGCGCCAGACAAAGAAGCCAGTTCATACAGATCTCTCAGAATAACAGGCGATCAACGCGGGAGAACTGTGAGATAGTTACGATCCCGGCCTGGGTGGCGGAACTGGCAGACGCACCGGACTTAAAATCTAACAAAATCGCTATAGCAAGCATCAAGCCTCACCGAATCAGGAATATTCATTATTCACTTTTCCTGCACAGATCCTGCACAGTGTGGGACAGCAGCCTTTCGGCAGCTGTTATTCCGGTTTTCGCCACGAACATGGACCACTCTTCCTGCCAAGCTCGTTTCGCGTTCCGTGCACCGCGTAGGCGTAGCGATTCGCCAATTTGTTGGGGTGAGTTTCGTGGTGTCAGTTTCGCGTACGTGCTTGCCACTTTCCATATAGTTCAGGAAACCAGAACCGAACCGCATCTTCCCGTACACCGCATTGTGCTCGCCACCAGATGGTTGGATAGCCCCAATCAAGGAAGCGATAGCGGGGCATGCTGCGCTGCTGCGGGGGCACATAAGAGTCTAGATAGCCAGGATGCGTTGGATCTTCTAGCACGCTTGAGTATGCGAGGATTTGTATCACTACTCTGCGCTCATACCTGTTCGATCGAAACAGGGACTTGATCGCCCGTTCGAGATCCGAAGCCTTCCCCTCGGCGTGTAACTTTTGGGCGGCGTCGAGGATTTGTGCGAGGATCCGCCAATCGCCGTCGGTGGGGTTGGGATCATCGTTCGCAATGAAGTTTTCAAGATCAAAAAGAGCGTATTGGGGACGATCGTGCGCTACACCGCCGAATCGGCTTCGCTCAAAAACATAATGTTGCTTGGCCTCGGCGTTGTAAGACTCGTAACCTCGCGGCATCAGACTCCAGTCGCAATCGGCGCAGATGACCGCGAACCCCCCAATGGGGCGTAGCTTGTGTGCAGGCATGTTTCGGGCAAAGGCATATGAACCCAGAGCTGAGCGAGCTGAAAGCAGACGCGAACTGAGACTCGCGACGAACGCGTGCGAAACTGCCGTTGGCGAAATGGTCTCTATCAGTCTTTTGAGTCGATTGATATCGGCCGCATGTAGAGGTTCGAGTTCAACCAATCGGCGTGGCTCTGATGTTTGCATGCGAACATTTCATAACATGCGAGATTGCCACTATCAAAACCTGATTGTGTAAAGTCGGTTGCCTTCCGCACTAACTAAAAATGAAAGGTTCTCGAAGCTAAACAAATTAATCGGCGGCCTCTCAGGCCGCCACAGATTACTAAGGGGCGGACGCCCCGCTCTTCATGCCGAAGGGCCTCCCCCAGAACTGTTTTCCCTGAACCGCCGCCGCGGCGAACGCGGCGAGCGAGGGACGTATTCAGCTCTTGGAACCTGCACAGTTGCCGGTTAGTCTACGGAGTGCTTGCGGCTAGTGGCCTTTTAATCGAACGGATACAGCCGTAGCTGATTCGGGGAATGAGCGAAACATTTTCTGAAGATTTTGAAATCAAAATCGCTCCTAAGCCCTTGATTTCAAACTCGCCTGGGTGGCGGAACTGGCAGACGCACCGGACTTAAAATCCGTTGCCCCGCAAGGGGCGTGGGGGTTCGATTCCCCCTCCAGGCATAAACAAAACCCTTCTTCAATGCGTCTATACGGGTCCGTGAGGTCTTCAATAGCCCTATACACGTCCGTGGCGGATCATGACGTCATGATCCTGTGCCGTGGAGCACGATCCTGAGAACCCGGAGGGAACCGAGGATGTCACACCCTGCAAGATCGACGAGTCTGATGCGCGTCGTGTGGATTGGTTTGGCGGCCATTGCGCTGGCGCTTCCTGCCGCGCAGCTGTCCGGGCAGCGTCGTGGCGCGCTGCGGGGCGGCGCGCAAGAGAAGATCGACATCCGGACGTACAAGTTCAAGGAGGCCGGGAACAAGAAGCAGGAATATGCGCTGTTTGTTCCCTCGGGCTACAAGAAGTCTCAAAAGACTCCGTTGATTGTGGCGTTGCACGGTCTAGGCGGAAACCCTCGACAGATTCTGGCGACGCGTGGATTCGCTTCCCTGGCGGAGCAGCGCGGCTACATTCTGGTGGCTCCGTATGGGTACAACGAACGCGGCTGGTACGGGGCTCCGATGCCCGGGTCGGGCCTCGCTGCGCTTCTGGGGAGGGGCAGCGTCGAGCAGACCGGCAGGCGAGGCGCCCTGGCGGAACTGCTGCGTGGCTCGCCGGACGATCCGCCGAACCTCGGCGAGTTGAGTGAAAAAGACGTCCTCAACGTTCTTGCCCTTGTGCGCAAGGATTACAACATCGATCCGGACCGCACATTCCTGATGGGCCATTCCATGGGCGGCGGCGGAACGTGGCATCTCGGCATGAAGTACCCGGACCAGTGGGCCGCGCTTGGCCCGATCGCCCCCGCCATCACGACAGGTCTTGCCGGGCTCGACAAGATCCGGCGCATGCCGGTGATTGTCGTTCAGGGCGATTCCGACAACCTGGTTCCCGTCGCGGGAACGCGCCGCTGGGTTGAGCGGATGAAGGACCTGGAGATGACGTACCAGTACATCGAAGTCGCCGGTGGCGATCACATTTCCGTGGTGGCGCCGAATCTGCCGAAGATCTTCGACTTTTTCGACAAGCACCCGCGGCAAAAAACCAAATGAAGCCGCTGAACCCGCGGCAAAAGGCCAGATAAACGCTGAACGTTACTTCACGCGGGTGAAGACGAGCGGTCCGGTTCGGTCGAAGGCCTGGCCGGACGGCAGCTTTCGGGTCAGCGTCAACCGGCCAGCCGAGTTCATTTCGCCTTCCCAGACCAATCCGATCGAGACGTTACCCGATGTTTTGCGGTAGGTCTTGAATTTGATCTTCGCGCCGTCGACGGTTCCTTCTTCCACCTTGAGTTTTTCATCATCGGGACTGTCCGGCGAGACAACGACGATGGATCCCGCCAGCTTGTCCTTCTCCGCTTTGAGGTCCATGATGACGGCGGGCGCCATGGGCGGCGCATCCGTCGGGGCGTCGGCCGGTCCGGTTTCCGATTCCTGTTCGGGCTTTGCGATCGCGCGCGCCGTGCCCTGAGCAACGAAGTTGTTACCGCCGCGCGCCCGCTGGCCGGTTCGCGCCCCGAGGGCTCTCTGGCCGCGGGAGTTTCCGATCCCACCCGGGCCAAACGGGTCTGGCGTCTGCACCTGCTGCTTCGACTTCAGGCGTTCCTTCATTTGCTGGGCGACGATCACCGTGTCCGTGGCCCACTTTCCCGTGACCGACGGATCGGCCGCCAGGACAAAACCCGCGCCAAGGCTGACAACCGAC
>DASUFH010000262.1:0-6427 GCA_036274645.1 Terriglobia bacterium
GCCGGTATCTTGAGGCCCAGGAGATCGGCGAGGAGGCCGAAGTACGCCGGCGTCTCGAAGACGCGGCCAGAAAGAAGAAAACGTAGACGCCTTGTACGGCGCCTTCGCGCCGGGCGCCAAGGCGCCGTAGTCAGACCACCATACCGTTGTTAGAGTTCGCGCCACTGAAGAAGGAGGCGCCTATGAGTGAACGCGTTTTCAATGCGATGGTGGTGAGCCTTTGTGTTGTTGCGCTGCTCGCCTGCATGATGATTCTCTATATTCCCACCCCGCATCACATCGTCATCAACGCTGTCCGCTGATCGCAATGCCCGCGTCCTGGCTGGCTGGTAGGGGCGGTCTATGACCGCCCAGCGTTTCAGGACGCCTTTCTGTTCAGTCAGAGATTTCCGCTCCGAAACGCCGGGCGGTCCTAGAACCCCCTTACATGCAGGCGGGGACCTGAAGTGTTTCGTTGTGTCAAGCGGATCAAGGCGGGCAAACCTTCGGGGAATTGGGCGGTCAAGACCGCCCTGCAAAACTTCTCCCGTTACCGCTGCGGACCGCGTCCATCCTCGCGCTCCGGTTCAGAAGCCGGAACCGGAGGATTCACATAGAGCGGCTGCGACGTATAGAGAGGTCTGTTGACATAGACGGGCGCGACCGCCACCCCGGTCGCCGCCGGCTCGTCACGGGGCTCACGACGACGGTCCCCACGGCGCGATTCGTCCACGATGATGATCGTTGGCGGAGGTTCCACATAGACCACGGTCGGGGGCGGCTGCACGTAGACCACACGGGGTGGAGCTTCCACATAAACGACGTCTGGTTCCTGGGGTTGCTGTGGTGGGGCGGAATATTGCGGTTGCGAGGCGCTCGGCGCTGCCGACTCCCGGGTCGCTGCCGATGCCGTGTCCGATGACGACGGCGGCGCAGCTACGGCTGCCGGAGGGCCGAACGAACGCAGCAGCCAGACCCGTGTGGCGGGATCATAACAGGCCCAGCCCTGTTCCCCGCTGGCAACCGCGTAAGGTCGCGGCGCCGCACACACAAAGGATTGCACAGCCCCTTCTTCCGTAAACACATATGCTCCGGTGGTCTGCTGACCGTCAATAGTCACGACCTGCGGCGCCCACTTCAAGCCCGTCGTCTGGGCTGGCGCTGCGACCGGCGTCAAGAGGGCCAGCAGCAGCG
The DNA here is from genome assembly GCA_036274645.1 of Terriglobia bacterium. Lineage (GTDB taxonomy): Bacteria > Acidobacteriota > Terriglobia > 20CM-2-55-15 > 20CM-2-55-15 > DASUFH01. The sequence continues at coordinate 1,174 of DASUFH010000262.1, forward strand.
GTCCACTCCATCGCATCGCAAACCTCCCCGCCGCCATCAGGGCGGCGCTCGCCTACAACAATGTCATAGACGTATGGGATATATAACGTTTCACGCCAAAACAGGAAAAGCTTTTTTCGCAGGTCGCGCTCCCCGACTCCCTTCCTCGCCTGACATTTCGCGGCATCATTTGATTCCATTCAACACCATTTGTGACAGAATGACCGCTCGCCAGCGAACCGACTGGTATAAACCGATGAAAAACCTCATTCATGTTCTGGGAGACCGACGTGCTGAGTCATTCCGATTTCGGGAATCAACACGACCATAACCATTAGCCAGGAGCATTTTAAATGACGACCAAACCGGCGCAGAAAACCCTTTATGAACAACTTGGTGGCCAGCCTGCCGTGGACGCAGCCGTCGACATCTTTTACCGCAAGGTTCTCAAGGACGACCGGATCAAGTCCTTCTTCGATGGCGTCGACATGGACAAGCAGATCGCCAAGCAGAAAGCATTCCTGACGATGGTTTTCGGTGGGCCCGCCAACTATACCGGCAAGGACATGCGGGCCGGCCATGCGCACCTGGTCAGCCGCGGCCTCAACGACTCCCACGTGGACGCGGTCATCGAGTTGCTGGGACAGACGCTCACGGAACTGGGCGTGGCGCAGCCTCTTATCGCCGAAGTGGCCGCGCTGGCCAACTCGGTACGAAACGACGTTCTCAGCCGGTAAACACGGTGGTTCGTGTTCGCCTCGATGGCGCCGAGTACACGCTCGCTGAAGGCGAGAGTGTCCTCGCCGGATTGCTCCGCCAGGGCGTCGGGCTGACGTCTTCGTGCCGGGCCGGCGTGTGTGGCTCGTGCGTCATGCGCGCCACGGCGGGCGCCGTCCCGGAGCGGGCGCAATCCGGCCTGAAGGACTCGTGGAAGGCGCGGGGATACTTCCTGGCGTGCGTGTGCGTCCCGGCGGAAGACCTTGAACTGACTTCCGCCGGCGCCGACTTCCGGTTCTCCGGTGTCATCACTTCCCTGCGGATGCTCGGCGCTGACGTCATTCAGGCGAATCTGGCGACCGATACGCCGATCGACTTCCACGCCGGACAATACATCACCGTGGCGCGACCCGACGGACTGGCTCGCAGCTATTCCATCGCGAGCCTGCCCGGAGAAGGCGGACTCGCCCTGCACATCCGCAAGGTTCCCAATGGGCAGATGAGCGGCTGGTTTCACTCTGGCGCCTGCGAGGGCGAGCGTGTCACCATCCTCGGACCTTCCGGCGAGTGTTTTTATGTGCCGGGGCGAAGCGCGCAGCCACTGCTGCTGGCCGGTACCGGCACGGGACTCGCGCCGCTATATGGCATCGTGCGCGACGCGCTGGCGCAGGGCCATACCGGCCCGATTCACCTGTTCCATGGAGCGCTTCGCCCGGAAGGACTCTATCTCGTGGACGAACTGCGGCGTCTCGATCGCGAATATCCCCAGTTCAGCTATACCCCCGCCGCGTTGCGCAGCGACGGCAATGCCGGCGTCGCCATCGGCCCGCTCGACGCGATCATCGAGGCGCATCATCCCGATCTGACCGGCTGGCGCGGATTCGTCTGTGGGGACCCGGCGCTGGTCCAGGACCTCAAGAAGAAGCTGTTTCTGGCCGGCATGGCGTCACGCGACATCTATGCGGACGCATTCATCCCGGCGGCAAGGTGAGGCCAGAGATGATTCTTTCCACAACAGAAACATTTTGAGTTCCTGTCTGCTTGCAGGCGGGGACCAAAAAATGTTGCGTTTCTGTGCCCCGCAAGGTTCCTCGGAAGCAAACCATGGCTGACGCGCTAGAATGCGCGAAAACAAAAACCGACTAAAACGGATTGGAACCATGACCAGCAAGTTTCATCGCACCGACATTTCACGGCGCCAGTTCATCGGAGGCGCAACGGCCGCGCTGGCGCTGAGCAGCGCCGGCCTGGGACAGGTGGCCGGAGACCAGCGCGGGCTGGCTTTCATCAACGGCCGGATTCACACGATGGACGCCTCCAATCGCGTGGTGGCGCAGGCGCTGATGCGAAACGGCCGTTTTGTTGCCGTCGGCGACAATGTCACCCGCCCGCCGGGGGAGTGGACAACCGTCGACCTCATGGGAAAAACCGTCATCCCCGGAATCATCGACGCGCATAACCACGTGGTCCTGGTCGGCAATCGTCCCGGATGGCATACGCCGCTCGAACATGCCTCCACAATTCCCGAAGCGATCGCCCTGCTGAAGGCCCGCGCTACGGGAGTGCCCGGCAACGAGTTCATCACGATCGTCGGTCCGGTCACCGCCATGCAGTTTCGAGAGAACCGGTTGCCCACGCTGGAGGAACTCGACACCATCGATCGCCCGGTCTACATTCAGGCCGCCCAGGGCGGGACGCGCATCAACAGCCAGGCCCGGATGTGGTTTGAATCTCATGGCCTCATGACGCCGGCCACCGGTGTTCTGGCCGGTGGCGGCTTCGCCGGCGGCGCCTCCGGGTCCGCGTTGCAGCTTCTCCGGAAAGAATTCCTGAACGCCGAAACCCGTCAGCGGACGGCGCTCGGCGCGCTCGAATACTATGCGATGCTCGGCATCACCACACACCGGGACGAAGGCGCGTTTCATTCCGACGGCCCTTCAAACAACGTTGCCGCTGAAAACACCTACACGATGCATGAGCCGTTTCTCGCGCTCAATCGCGCCGGACGCATGCCGGCGCGCCTGCGCATCGATTTTCTCCATCAGGACGCCGCCAACGCCAATCCGCCGCTGCCGACACTGTCCGAACGTCTGAGAAACTCCTTTCCCTTTTTTGGAGACGAATGGCTGAAGACCGGCGGTATCGGCGAGTTCACCGGAGGCGGCGTCGACGGACTGCGCGCCATCGCGCGCGCCGGCTGGCGCGCCGAAGACCACGCGCTGAATCTCGCAGGCGCCACTCAGCTGATTACGGCGCGAGAGACCGTCAATGCGGAAATCCCCATCAAGGACCTGCGCTGGATCATTTCGCACATTCCCAACTTCACGCCGGACCTGGCGAATCGCGCCAATGCCATGGGGATGGGAGTCCTGGTGGGCTGGGGCCCGACCCGGACCGGCTCGAACGTGGGACCGCCGTACCGGATGTTGATGGAACATCCGATCCACAAGGGCTACCACTCGGACGGCGGCGACATCACCGTCATCAATCCATGGCTCAACTTCTACACGATGATCACGGGAAAGAACCTGACCGGACAGCAGATCCTGGGTGATCAGACGCTGACACGGCAGGAAACACTGTGGCTCGCAACCGCGGCCAACAAGTGGTTCATCGAAGAAGACGACCTCGGTTCGATCGAAACCGGCAACCACGCGGACATGGTCGTTCTCGATCGGGACTTTTTCACGATTCCGGAGGAGGAGATCCGTCAGATTCGATCACTCCTGACGATCGTCGGCGGAAAGGTTGTCCACAATTCGGGAGTCCTGTAGACCGCCCCTACAGTCCGCTGTTGACGGGCTTCACGTCGATCTTTGACAGCTCCTCGAGCAACAGCACCGACGCGCGTTCGAGGTAGCTTGCGTCCTTCGACTCCAGCGTGATCTTGATTGAATAGTCCGGATTGTCCAGATACGGATAGGACCCGAGCATCAGGTCGGGAAACTGGTCGAGAACGCGATTCAGCGCCGGCGCGACGCGGCCCTCATCATCGCGGAGGTAAATTTCCCGCAAGCGGAATGGCGCCTCCCGGAAGAGTTCCCGGATGCGGGTGAACTTTCGTCTGAGGATTTCGGGAACACCGGGAAAGATGTAAACGTTTTCAACGGCAATGACCGGAAACACCAGCCCCGGCCCGACCAGCCGCGCGCCTGCCGGGACGTCGGCCATTCTCAGGTTTGCCTCCAGACACTCCGGGGGGTACAGCATGGCGAGGGCGGAAACCAGTTCGGAGCTTCGCGCCAGAGGGCGTTCGAACGCGCGGGCAATGGCTTCCATGGTGACGTCGTCATGGGTTGGCCCGACGCCGCCGGTCGTAAAGACATGATCGAACGCCCTGGAAAACGCGGCCGTCTCTGCAGCGAGCGCGGAAACATCGTCGCCGATCACGGTAATCCTCCGCACGTCCACGCCGAGATCGCGCAGTTCCCGCGCAAGGAACGGTGAGTTCTCATCCACGGCTTTACCGGAGAGAAGCTCGTTCCCGATGACCAGAATGCCTGCGGTTTTCGCCATTGGCGGAACTATAGCACGCGCTCTGAAACACAATTTCCGGCCCCCGATTGAAGAGATCCCATAAACCCTTTAGGTCCTTTCGTATAATCGACGGCATGGCTGTCAAGTTTCGCGACTACTACGAAACGCTCGGCGTGCCGCGCGGGGCATCCGAAGCGGACATTAAAAAGGCATACCGGAAACTGGCGCGCAAATACCACCCGGATGTGAATCCCGACAACAAGCAGGCTGAGGAGCGATTCAAGGAAGTTCAGGAAGCCTACGAAGTGCTGAGTGACACGGACAAGCGCGGCAAATACGATCGGCTGGGCCAGAACTGGAAAGGCGGCTCCGACTTCACGCCGCCGCCGAACTGGGATGGCAACATCCGCATGGAGGATCTTTTTGGTGGCGATCGTGGCAGTAATGGGTTCCGGCGGCAAACCGGACAGGGTGGAGCGTTCAGCGACTTCTTCGAAATGCTCTTCGGAATGTCCGGCGGCCCGCGCATGTCCGGCCGCCCGCGTCCCGCTCCGGCGGCGGACGCGGAAGCGGAGATGACATTGCCCCTGGAGGACATGCACCGGGGCATTGTCCGCAAACTCACGGTCCGTTTCGGCCGCACCGAAAAAACACTGGATGTCCGGATCCCGCCCGGCGCGCGGGACGAGAGCCGCATCCGCATTCCCGGGGCGGGACCGGAAGGCAGCGATCTTTACATCCGGCTCAAACTGGAGCCGCACTCGCGATTTTCGGTCAAGGGAGACGACACGGAAATCGACGTCGAGATCACGCCCTGGGAGGCTGCGCTGGGCGCCACCATTCCGGCGCCGACCCTGGACGGCACGGTCGAGATTCGCGTGCCCCCGGGAGTCGCGTCAGGACAGCGGATGCGATTGCGCGCGCAGGGATTAAACCTGCGTGGTGGCGGCCGCGGGGATCATTATGTGAGATTGAAGATCGTCGTGCCGCAGTCGCTCACGGATGCGGAACGAAAACTTTTCGAGGAGTTACGCCAGACTTCAAAATTCAATCCTCGAAGCGTCGCGGAATAGACCTGGCC
>DASUFH010000263.1:0-6771 GCA_036274645.1 Terriglobia bacterium
TGCATCATGTTCTTTGCGTCGAAGTCCAGTTCTCCGCTGTCCTGCTGCCGCCAACGCCCGTCGAAATCCTCTCTGCCGGGCGCCGCTTCGGGTTTGGGATTATTAATCCATTTGTTCTGCCCGCGCGCCTTCCTGATCTGCGTCATGGCGTATCCGGCGTGTGTTTTGGCGCATTGCTTCGTAATGAACAGGCGGGCTTCGGTTTGCAACAGCGCCATTTCCGGCGTGGTCCGGCGTACGCAGTCTTCAGGCATGAAGAGCAATTCGAGGATATTCGGATTCGCGCCGGCGAGCAGTTCGACAAACCGGCGGAGGCTGTAATAGACGACATTGTTCCGGTCGTCTCCGACCTGCTCCGGTGGACGGACCAGATCGAGATAGGCGTGTGATGGAACCGCAAAGAGGCCGCGGATGTCTTCATCGCTGCCGGTCACCCGCGTGCCGTAGGCCACACTGCCCGCGACGCATTCGAACAGGATTGGGTCGGGTTCCCTGGCAAGAAGGTCCGCGATGGAATTCACGCTGCGCTCTCCGTCATGTCAGCGGAATCCTAGTCCAGTGGCCTTTTGTTGTCTGTAGGTTTCGATGAGACGTCGAGCGGGAATGACATTTCGGGCCGGCGCCGGCTGGGTTTTTCCAACAGCCATGGCGACAGATGCGGCGGGCTGCTATAGACTCTTTCTTATGAGCGAACCAACGAAAGAAGAACTGCTGGCGCGTATTGCCGAATTGGAAAAACAATCCGGAACCAAACGGAGCGGAAGGCTGGACTTCAAGGTTGGCGAGAAGGGTGGCGTAAGCGTGTACGGGCTGGGACGCTTTCCGGTGACGCTGTACTACGAGCAGTGGATCCGCCTGCTCGACGCCGCCGACACTCTGCGCGGGTTCCTGGAAGAGAACAAGTCCAGACTGAAACTGAAAAGCGATTAGCCGTCCGGCGGCGTTCGCTGTTTCCTTCGCTGCGGGATTCCCACCGCATCTTGCGCGATTGCGGCTAAGATCTTGTCGGTTTTCAATCCTGCTTTCGAGGCGATGGTCTGAACTTTGATTCGGCAAGCGATCGGGATCTCATTGCCGCCGCCAATGGCGGCAATGCCACGGCTTTCGAAGCGCTGTATCGTCGCTACCGCGACTGGGTGGCCGGTCTGGCATATCGCTTTACCGGTAACGCCGATCTTGCGCGCGATGTGACGCAGGAAACCTTTCTCTATTTCCTGAAGAAGTTTCCCGGTTTTGAACTCACCGCCAATCTCAAGACGTTTCTCTATCCTGCGGTAAAGAATCTCTCGATCGTTGCCCGCCGCAAAGCGCGGCGTTACCAGTCCACTCCGAACGAACAGGGGTTGCTGGAGGTCATTCCTTCGCCCCCTCCGCAATCCGCCGATCCGGCGGCGCTTGCCGCCGCCCTTGCCGGCCTCTCCGAAGAACACCGCGAAACTCTGCTGCTGCGATTCATGGACGATCTCAGTCTGGTGGAAATCGCGGAGGCGATGAACGTGCCCCTCGGGACGGTCAAGTCGCGCCTGCATCACGCGCTGGCGCAACTGCGGTCGAGCGGTCGCGCCGCGGATCTGTTCGATTGAGCGGAAATGTCAGGGCAGAATGCCCTTCTTGTAGTCCGCCAGGATTTCACCGGCCGCTCGGGCGCCTTCCGACGCGCCGCCTTCCATATAGCCCTGGAAATCGACGGAGCAGTGCTCACCGGCAAAATGACAGCGTCCGGAGCGCTCCCGTTCGACGCCGGCAAACGCTGTGTACTGACCGCGTTTCCAGTAGGAATAGGAGCCCAGCAGGTACGGGCTGGAAACGGGGGTGTCGAGCGTGGCGCGGCCATTCCACCGGGTAGCGAGTCCGGGAAAGACGGGTTGGATCTGGCTCAGAAACTGGAGCGCGTAGGACTGTATCGTCGCGGGCTTGCCGTCGTTCGAAAACGCCGCGCCGACATTGCCGCCGGTGTAGTTGACGAGGATCCCGGTCGGGCCCTGCTGCGCGCGTGTCACATCCCAGGTGTTCTGGTATCCGTTGTCGGAAAAGCTGCCACCGCTGCCGATGCCCCACGGTCCGGACTGGTTCCACAGTCTTTCCGAGAACTGCAGGTGCAGCTTTGCGTTCGTGCCGTAGCCCAGCTGCTGTATTGCGGTTGATTTCAGGGAGGAGAATCCCGCCCGATCGTAGTCCAGCTGGCGAAGAACGGAGAAGGGAATCGTCAGAATAACGCGATCCGCCGTGACGCTGAAGCGCGACGGTCCGCGGTTGAACTCAAGCTGATAGGAGCCGTCCGAGTTCTGCAAGATCGACCGCAGCGCCGCGCCAGTCTCGATCGTGCCCGCAGTGAGCGATTCCGCAATCGCGCGCGGCAGCCCTTCGTTGCCGCCATGGAGATGATAGCGTTCATCGGAACGGCCGAAGATCCGGAAATTCCCCGGCGAGGGCTGATACGCGAGAAGGTAAACCAGATTCAGGGCGCTCTGCTCCGCGGTCTCTCCGCCGTATTCGATGTTGTATGCGACATCGAGCAGCTTTCCCATCGACGCGCTGTGGCCGCCGGGCACACGCGTTTCGATCCAGTCGTAGATGGACAGGTTGTCCAGATCCATTCCCGCCGGATTGTAGTTGTTGTACAGCGTGGGATAGCCGGCGTCGTTGCTGTCCTTCTTGACGGCGTGGTACACGGGAGCGAAATCGTCAATCGCCTGGCTTCGGGGATAGTACTGGCCGCCAAAGAAATAGGTGTCGCTGGATTGTCGGGGTTCCGCGCCTCCGACATCATCGACCGCGATCTTGAAACGTTTGGCGAGGCTGAGGATCGTCTTATGGGTCGAGTCGATCAGTTCGCCGCAGTGTTCGGTGACCTGTCCGTTGGCCCATGAAGTGGTGTCGGAGTGCATGCGGCCGCCGATCCGGCTGGAGGCTTCGTAGATACGGCATCCATATCCGGCGTCCTGCAGAGTCAACGCGGCGTTCAGTCCCGCGATGCCTCCTCCGATAATGGCGATGCGGGGCTGCGATCCGGCCGCCGCCGCGCGCGTTCCAAACGCGGCCGCCGCGGTTGCGGCGCCTCCCGCCGTCTTGAGGAAGTCGCGGCGGGTCACGCGCGTTGCGCGCCGCGCGTCATCGATCGCGTGGACCGTTGTTCCGGAGACTTCCGCTGCCCGAAAGTCACGATAAAGCTGTTGAAGACGGGACAGTAGTTCCGTGCGCGCCATAAATCTCCCCCCACAGTTGGTGAACAGGGCGTGAAAATCGGCGCTGAGTATAACAGCGCTGAAGTTCCCGGATCGATGGCGCCTCCGGGCTATGGCGAAGACCCGCGGATGCGGCCCGACATTCTCGTAAGACACCAACGAAGCGAGCCGACAATAAAGAGGCTTGACGGTTTTTGAGAGCCGGCCAGAACCGAAGGAAACTTCGCGCAGTGGCGTTTTGCGGCCATCAGCAGGTTCTCGCGGGGCGCTGACATGATCCGGAGGAACACGCGGCCGGCGCTTCGCGACTTCGCCGCGCAAGCGACCGATGGTTTGCCGCAGCCAGGCATCGGGCCGTGCTGACGGTCCGATTGCCCGCAGGCTCTGTATTTGGAGAGCGAGAAGACACTGTGCCAAATCTGCAGGGACGCGCGGCCCGCTACGGAATTGTCCACGGCAAAATCGGAACCCGACAGACTTGTATTAACTTTCTGTTAATACTCCCGCCTCCACTGTCCCGCGATCGGCAGAACGCGGTCGCGGATCGGGCCAGATTCCGCATCGCGCGCGAGAGGCATTGACGTTGCCGTGTCCTTGTGTTTCATGGCTTTCGCTCGCTCGCCGTCCCGTCGCCATTCGTGCTGGGTTTCATGCACATCGCTTTGCGGGCGCCGTTCTTCAACGCGCGTGGTGGATCCATGGCGCGTGTGGCATCGCGTTTGCACCTGCCGCGGCGTCGGTCGGAGTTTATCCGACCGGGGGTCTCATAAATCCTGGGCTCTTCAAGCCCATTCACGAAGGGATAGTTCATGAAAAAACATGCCTGCGGCATGATCCGTGTCTTAGTCCGTGGAAGCATACAACTCGTATCCGCCGGGTTGATTCTGCTCAACACGCCCTCACTTCAGGCCCAGTCTCCCTTGCCGGTAACCGTTGGCGCCGGGCTGCAGAGCAGCTTCGTGCACATGGAGCCTTCCGGCGGCGTATCCAGCGACCGTTTCCTGGTCAACAGCGCTCGTATCTACGTCAGCGGCCCGGTGATGGAAAACGTCAAGTTCATGTTCAATACCGAATACAACGGCGTGACCAGCACCATCGGTGTGATGGATGCGGCTGCCCGCTTTGAGTTCTCTCCAAAAATGAACTTCTGGGCCGGCCGTTTCCTTCCGCCCAGCGACCGCTCCAACCTCTATGGCCCGTACTACTCACATCACTGGGCCGTATATTCGGACGGCATTCAGGACGGATATCCCTTTGTTGCGGTCGGGCGCGACAACGGCATGGTGTATTGGGGCGATTTTGGGAAGGTGAAGGTGGCTGGTGGCGGCTTTGATGGCGCTTCAGCTACGGGCAACTCCAAGATCCTTGGCGCGGCGCGCGTCCAGGTCGATTTCTGGGACAAGGAAAGCGGGTACTACCTCAACGGGACCTACTACGGCGGGAAGGACCTTCTTGCCATCGGCGCGGCAATTCAGGGGCAGAGCGGCAACACCGCCGCGAGCTTCGATTTCCTGATGGAAAAGAAACTGTCCGACGGGAGTGTGGTGTCCATCGAGAGTGAATACGCCAACTACGACAAGCTTGGCGGCTACGATTCCGGCTATGCGTCCAGCGAAGGCGCGTACATCCTCGGCAGCTATCTGTTTCCCAAGACTGTTGGAGTCGGCAAGTTCGAGATTCTGGGCAAATACGCTGAGGCCCACTTCCGCAAGAGCGTCGGAGTCAATCCCGCCTACGATCAGAAGACCACTGAGGTCAACTTCAACTACGTCATGAAGGAGTTCAACTCCCGCCTGATGATCTTCTTCATCAACACGGACTTCAACGCCGTGAAGACGGACTTCTGGCAATCCGGCCTGGGAATCCAGATCCAGATGTAACCGCTCACTGGTAAGCCATCTTTTCAACCTTAAACAAAAAGGAGTTTGGAGCAATGAAACACAGACGGAAATTCGCGGCTGCGCTGCTGCTGGCGGGCGCGATGACCCTGGGATTTGTAACGCAGGCCCAGCAGCCGACGATCAAGGTGGGCGTGCTGCATTCACTGTCGGGCACGATGGCCATCAGTGAGACGACCCTTAAAGACACGATCCTGATGATGGTCGATGAACAGAACAAGAAAGGCGGCCTGCTCGGCCGAAAGCTCGAGGCCGTGGTTGTCGATCCCGCGTCCAACTGGCCTCTCTTTGCGGAAAAGGCGGCGCAGTTGCTCGAGAAAGACAAGGTTGCGGTGGTCTTCGGCTGCTGGACGTCGGTTTCGCGCAAGTCCGTTCTTCCGGTTTTCGAAAAGGACAATGGACTTCTCTTCTACCCCGTTCAGTATGAGGGTGAAGAGTCCTCCAAGAACGTGATCTACACGGGCGCCGCGCCCAACCAGCAGGCGATTCCCGCGGTCGACTACCTGATGAAGGAAGTCGGCGTGAAGCGCTGGGTGCTGGAAGGCACGGACTACGTGTATCCGCGGACGACCAACAAGATTCTCGAGGCCTATCTGCTCGCCAAGGGCGTGAAAGCGGAAGACATCTCGATCAACTACACGCCGTTTGGCCATTCCGACTGGCAGACGCGCGTCGCCGCGATCAAGAAGTTCGGGTCGGCCGGCAAGAAGACGGCGGTGGTCTCGACGATCAACGGGGACGCCAACGTCCCGTTCTACAAGGAACTCGGTAACCAGAAGATCTCGGCTGAAGACATTCCGGTCGTGGCGTTTTCCGTCGGTGAAGAGGAACTTTCGGGCCTCGACACCAAGCCGCTCGTGGGACACCTGGCGGCATGGAACTACTTTGAAAGTGTCAGCACGCCGGCGAACAAATCGTTCATCGATATGTGGCACACCTATATCAAGAGCAACAAGCGCACGACGAACGACCCCATGGAGGCCCACTACATCGGCTTCAATCTCTGGGTGAAGGCTGTGCAGAAAGCCGGAACCACCGATGTGGAGAAGGTGCTGGCGGCGCTTCCCGGACTGGAAACACCCAACCTCACCGGTGGCGTGGCCAAGATGCTGCCGAACCATCACATCACCAAGCCGGTGTACATCGGCGAGGTGCGCGCGGATGGCCAGTTTGACGTGGTGTGGAAGACGACGGGGACTGTGCCGGGCGACGCCTGGTCGGATTTTCTGCCGGGCAGCAAGGACATCGACGCGGACTGGGTTTCCCTGAAGTGCGGCAACTACAACAAGGTCACGAAGAAATGTTCCGGACAGAACTATAAGTAATGCGAGTTCCCCCAAAGGTCGGGCGGCGGTTGTTCCGGCTGCTGCTCGTCCTGTCATTGGGCGTGCGCTTTGCGCACGCCCAATCCTCAACGGACACCGATTTCCTGATGACCCTGGGAGAGTTGCGCGAGGCGAGCTACGCGGACAAGGAAAGCATCGTCGAGCGTCTGACCAGTACCGGTCATCCCAGCGTTCGGGCCATCCTGAACGCCTTTATCGAAGATCGGCTTTACTACAAGAACGGCGACCAGAGCGTCGTTGTGATCAAGCCGGTGGACGAGTCCGCGGGCGAAGTTCACGAATACCAACTCATCGATCCGGTTTCGCTCAAGCCTGCGGGATCCATTTCCGTCGACGACGTTA
>DASUFH010000264.1:0-34793 GCA_036274645.1 Terriglobia bacterium
ACGCAGGAAGAAGAGGACGGCGATCCCATCAACGAGCCTTACACATTCTTGCCGGATGGCCTGGGCGACTCCATCTGGCTGTCGACCATCGCAGCGCCGGCCACGGAAAGCGACTTCCAGCACACGATCATGGTGAACGGCGTGCCCACGGTTATCAACGACCGGGCGGTGGTGCTGACGTTCAACCATCTCAACTGGAACGCGCCACAAACGGTGCACGTCTACGCTCCGGACGATCCCCGAGCGGAAGGCGATCGCGTCGTGGTCGTGCAGCACACCGTCATTTCGGACATCAGCGCCGTGCTTCCGGGAGACTTCCCTGCCGACTACGTGGATCCGTTCGACGCCGCCGACGTCCGCAACGTCGAAGTGCAGGTACGCGATAACGACACGCCGGGTGTGTACGTGCTCGAAGTCGAACCCGGAACAACGATTGAAGATGGCCGCACGCTGGTGATCGAAGGCAACTCGACCACGCAACTCACCGATGAGGTTCTGGTGCAGCTGGCCAAGGTCCCGGCCGGCGAGGTGGTCGTCAAACTGTTCGTCAATACGTTCAGTGACGACGAGATTGAAATCACCGATCTCGATGATCCATCAGACACAAACGACCGGATGTACAAAGACGTTGACGACGGCTACTGGCGCATCCGGTTCGATACAGTGGGCAGCACTTCAGCCTATGCCTGGGACGCCAAGGTCCGCGTCGGAATCACGGCCAGGAACGATGCCACCCGCGAGGATCCGCACACGGCGGTTATCCAGTTCCAGCTTGATGATGAGTTGACTCTCGACACCGACTACGTCTTCCCGAATCTCCGCTCGGGCATCGGCCTGCTCGACATCGATGTGATCGATAACGAAACCGCCGGCGCCGTGGTCCTCGAGAGCGAAGGCAATACGCTGCTCAAGGGCGACGGCAGCGACACCGACGACTACAAGATCCGGCTGACCAAGGAGCCGCTGGCGCCCGTTCAGGTAGCCATCCTGACCGACGGTCTGGCGGATGTCATCAGCGTCAATGGCGCGCTGATCACGCCCGCGGGATACGCCGTCATCGGCGGCCTCCGTCCGACGCAGATGTTCGAAGGCAGCCTGATCTTCGAGAACGACGGAAACGGCAAAGTGACGCGTGGCACAGGCGCCGATCTGGGCAGCTTCGTCGATGAAGGCTTCCATGTTGGACAGCACATTCGCATCGGAACAGGCGATGTGGATTTCGACGGCGATTACTACATCACCGAGATCGACACGCTGGAAGGCAAGTGGCTGAAGGTGGATTCCGCATTCGGCGTCCCCGGCCCCGTGGAGATCATGGATGACGCCATACTCTCCGACCTCGCCAATGTCGGCGAATTCACCGGAATGGTCTCCTTCACCAAGGTCGTCGAGAACAGTGTCGACACCTACCGCATGACCATCGTGGGACTCGCAGATGATGAGCCCGGCTGGCTCGCGCTCGGCTTCCTCGAGGGCCAGCGCATCCGGCTTAATGGTACAAACGCCGGAGACTACAAGATCGCGATCATCCGCGGTGAAAACGATTCCAAGGACGATACGATTCAGTTCACGGCGGAAAATACGCCGATCACTGTGGACATTACCGAGATGGTGACCACGGTCCGTACAGCGGCCTTCGCGACGTTCACTCCGGCGGACTATTACGTGCAGCAGACGATCGAGCTTCGGGCCGACGTGAATTACGAAGTGCCGATCACGCGTGACGGCGTGAAGGTGTTCCCGGTTTCGGCGCACTACCTGTCGAAACTGCGCGGGCCGCTGGCTGTCGAGGGCGGTCCGACCGGCGCCGACCGGTCGCTGCAGAACGGCCTGAAACTGCCCGGCGAAGCGGACACGTTCCTCATCGCCATCGGCGCCCAGCCACCCGAATCGCAGCAGATCGATGTGCTGAATATCTTCAACGACACCAGCAAGGAAGACGGCAACGGGGTGATGAACGAAACCACGCTGCGTGGCTTCAACATGGCGGATGACCTCAACTTCGCCGAACTGTTCGGCCTGAGCCAGGATGACGCCGACACGTTCGGTGAATCCATCAATGTTCCCGGTGGAATCAGCTTCGGCAGGGTCACCTTCGGGCCGGGAGGTTTCGGAACCGACGCCACCCAGAGCACGCTCGAGGTGGTCAACCTGATGCTGGGCGAAGGCAACGACAATCTCGATATCGTCGGCACACTCAATCCGGCGCCTCCGGTTCAGGTGACACAGGTGTTCGACATCCAGCCGGACGAAAGCAGCATCGTTCGCGAAGGCTTCGACTGGAAGGCTCAGGGCTTCCTTGTCGGCCAGACGGTCAAGATCGACGACCTGGATGACGTCTGGACGATCACGGCCATCGATGACGCGCTGGCCTATCCCGACATGCCGTGGGAGGGATCCGATCCGAACGACAATTCGATCCTGGTACTTTCAGGCCCGTCGCTCATGGCCATCGCGGATGGCATCCACACCATCACGGCCTTCGACAAGGACGTGCTGACCATCGACGCGACGGTCAGCATCGCTGAAACCGAGGCCGGTGGCATTGTCAGCCGCCCCGTCGATTCCGGCACCTGGGCCTCCGACGGTTTTGTGCTCGGCAACATCGTTGAGATCGAGGAAGATTTCGCGCAGGGCGAATACGAGATCGTTGAGATCTCCGATTTCGTGATGAAGCTTGTCGGTGGGCAGCTTGCTCCGGTTTCCGAGGCCACACGCCACGTCAACAAGATTGGTGGCGGCGCGAACTACTTTGGCGACATCACCGTCGATCCCACCTATACCGGCGGCATCGTCACCCGCGAGTCGGGCTCGTGGGTCGGCGAGGGCTATCTTGCCGGCCATCTCGTGACCATGGTCGACGGAAGCGGCAAGCGGGATTACCGCATTGTCGAAATCTCCGAAGACGGACTGTCGCTGACGCTCAAAGGCGCGCCACTACCCAGCGAAACGGACGTGGTGAAGTCCTTCTACGTGCAGGGAGTCCATGGCGGTCTGACCGTCGTCCACGGTGGCGGCAACTTCAATCTCGAAACTACCGGCGACATGAATTTCGAGATGAACGTCGGTGGCAATTTCCTTACACGTCTGGATGGCCGCGCCTGGATCAAGGATCGTTATGAAGTGGGGCAGATCATCCAGCTCGAGGGTGAGACCTATACCCGTGTCATCCTGGCCATCCAGAACGCCACGATTCCGGCGCCTCCAAACTCGGCGATGACCTGGGGCATCGGCAGCGTGCTGAAGCTGAGCGACCCCACAAACCGAATCGATCAGCCGACCGGAACAGTGTTGGCCAATGACGATTACCTCGAATCCACGGGTAATGCCTTGTCGCTCCATGTCGCCGAGCCCTTCAAGGCCCAGGCCAGCGGAACGATGAGCATTGCGACCACCAGCTTCGAGGTGGTCACCGACAACTTCAGCACGATCACGCGGGCGTCGGGCGACTGGCTGGACGAGGGCTTCTATGAGGGCCAGGTGGTTTACGTGTCCGGGCTGGCCGGCGGTTTCACCGTCTCTGCCCTGACCGAAACTGTGATGACGTTGCAGAATGTCGCGCTGACGCCGCAGACAAACGTCCCGCTGACCGTCTTCGGTTACGACACGACCAAAGACTCTGATCTCAATGGCGGCGCTCGCATCGGTGGCGATCACATCGTGGTCGGCATCAGCACGACCGGCGCCTTCGATATCGGCGCCGACCGGATTACGCGGCTCGACGGCATGGCGTGGGAAGACCAGGGTTATGCCAAAGGCCAGCACATTTCGATCGCCGGCATCGCGGGGCGGTTTACCATCGCGGGCTTTGACCCGATGGATGACGCGGTGATGCTCCTGGCCGAGGACACGTTGACACCGCAGGACAATTTGGAAACGACCGTGGCGGTGACCGGCATTGCAGGGCCGGACTCGCCACTCGTAATCTACGGCGATACCTCCCAGGATGGCATGTGGTACAGCGGCGAAGCCCACAGCGTGCTCGGACTCGAACTGGGACCGAAGCCGTTCGATCCGTTCCCGAAACTGACGGATGCGGAAAATGAAGATGACGAGTGGGTCTTCCCGCTCGCCAATCCTTACGACCTGGCCGGTAACGACATTATCGACGCCAGCGCGCTGTTCGCGGGGGTTGCGGGTGGTAATCTGCCCAGCGTTGGCCTGGTCATCTATGGCGGCGTCGGCAACGACACCATCATCGGCAGCCAGGCCGGCGACCATCTGGCCGGCGGCTCGGGCGATGACCTGATCCTGGGCCAGCGCGGAACCGACCACATCTATGGCGACAGCGGCGTCAATGTGAACATCTTTACCCGCGCCCTGATCATCAGCACCGTCGACGCGAGTCCCCTGCCGACGGCCAGCCCGGACTCGGGAACCAACGGCACGACGCTCCTGCCGACAAAGTCGGCGCTTCGCGATGATATGAATGCCGGCCGCGACATCATTTATGGCGACGGGCCAGGGAGCGCGCCTGGCGCGATCGCAGACGATGACGACATCATCTTCTCCGATCACGGCGTCATCAAGATGTTCGTCGACGATCCCAACCTGCCGGATCTCGTGCCCCTGATGCCGCAGCGCATCCAGACGACTTCGCTCGACCTCGTGCTGGAGATCAATTCGGCCGAGGTACAGAACGGCAATGATGACGTTGTTTTTGGCGGATTGGGCCGCGACATCATCGTGGCCGGCGCCGGCAACGACATGGCGGACGGCGAAGAAGCGGATGACCTGATCTTCGGCGACAACGTCTATCTGACCCGAAAGGGCGGAATCGACGGCGATTTCCTCGATACGGCAAGCAAACGCTTCCAGACCCTGGCCGGCACGCTGCTGTACAGCCGCAGCGACCTCGCGCCCTTCCCCAGCGCAGACGACAGCGGCGCGCTCCTGGTGGACGGAACGGCCCGTAACTACCGTGATCCGGATGGCGCGCCGTGGTGGGCCGAATACGTGGCCGAAGGTGGTGTCGATTACGCCAACCTGCACACATTCGAGTTCGACCTGGGCGATGCCGGTGTGGGCAGCTTCGGCAATGACTATCTGGCCGGCGGCCAAAACAACGACATGATCTTCGGCCAGCTGGGTCACGACGTGATCCAGGGTGACGGCGGGATTGGACTCGCGTTCTCCGCAACATCTCACGTCGGCGCCTCGCGGACTGCCGGCGGCCCGACAGACCCGATCGGCCCGCTTTCGGTCGTCGGTTCCTTTGAAGCGGCCACCGACGGTGAAGACTATGTGGAAGGTGGCGGCGGTAACGACATCATCTTCGGCGGCCTCGGTCAGGACGATCTCGTGGGCGGCAGTTCCGATTTCTTCAGCCTGGTCAATCCGATCAACCGTCCCGACGGCGATGACTACATCTTCGGTGGCGCCGGCACGCAGATCAATCGCGACGCCGGAACAGACGGTGTTTACGATCTGCCGACCGACGGCACGACCGAAGCGCAGAAGCACGCGCGCGATGCGGACACGATCGTCGGTGACAATGGCGAAATCATCCGGATTGTCGGTGTGGGTGGCGTGGATGTCAATCCCGGCGGCAATCTCGCGATGCCGCAGTATCTCCGCTTCAACTACGACAACTACGACGCCACGACGAAGATCATCGTGCGCGGCGTGACGCTGCTCGACTACACGCCGGGCGGTCCGGACTTCCAGCCCGACCTCTTCTCGCTCGATGCTCCGTCCGGTTCCGCAACGCTGAGCGAGTTTGGCATCTGGACCCAGATCGACATCGGCGGACATGACGAAATCCACGCCGAAACCGGCGATGACACGGTCTACACGGGCGGCGGCCAGGATCGCATCTTCGGCGACGCCGATGACGACG
Source organism: Terriglobia bacterium (assembly GCA_036274645.1). Taxonomy (GTDB): domain Bacteria; phylum Acidobacteriota; class Terriglobia; order 20CM-2-55-15; family 20CM-2-55-15; genus DASUFH01. The sequence goes on from DASUFH010000264.1 coordinate 5,840, forward strand.
ACATCATCGGCGGCTGGGGCAACGACTGGATTTCCGGCGGTACCGGCCAGGACGGTGTCATCGGCGACGATGGCCGGATCTTCACCAGCCGCAACACGGCCGGCAATATCGCGCAGTACAGCGAACCGCTGTACGCCATCAATTTCCTGCTCGCGACGGATCCCGATCCGCAGCATCCGCAGATCATTCATGGCAACGTCATTGATGAATTCGTCTATACGCCCGGCCAGGTGCAGACGGCCATCCTGAACCCGAACCACGCCCTGAACAAGGCCGTGGACATCACGCCGTTCAACCTGAAACCGAACGCTCAGGGTGGAGACGATCCATTATTCGACCCGAACTTCGCCGACGACATCATTTTCGGCGGACTGGGCTCCGACTTCCTCCATGGCGCGTCGGGCGACGACGCCATTGCCGGCGGCGAGGCGCTGCCGGAATCCTATACCCAGTTGTTCAACGGCGCCGGAACCGTCATGGGCGTTGTCCGGACCGATTTCACCCGGCCGTGGAACCCGGGCGATATCCTGAAATTCGGCTCGGACACCGACGCGTGGAATTCGCCGAAGCCGGTGCAGAGCCGGCTCGGCGAGTTCTTCCTCTATGACGAATACGATCCGCGCCGGATCATTCTGTTCGACGGTTCCGGAACCGTCTGGAAGACGGGCTCCTCGGCCGCGTTCACCAAACAGTATTTCCTCAACCTGAGTTCCGATGAGGGTCCGACGGAGTACGGCGCGGTGGCGTTTGCGCCCAATGGCACACCGACGGCCTTTGCCTACGAAAATAACGACGGTAACGACCTCATCTTCGGCGACCTGGGCAATGACTGGCAGGTCGGCGGCACCGGCCGCGACACGATCTACGGCGGCTGGGGCAACGACCTGGCCAACGCCGACGACGTCCTCACGACAAACGGCGGCTTGAACGACGTCGCCGAAACTCATCCGGTATATGAGGATCGCGTCTTCGGCGGCGCGGGTCTCGACATCCTGATCGGGAACACCGGTGGCGATCGCCTGATCGACTGGGTCGGTGAGTTCAACAGCTACATCGTGCCTTTCTCCGCATTCGGCATCAACACGGTCAGCCGTCAGGTGGAGCCGCAGTTGAAGGAATTCCTGTATGCGCTGTCGGCCAGCCACGGCGCGGATCCGACGCGCGACACCGACACGGGGAACGACTCGGCGCGTAACGGTGAACCGGACGGCGAACTCGGCCTGGTCATTCAGAGAGATCACGGACTCTGGCAGGATCAGACCGGCGGTCCGACCGATCCTCAGCCGGGCAACATCCCCGGGGGCGGCCGCGATGTCCTGCGCAGCGCCGATTTCAATAATGGAAGCATGCACGGCTTTGCCGTGGACAGCGGTGTATGGCAGGTGTCCGGCGGCAAGCTGAGCGTCGAGGCCGCTTCCCTCGGCAAAGACGCCGCAGCCGTGTTCTACGCCGACGTCTACCTTCCGGTGTACTACGAGATCCGCGCGGACGTCACCGTACAGAAGCCGACGGGCGGCTGGAAGGCGAACGCCTACGTGCTGTTCGATTACTTCTCCCCGATCGACTTCAAGTTTGCGGGCATCGACGTCGCGACCAACAAGATGGTCATCGGACACCGGGACGCCACCGGATGGTATGTCGACGCGCAAGCCCCATTCGTCGGCCAGTTGAAGTCCGACACCGCCTACCAGACACTCATTGCCGTCAACGGAACGATTGTCACGGTCCAGGTGAACAACAGTCAGGCGTTCAGCTTTACCTACGCTCCGCGAATCGTTGACGGGGTCGCGGTTGGCCTGAACAAAGGTCTGATTGGCGTGGGCTCCGACAACTCGCGCGGCCTGTTCGACAACGTCGTGATTCAGGCGCTGCCGCCCGAGGTCACCCTCGATACCCGAGAGGACTTCAACGACGGATTCGCCCAGCAGTTCACGGGCGACCAACTGGGGACCTGGACGGTCACGGGAGGCCGCTACAGCAGCGTGGCGCCGGCCGGAATCACGACGCTCGACATCGTGGATCTGGGCTCCCCGATTTTGCCGACGTCCTACGCGGAGATTCAGACGACGATCTCGACCACGGGAATCGGTGGCGTGGTCTTCGACGAATACGCGACCGACGACTTCAAGTTCGTCGCGCTCGACGCCACCAACCAGAAGCTGCTAATCGGTCACGTCGATCCGCGCCGCGGATGGGTTGTCGACTCCAGCATCAACCGCGCCGTCACGCCGGGAACCGATTACGCCCTGAAGCTGGCGTTCAACGGAACGGGCGTGGCGATCACCATCGGTGGCAGCCTGGTCACGACATACGCCTTCAACGCGCCGATCGTCGATGGCGGAGTCGGTGTCCTTTCCCGCGGAGGCGCGACAAGCTTCGACAGCTACCGCATCCTCACAAACGACCCCGCATTCGATGTGCCCTCCGTGATTGCAGCCCCGATAACCGTCGTGGAAGGGGCGGCTGGAGGCGGCGCCGCCGCCGTCATCACGCTGAACCTTTCGGATCCGGCTCTCAGCACGTCAACCGTCGCCTGGAGCACGTCGAACGGCTCCGCCACGGCCGGGTCGGACTACACGCCACTTTCCGGAGTGGCCACGTTTGCCACGGGCAGCAAGACGGCCCAGATCGTGATTCCGATCCTCGGCGACAACCTCTGGGAACCGGAAGAGACCTTTTATGTCCTGCTCTCCGATCCGGTCGGGGTCACGCTCAGCGTCAACTCCGTCGCAGTGACCGTTGTTGACGATGATGCGGCTCCGGTCGTGTCCGTCGCGGCAACCGATGCCAGCGGCGCCGAACAGGATTCGAATCCGATTGTCTTTACGATCACGCGCTCCACGAATCTGTCCACCGACATTGTTATCAACCTGTCGTGGGGCGGCAGCGCGACGAAGGGCGCGGACTATACGCTTAGCGCGACGGGCGGCACGCTGTCGGGCAACGGTTCGACGCTGACCCTTCTGGCGGGAACCGCGAGCGCGACGATCACAGCGACACCGATCGATGACACCGCAAACGAGGGATCGGAGAACATCACCCTGACCGTTCTGCCAGGCAGCGGTTACCTCACCGGCGGGCCCACCAGCGCAATCGGCGCGATCGCCGATAACGACGCCGGCGGGGCCTCACTGTCGATCGGAAACGCATCCATTACAGAGGGGAGCAGAGGCACGAAGACGGTGACCCTCACCGTCACGCTCTCCGCCGCAAGTTCCTCCACCGTCACGGTCAATTACGCCACCAGCGACGGAACAGCCACCGCCGGAAGCGATTATCAGAGCGCCTCCGGAACGCTGACATTCGCGCCAGGCGTCACGTCCAGGACGATCAGCGTCACGATCATCGGCGACAGGGTCAAAGAGGCGGACGAGACTTTCCTGGTCACCCTGTCGAATCCGACCGGCGCCACGATCACCGCCGGCGTCGGAACGGTCACCATCGTCGACGACGAAAAGGCGCTGGTTGCGAGCGCTCCGGCCGGCAGTTCAGCGCCGGCGACGGAACTGACACAGGCCCAGCTCGACGCCGTATTCGCAGAAGCCAGGTCCTACTGGCTGGCGACGGAACCGACCGCGGATTTCAGCGGGGTCACGGTTTCCGTGGACCATCTGGACGGACAGCTGCTCGGAGTGACTTCCGGATCGGACATCATGATTGACGCCACCGCCGCCGGCTTCGGATGGTTCATGGACATCACGCCGACGCGGTCCAGCGCCAGGAACACCGCCATGGACCTCCTCTCCGCTCTGACTCATGAACTGGGTCACGTGCTGGGATTCGATCACGATGACGCGTTGACGTTCAGCGTCATGGAAGACACGCTCGCCGCGGGAACGCATAAGATCACGGCAAGCGCCACATCGGCTCTGGCGGGCACTCCCGAAGAGCCCCGGCGGAAGATCGGCATCGACTGGCCGGTCGAGGAGGATCGGGCCGACCGCTGGTCGATTGACTGGAAGACCGACGATTCGCAGAACTCCGGCGGAGGAGGTTTCCTGGAGCGGCTGTGGAATTCCCGGCGCAACAAGTACCGCTGGAGCCGGCTGAAGCACTAAGACGTCAGCGCCGCCGCGGCGCTCTTCACCGGGCGTTACCGCGGCCGGCGCAGGAACGGGCGGATCTGTTTGATGATGAGGCGCCCGTCGGCAAGGACTTTCCATTCCGTATCGAGAATGATGTCCGCGCCGGCGGGCGCTTTGTCGTCTACGGGAAAGAGCGACTGAATGGTCACGAGACGCGCGCCAAGTTCCCGCAGGACGCTCTCTGTCAGAACTTCCTTTGCCTCGCTCGACGTGGCCATCCGCTCAATACTGAGGGCGTTCCCCGGACCGATCCGCAGCCGGGTCTGTTCCGGCCACACGCCGGGTTCGCTGCTGACCACGGCCAGTTCGCCCTTCTGGGCTTCGACGAGAAACGCCGGTCCGTTGGGCGACGCCGTGAACGCCACGATATTGGCGCGCTCGCTCTTCGCCCGGGGATCGACGAGGACGCCCATCGCCACGCGCCGCGGATCGATGCCATACCAGAGGCGTTCCGCAACGGCGCGGTCCGTCCAGAGTGAAGCCCACACCTTGACGAGACCGCGCGCCACGCCGCGTTCCTCTTTCGTATCCCCGTCGCAGCGCGACGGGCCCCTGCTGTCGCTGTCACGATCATCCGCCAGGCATACGCTCACGCTGTCGTAGAGCCCCGCGCCGTTGAACAGGACATCGTCTTCGGCGTTGCTGCTGCTGCGAAACCGGACCATGGTATCGGCGCCGAACATTGTTTCCACATTGCCGGAAACCAACCGCAGGGTTTCTGGATCAACGGAAGTTTTCTCAAACGCGGCGCGCAGCGCAGCCAGACGTGTTTTACGGTAAGCGGGATCCGCGAGAACGCGGGCGTCGGCGAAAATCTCGTCGATCCGGGACGCCAGAGACGGGCTTCCCTGGTGAATAAACGCGTCGTATGCCGCAAGCGGAATCGCAAATCCACGGACGGTCCACGCGGCCGGGATGCGCTGCGCGAGGGTCGCGAGATTGGCCGCCTTCGCGCCGTACCGGCGTCTGGAGAGCGAGCGTTCGGCCACGCCGTCCGCCGGAATCTCCAGCAGATTGACCAATGCTCCGGAGAGGTCCGGCGGCGCGATCGTCACGGGCAGGGGACGGCGGCGTCGAACCGCGTCGGCCACCTCCGCCGCAGACGCCGCGCGAATCGCCACACCCTCGGCTCCGCATTCGACGCGAGCAAGCTTCCCTTCCCAGGATTCAAACCGGCTCATCGCATCCGCCACACGGCACGATGGCGTGCCCCGCGCCGCGCTTCGAACATTGAGATGCGACAGTTCGGCGTGCGGCGCGGCCGTAATCGCCGCCGCGATGGGCGTGGGCACGTCGAACGGCGCCGCGTCAAAGACGACGATATCCTCCGGACCAAGGTCCTCGGGAAGCGCCGCCGCCTTTACGCGACGCAATCGCCCAAACGCCGCGCCACGAACATAAGGCACGTATGCGGACGAGGCGGGGACCAATACTTCTGTTGTGTACAGCTGCCCAAGGTTTTTCTGTCTTCTTTCTGCTTCGCGCAAGGCCGTTTCCGTACTTAGCAAGTTTTTAAGGTCTTGCTAAGGATCATTTAAGAACGGCGATTCCCTCAAAGTCCTAATCTGATCTCCGTGATCGTCAATACAAACAATTCAACGGAGGAGAACGCCATGACCACCATGAACCCGAATCAAAACCCGGACCGATTTCAACCTTATCTCTTCGCGCACAAGGCGCTTCGCGCCCTGATGCTCGACACTCTGACAGCGGTGGGACGCGTGGATCCCGGCGACGAAGCGGAAATCTCCGGCAGCCTGAGCCAGACGCGTCTCCTCATCGACTTCTGCCGCGGCCATCTGCATCACGAAAACCAGTTCGCTCATCCGGCCATGGAGGCCCGCCGGCCCGGCTCTTCGGGAACGACGGCCAACGACCATGTCCGGCACGAGGAATCGTTCGAGCGCCTCGAAGCCGCAGCGCGGACTGTAGAGCATGCCTCGGCGCCGATCGAACGCAGCCGCGCCCTTTTGAGTCTGTACCGTGAGCTGGCTCTTTTCGTGGCGGACAACTTCGAACACATGCACGTCGAGGAGACGGAGAACACCTGGATTCTCTGGGACGCCTACACCGACGAGGAGCTCATCGCGATCAGTCATGCCATCACCGCATCCATACCCCGGGAGAAGATGGCAAACTTCCTTCGCTGGATGCTGCCGTCGCTCTCCGCGCCCGAGCGGACCGCCCTTCTCGCGGACATCCGCGCAGGGCTGCCGGACGCGGCGTTTGCTTCCGTGCTTCGGCTGGCCGAATCGGTTCTGCGCCCCGGAGACTGGGCAAAACTGGAATCCAGCCTCAACCTGGAGGCGGCCGGAAGTTTTGCGGCCGTGTCGTAACCACAGCGTGGAGCCGGCCGGGCCGCGCGGCGCCGCGCGCCTGTCCGGGTTCGAGGGTCAGGCGTCGACGATCGTGAATGGGCGGTCGACGCGAAGGCGGAAGCGGCCCCTGCCCGTTTTCTCGATGCGCAGGGGCGCGCGCCGCTCGCCGAGCCGGCGTTCGAGCAGGATCAGGCGCGCTTCAAGGTTATCGGTGATATCCGGAAGGCCGAGCGAGGCGTCCAGCCGGAGTTCGCGATTGGAAAACTCCACCCGTCCGTCCTTCTCGTAGGCGCGCGCCAGTTTTGAGAAGATGGCGCCGGCCACACCCTTGATCAGATAGTCATCGTCGATAAAGATGCTGTCATCGGCCGCGTAGTGACGGACGACTGACGGAGAGCCGTTCGGACTCTCCTCCGGAGAAGGCGCGAGCGGCGCCGTCTCCGGAATGTCGGCGTTTTCTCGAAACGCGCCCGCCAGGGTTCCAAGCTGCGCGGCCAGGATGATGAGCGCGTCTTCATCGTCAAAACCGAATCGCAGATCTTCCGGACTTTCGACGTAGAGGACGCCCAGCAGCTGCTTCCCCGCCAAAATTGGCGCCGCGAGCTGGCTGCCCGATTCCGCGAGACCCGGCAACGGAATGGCGGTCTCCAGGCTGGCGCCGAGTCCCGCCCGCTCCACACTGTCGCGGATCGCGCGGGTGTAGGAATACTCGGCCGTCATGTGCGTGATCCGGATCGGCGAGCGCTCCGCGGCCGCCACGCCGATCACGCCACAGCCCAGCGCGATTTCCGATCCCACGCCGGAAGGGCTATAGCCCCGGCTGGCGATCGTATACAGGCGGCTGCCGGCCGGGTCGAGCATCAGGATCATGGAATGACGGACACCCAGAAACTCCTCGAGACCCGATAACGTGGCGTCCAGCAGACCGGCCAGATCCGTCGCGGCGCTCAAACGGACGGCGCATTTTCTCAGCGCGCCAAGAATGTTCCGCCGCGGCTCCCGCGCGGGTCGCGACTGTCCCGGCACGGCGGAAATCCGGAGCACCTGGTAGATGTCCGAACCGCGGAGCTTGAACACACCGGCCATTCCCGTCTGCGACGCAATGCCTGCAAGACGCGCTTTCATACTCTCGAAAACCGGTCCCGCAGTTTCCGTTCGCAGGTACTTGAGGTCGAGCACGTACCTGGCGGCCGTTTCCGGATCGACCACCAGCGCCGCAGCGCGGGGGTTCGCCAGAATGTTCTCCCGCGTCTTGCTGAAGAACTGGAACGACAGCGCCACATGCTCGGAATCAACGTAGTGCACCTGGGAGATGAAGGTGACATTCGGCGCGCCATCACGCGCGCACGTGGCCACGGTGTTCGGCACAGCCGACTCGAGGCAGATGCGGATGCTGTCCAGCGTCACCATGTCATCGGGATGTCATGCTCCGGCCCGCGCCGGGACCGGGAGTCTGATCGAACGCTTCAGCCGGCGTGAACGTCACGGCCGCCATCGTCGACGGGTCCGCCCACAGGAACGAGCGGATCAATGCTTCATCGAATCCCCTGAAGCGCGTTTCCTCCACGAAGGCGTCGGCAAAGGTTTCCATCACGCGGCGATCGCCCCGGAGCGCATCGCCGACCATGGCGTCCCGGCCCTTGAGTTGTATTGCGCGACCTTTTCGCGGATGGCTGAACCCGACCGCAATGCGCCCTGAAGATTCGATCGCCCCGATCAGGTCGGGAAACTGGGTTCTTGAAATCAGGAGAGTGATCTTGCGCCGGTCCGGGGCGACCCGGCAGCCCAGGACCTGGCCAATCGCGGGAGCGCCGTCACGGGTGACGGACGAGGCATACGTCGACACCCCCTGGGTGACGAACAGAGCCATCTCTTCATTCAGAATCGGTGGGAATCCCTTGCCGGCCACAGTCGGACTGAACCGCTCCTACTTCCGGAGCGCGGCTTCAATGGCGCCGGTCACTTCTTCCGATTCGGGCTCAATGGGAGACTTGAAGCGCGCGATCACCTTCCCGTCCCGGCCGATGAGAAACTTCTCGAAGTTCCACTCCACCTCTCCAGTGAATCCCGGAGTTGAAGTGAGCGTCTTGTACAACGGCGCCTTGCCGCTGCCCAAAACAGTGATCTTCGAAAACATGTCGAACTCGACGCCATAGTTCTTCTTGCAGAACTCGCCAATCTCCGTGTTGGATCCCGGTTCCTGCGCGCCGAAGTCGTTGGAGGGGAATCCGAGAATACGCAGGCCGCGGCCGGCGTACTTCTTGTGCAACGCCTGCAATCCTTCGTACTGGTAGGTGTAGCCGCACTGGCTGGCGACATTGACCATCAGCACGACGCTGCCCTGATACCTGGCGAGATTCACGGGCTTTCCATCCAGGCTGTCCATGGTGAAATTCAAAGCGTCAGGCACTTTGGTCTTCTCCTGTGATCGCGTTTGCGGCGCCGCCATCAGCGCCAGAACAAGCAGTGAAATGAGTTTCATGGTTGCCCTCCGAAGCAGCGCTTAGGCTAGAAGGCATTGCGCGAAAATGCAACAGGCGATGATCCGTCTTGACGCCATCCCGGCGCTTGCACGGCGGAAACACTGATCGCGTTCCCGGCCTGATCCGCTTTACTAAGCAGAAACATTCTGGTCCCCGCCTGCTTGTCGGGGCGGTCATAGCGGCCCACGCGATTGGTATCGCGACACATCGCGACAGGAACCAGACCATGGGAAATTCGCGGTTTCGGCGACAAACGCGGTCGCCGAAACCGCGTATTTCGCCCTGCCCACCTTTTGTTTTCAATCACTTCAACCTGGATCCGCGCATGCACTAAGAACGGCGATCGCTGATGCGATCGTTCTGGTGGAAGCAAGCGTTCGGCGGCGTTCTGGGCCGGCGCCGCCGAACGCTCTGCCGGATCGCCGCCAATCGGCCATATCTCCCGGCGGCTAGTGGCGCGTCGTTGCGTTGGATTGGGTGTTTGCAAAGGGCCGCAGCGGCGCAGGCCGCCGGGATTTTTTTCTTCCGCGTCTCACGTTCCCAAAACATCTCAAGGAGGGTTTCCCATGATTGGTCGAAGTCTCGCTGCAATCCTGGCGGCGGCTCTGGCGTTGTCCTCAGCCGCGCCGGCGCCCGCGCAGTCGAAAAGCAAAGCCGAAACAAGTTCCCAGACCAAGGCGCCGGCATTGAAGCCGTTCGACCTGAACAGCGCCAGCGAAGAGGATCTGGTACTCACCGGTATTGACCGCGCGACGGTGAAGAAAATCATCGCGGCGCGTCCATTCCGAAGCAAGCAGGAGTTGGTGTCGCGCAAGCTCCTGACGAAGGAGCAATACGAGAAGATCAAGGATCTCCTGGTCGCGAAGCAACCGCCAAAGACTCCCGCCAGGTAACCCGTCATGTACGCGCGCATGGTGATCGGCGAGGCTGTCTCCGACGAGCAGACCCGCGAATTCGCGAGCATCTACGCAGCCGAGGTTCTACCGGAGCTTCGCCAGCAGCCCGGATTCGATTCCGGACGGTTCATGATCGAGGAGAACGGGCGCATGGCCGTATCGCTGACATTGTGGAGAACACGAAGCGATTGTTTGCGGTACCACTCCAGCCGGGCCTACCGGAACTTCGTGAACCGGACCCAGCACCTGCTGGTGGGCAACTTTGTAGTCAAGCTTTTCCACGATACGGGGGAACCGGAGGACACGGATGCGCGCCCGACAGATGTGGCCACGCCGGAGTGAAGCCGCAGCCCGGGTCGGGCCTGCGGGACTCCACAGCAGAACTCCCGGTCTCCGGACCGGGAGTCGCCGAACCGCTGCCGGGCCGTGGCGACATGCTGTAAGCGGCGCGAACCGCGCGCCTCTCAACTGGATCCTGAGTTCAGGATTCGATCTCTCCGGTATCGTGTGGCCTCTCCGCAGCGCGTTTTCGAAACTCCCGGTAGTCCACATGACAACGGTGTCGGCGGAGAAAATCCATGAAGCGCTTGTAGTCGGACTCCGGCATGTTGAAGAGCGCCATCAGCTTTCGATAGCTGCCGCCGGTGCGCTCCAGGCCGGCCCGAACGACGTCTTCCACATGACGCCGCGTGATCAACCGGTCCGCGTATGGCCGCGCCACCGACTCCCAGAAGTTGCGCACCTCAAGACGGTCCGGCGCCTCCCGTTCGACCGGTTCGGCGACGATCGACAGGTGCTGGATCTCGATGGTTCCGCCCGGAGCCGTATAGACGGCGCTTTCGATGACATTTTCGAGTTCGCGAACATTGCCCGGAAACGCATAGGACTGCAGCCGTTCGAGCGCGGACGCCGAAATGCGTTTGCGCGACTGCAGGATCGCGTCCACCAGCAAGGGAATATCCTCGCGCCGCTCCCGCAGGGGCGGCACGCGGACGCCAAACACGTTGAGGCGATAATAGAGGTCTTCGCGGAACTCCCCGCGCGCCACCAACTCCCGCAGATCGCAGTTGCAGGCGGCGATGACACGGATATCGAGGGCGCGGTATACAAGGTCTCCGATCCGCCGTGTCTGCCGCTCCTGCAGCGCGCGCAGCAGCTTGGCCTGAAAGCGCCGCGACGTGTTGGCAATCTCGTCCAGGAACAGCGTGCCTCCCTGAGCTTCCTCGAAAAGACCCGCCTTGTCGGTCATCGCGGTGGTAAACGCCCCGCGCCGGTATCCAAACAATTCGCTTTCGATCAGGTCCTCCGGCACGGCGCCGCAATCCACCGCGACAAATCGTCCCGAACGGCCGCTCGCCTGGTGAATGGCGCGCGCGACCAGTTCCTTTCCGCTTCCCGTTTCTCCGCTGATGAGCACTGCTCCGGAAACGCGGGCCGCCATCCGGATCCGATCAAACAGCCGCTTCATGACATCGCTGGTTCCAATCATGCTTCCAATAGCCGCAACATCCCGAGGATGGTCACATGAACTTCACCCCCGCCGATATCCGTATCCTGGTGCGCGTCATTACGCGGCGCACCGGAACGCCCGTTCACGACGAAGATCTCATTCAGGACGCTTCCCTGCGGGTGGTTGAGGCGTTTCATAACCGCGACGACATCCGGCACCCGCGGGCGTTTCTGAAGAAGGTTGTCCAGAACACCATCAGCGACCACTGGCGGAAGCGCCGGCTTGAGGTCAAACTCGGCGGAGTGGAGATCGAGGGATACGACACGCCGTCGCTGGAAGACGATCTCGACCGCCGCCGCCAGCTGCATCTTCTGCGCCGGGCCCTGGCCCGTCTCGACGACGGCAAGCGCGCCACAATCGACCTCTTCTATATTCAGGACCGCACCGTGGCGGAAATCGCCCGGCTGCAGGGCAAGTCCGTTTCGGCCGTCAAGATGGACCTGCTGCGCTCCCGCCGGCGGCTGCTGGGCATCGTCCGCAGCCTCGCGAAAAGATCGAGCCGAAGTCCCGAGTAACGTACAATGTTCCGCCATGCGTGCGAGACCTGACTGCGGCATTGAACCTCATCCGGAACCTGGCTCATGAAATACGACACCCCCTGGCAGTGGAACCCGGTGCTGGGTCAATACGAGATGTCCGATGGAAAACCCCGCTCCGGCACCGGCGAAATCTCCGCCATCGACGCGTTCAGCAACCGCACCGTGTTTCTCATCGGCTCAACCGGCTTTGTCGGCAAGGTCCTGCTGGCGATGATTCTCGATCGTTTCCCCGAACTCCAGCGCCTGATCGTGCAGGTCCGGCGCCGGCGCAACGTGACCGGGGAGCAGCGCTTCTATTCCGAAGTCCTGACGGCCCCACCGTTGCGGCCCATCGTGGATCGCATGGGCGGCGAAAGCGCCGTCCGGGCGAAGGTCACCGTGGTCGAAGGCGACGTGAACGAACCGCTGTGCGGTGTCCAGCCCGATGTGGTCGAACAGCTTCGTGGCAAGGTCGACGTGGTGGTCAACCTGGCCGGCGTGGTCGATTTCGATCCGCCCCTGCCCGATTCCCTCGTGCCCAATGTTTACGGCGCGCAACATCTCGTCGATCTCACGCGGCAGCTCGGCGCCAGACTGGTACACATCTCCACCTGTTATGTGGCGGGCAAGAAGAACGGACGCATTTCAGAAGACACGCCGATCGAAGGGTATTACCCCAAACGCGGTGAATCCGCCTCCGCGGAGGTTTTCAATCTGGATGAAGAACTCCGCTGGTGTGAACAGTTCATCCGCGACTGTCAGGCGGACCCTTCCCAGGGACAACGCGCAATCCGCGAACGGATGCGACAAGGCGGAATGGACCGCGCCGAACACTGGGGCTGGATCAACACCTACACGTATACGAAAAGCATGGGCGAGCAGATCATCGCCGCCACGCCGGGATTGAGCTATGCGATCGTGCGACCGGCCATCGTCGAGTCTTCCATGACCTTTCCGTTTCCCGGATGGAATGAGGGCTTCACGACTTCGGCGCCGCTTATTCTGATGGGGGGCGAAGGCGTCAAATCATGGCCTGTACGCAGAGACGGATCGCTCGAAATCATTCCGGTGGATCTGGTCGCGGCGGGAATTCTCATCATCACGGCGGCGGTTCTCTGCGGCAGGAACAAGGCCGTGTATCACCTCGCCACCGCGGATACCAACCCGGTCATGCTGCCACGCCTCGTGAGTTTCCTCGGCATGAACGCGCGCTACAAATACAAACACAAGAAGAGCGGCAACAAGCTGGCGAACCTGTGGAAGGCATACGTGGAGACCCAGATCATCACCACCGAAACGCTGGCGGCGAAGCGGGCCCGCCTGAGCCGGGGACTCGACGTGATTCACGCCATGCTCAATTTCGCCAAAACGGTGCTCGGCCCCGCGCGGATCGATCCGTATCTGAAGAGTCTCCGGACCACCCGGCGCCAGATCCGCCAGCAGGAAGTGACGCTCGACAAGTTTCTGCCCTTCATGGTCCACAACAGTTTCATCTTCGAGACGCGCAACATCCGCGAAGCGGCCGGCATGCTGACCGCAAAAGATCTCGAGAGGCTGGTCTGGAATCCCGAAGCAATCGATTGGGCGGACTACTGGGTCAATGTCCACACGAAGGGCATTGAACGCTGGATCCGGCCCGCTTTCGTGACGGAACGCAAAGCCGCCGCCGCGTCCTGAGAAATGCCGGGGAGCGGCGGCGCCCTTCTTCCAAACGGACTGGTCGTCATCGCCAATCCGCGCGCCGCCAACGGCAAAGCCGCCCGCGTCATCGCGCGCCTCGCGCCCCGGTTGCCGGCGCACACCCTTCTCCATACGGAGTCTCCCGGCCACGCCACAGAACTGGCGGCGGAAATGCTTCACCAGGGCGCGCACACCATCGTCGCCGCCGGCGGTGACGGCACGATTCATGAAGTCGTCAACGGATTCTTCGACGCCGGCGCGCCCATCGCGCCGGACGCGCGCCTGGCCATCATTCCATGTGGAACAGGATCGGACTTCCGACGCGGCGCCCACATTCCCGCGGATCCCGAGGCGGCCGCCGGCCTCGTCTCCAACGGAGTCGCAAAGCCCATAGACGCGCTTCGCGTGACGTACACCACCGCGTCGGAAGAGCAACGCACGGAATACGCCATCAACGTGGTGAGCTTCGGACTCGGCGCCGAAGCCACAGCGCGCGCAAACCGCATGTCGAAGGCGTTGGGAGGCCGGCTCACCTATGCGCTCGCGGCGCTCATGTCCGCGGCGCAGTTCGAATGTCCGGCCGTCGAAATTCGCATCGATGGCCACGCGGATTTCCAGGGGCGGATGCTGCAGGTGGCCGCCGGAAATGGCCGGTTTCATGGCGGCGGAATGGAGATCTGCCCTCAGGCGGCGATGGACGATGGCTGGATCGATGTGACGCGCATTGGCCCCCTGGGCATGGGCGGAATCCTGCGAAACCTTCCGCTTCTTTACCGCGGCCGAATTCTAACGCTCCGGGCCACAAGTTCCTGCCGCGCGAAATCGGTGACGGCGTCGTCACGGGAGAGAGTCCTCGTTGAACTGGATGGCGAAACCCGCGGAATGCTTCCGATCGAAATCGCAATCCTCCCCGCCGCTCTCAACCTGCTTATTCCCAGGCAGCTTACTGAATAGTCCCTGTCTCCCTGTCGGGGCGGTCATAGACCGCCCCGACAAGCGGACGGGGAAGGATCGGCCTGCGCTGCGGTTCTAATGTCCTTCGCGCACGAGATTTCGGTTCCAGGCGGGAATCTCGACGACAAGGTCCCGCGTGCCATCGGGCACGCTTTGACAGGAGAGACGGCTGGAAGGCGTCAGTCCCGGAGCGTATTGCAGTTCATCTTCTTCGGCGTCACTCATTTCGGAAAGCGTCTGACCGCCTTCCCGGACAATGCAGTGACACGTCGAGCACGCGCACACTCCGCCACAGGAATGATCGATGTCGATGCCGTGCGCCAGTCCGATGTCGAGGATGCTTCCCGGTAGTCCCGTTACGCCGTAGGGAATCTTCTCCGGATCCACTTCCACGGTCACGTTCATCGGCAGGAAGGTGATCTTGAACTTCTGCGTTGCCGGTTCCGGCGCCTGCTGTTCGATGTAAGGATTCGTTCCACCCATGACGTTATGGTAGCACCTCGTTACGTGGGCTGTGGGGGCGACCGTCGACGCCACGGGAAGCTATGCGCCGGTATTGATTCTTATCGGCGCGCTGATGCCTCTGGCGCTCATCGTCGCGCTCGCGACAATGGGCCGGGTGGTACCGGTCGACACGGACTATCACGCATGACTTGTCGCGCTCGTCCAGGTCCGGATTGGTTGCGGTCGATTCGGGGAAATGGGCGCTCATCGAGCGCCCCGAAAGCCTGCTCCGATTTCGACCTTTTCAGACACCGGCCACACCGGAAGAGCATCCGCATCACGGTCGGCGTACGAATCAACGCCGTCCCGGATTGTTCAGCGTTCCGTGAAAATGGACGACCCCGGTTGAGCCGCTGCCAAACCCATCATAGGTCCCGTCCCCACTCACACCCTCAAAGCGTCCGGTACCGCTGATTGCTGTCCAGACGCCGGAGAAAGTAATGTCCTGCGGCCCGGCGGGAGTGAATGCGCCTTCCAGCGAAATCGTGAGCGTGGACCCATCCGCCGCCGTAAACGTCGGCATTCCGGTTTGAGCGCCAGTCGCGACATTCAGTTGGGCGAGGCCATCCATCGAAACGCGCCCGCCCTGTAGGGCCTGTCCGACACCGATCATGGTTGCGGTCGCGCAGTTCGGACCGCATGGGCCGACAAAATGAAGCTCAGTCTCGACGCTCGCCTCAAAAGGGACGGTCGTTCCGGCGTATGCCAGGCTTCCCAGTAATAGCCCCACCACCAAAAACATCTTCTTCATCATGAATGGTCTCCTTCTGTCAGAAACGTTGGATTTTGCTGTTTTTGGACGAATTGGCGCACCTTGGCGATCGCTTGCGCCTGCCACCAATCCTCCCAATTGCCTGTCAGGTGTTAAGGCGCCGAGCATGGCAAAACAGCCGCAAAAAACCCCACGGTTTTTCTAAGGAGGGCGCCCGGCCAGGAGCGGCCGGGCGCAGAAAACATCGCGGTCCCCACGATCCTCGATGGGCACTCACGGGGCCGCTCCCGCCGGTCTTCCGCTTTCCGTTGCTGCGGAAGTCGAATGCTATAATCCGTCGCTTCGAATGCCCAAACCGACACCCAGTTCAGCGGACGTCACACAATTGCTGCTCGCCTGGAGTCAGGGTGATGAACAGGCTCTGGACCAGCTGATTCCGATCGTCTATCGGGAACTGCGCAGCCTGGCCAGGCGTTACCTGGAACGGGAACGACCCGGGCATACCCTGCAGGCGACGGCTCTCGTCAACGAAGCCTACATGCGACTGGCCGACATCAATCGCATGCAGTGGCAGAACCGCGCGCACTTCTTTGCCATTTCCGCGCAAACGATGCGGCGCATTCTGGTCGAACACGCGCGGCGGCGCAATCAACTGAAACGCGGAAACGGCGCGATCCCGGTGGAATTAGACCAGGTTCCAGACATGCTCCAGACCAGGAGCAACGTGGATCTTGTCATCATTGATCAAGCTCTGAACGCGTTATCCGAAGTTAACGATCGTCATGCGCGCATCATTGAATTGCGTTTCTTCGGAGGACTCTCCGTGGAGGAAAGCGCAGAAGTGTTGAAAGTT
Organism: Terriglobia bacterium; assembly: GCA_036274645.1. GTDB lineage: Bacteria > Acidobacteriota > Terriglobia > 20CM-2-55-15 > 20CM-2-55-15 > DASUFH01. The sequence continues at coordinate 22,353 of DASUFH010000264.1, forward strand.
TCGACTGACACGGTCACACGCGACTGGAAGGCCGCCAAAGCCTGGCTTCTTCGTTATCTGAGCGCGCCTCCCACCGAGGAGCCCGGAGCAAAGCCCTGATATCGCCGTCTGGCTGATATTCATCAGGCGCCGTCAAGTTTCTCCGCCGGGCGCAACAGGGGCTGCCGCCCCCCCAGAGAAACCTGGAAACCATAAATCGTGACGGCCGCCACCGCGAGAAGAGCAATCCATCCGAGCCCGGCATACCAGGCGGAAATACGCAAACTGATGGGATAAGTCCAGAAATAGTCGACGAAGGTCGCAACTACAACAGACAACAATCCGAAACGCAGCATGGCAGCCAGAAAAGCGGCGAACGTGAGAATGACCAGAGGGAGAAACAGAAACGGAACGTCGCCGCCAACGAACACCGGGGTCACGTTCGCCAGAACCCAAAGAACCGCGGCAATCTTTTTGCTTCGGAACAAAAGTCCCAGATAGACGTACAGCAGTACCGCAATCAGCGCCGTGGAGACGCCGAACAGCATCCCGTCGAATAGACGTCCCGCCGATACGCCCGTCGCGAAGAGATATCCGATGTCTCTCTCCAGCAGGGGGCCTTCCGCATAGCCGAACCATGCCGGCGCCACAATCAGGAATCTCGAAAGGCATGCGTGCGTGACGCCAAGCGCGCAGCCGGCAAGGATGTCGCGACCAACCCTCGGGTCGCGCCAGCCTCCGGCCAGAACCCGCGTCCACGAAATCAGAAGGGACGGATACCGGCGCCTTACCGTCGGTTCCAGCGCAATGTAGAGAACCCAGGTCGTGGCTGCCGCGAACAGGGCCTGGGCTGCAGCTCGTACGGCCAGAGTGAGTTCCCACGAAGTGGCAACGTGATGCTCATTCACGATCCACGACACGCCGTACACCGCTGACGTAAACAGCGCCAGTCGTGTGGCGCCGCGACGGTCGCCGCGGCCCCGACGCAGATTCCTGCGCGCGAAATACAACGCTGTCACCACCGCGACCAGAAACGCTCCGTTCACAACTCGAAGACTGAGCGGATGCGCCTGTGGGGGCTCCTGGGGCCGTCTCCACGGCTCCACAATCTCAAAACTCACAGGTCTGCCGCGGTAGGATGCCGCCTCAATCCTCGCGGAGCCCACACCCGGAATCACGCCAGTCCATGCTGCCCGCGTATCCGCGAAATAGTTGGGAACCGAATCCGGCTCTGTCGGACTCCAGTCCGAAGGATCGAGACCTGCAGCCGCAAACAGCAGCGGCCATTCCGCCGGCGCGGTGTCTCCTTCACCGGAGTCGCCCGTCGACCATGGAACTGCTGTAAACCTCCGGAGCCTGCCTTCCACATCCGACCTCAGCAGAACGTCGCCGGGGAATTGCAGAGGCGGATCATCGGGACGGACTCCGGTAGCTGCCACGCTCTGATCCCGCCGGGCCGGAAGGTGCTCGAGTGGTCTCGCCGACTGTCGAAACCAGAAGATCACAGGGCTATATACAGTAGTTGCGTCCCATCGATCAGGCGTGTTCCTCGTTCCTCGTACATGATCCAGAAACTCCGCATCGTAATCGAGTCCGGAAGCCATGTCTGCAGGCGTGTAGGTATAACCGGCCTTGTGAATGAATTCCTGAGCCCGGTCTACGAGGACACGTGGGTCTTTGCCTTGAGGAGATCGCAACAGCAGAGAAGCGCGAGGGTTCATCAGGATGATCGCGAACGATCCAAGGATCACGACAATCAACAGAGCCACCGCAGTTGTGGACCGAGTGTCTTCTCTCAGGCGGGATGCAGCCACCATCTCCGGCAATGGCGTCTCCCCCGCGGCGATTGCGGCTGCCAGAGGATCGCCTCCGGGGAGAGACAACAGCAGTTCAGCGACGGAACCGGGACGAGTTTGAGGATCCCGGTCCATACACCGCACGATCACACTCTCCACCACCGGATCCATACCCGTTCGGATCTCCGATGGCGCCCGGGGACTCATGTATTCCTTCTGATCGCGCAGTTCCGCCAGAGAAGAAGCCGTAAACGCTTTCCGGCCGCAATAGACCTCGTACAGAACGAGTCCCAATCCATAGATGTCGGTTCGAACGGTCGCCGCTGATCCATTGAATTGTTCGGGCGCCATGTAGGCGGGCGTGCCGAGAACGGCGTTTCTTTCCGCGTCTTCGCCGGCCGCAACGGCGATTCCGAAGTCTGTAATGCGAACGCGGCCGCGGCCGTCAAGCATGATGTTTGCCGGCTTCAAATCGCGATGCAGCACGCCCCGTTCGTGAGCCGCGGCAAGTCCCGCAAGCAACTGACGCGCAATGTCGATCGCCTTTTCATTCGACAGGTAGCCAATGCGTGTCAGGAGCGAAGCAAGATTCTCTCCATCGATGTACTCCATCGACAGGAAAGGGCGCCCCTCAAATTCTCCAACGTCATACACGCGCGTGATATTTGGATGCGACAGTTGACGGGCGATACGCACTTCGGCGAACAGGCGCTCGCGCCTTACCGGGTCGGAAGCGAATTCGGCCGCGAGGAACTTCAGCGCGACAGCCTGACCAAGTCTGAGGTCGTCGGCGCGATACACTTCCCCCATCCCGCCGCGCCCAACCAGCCCGACGATTCGATAGCGATCGCAGAGAATCACACCTGGAGCGAAACGCGCCCCCGGAACATGATTGGGGACGCCGAGCCGTCCTTCCTCCGAAATATTCGAAGCGGACGTTGAGCCGGCCGGCCAGTCCTCAGCCTGGCCCATCGCCACAGCGGCCGACATGGCGCCTTCATCAAGGATTGCATCCATCCTCTCGTGCCATGCCAGCAGCGACTTCACGCGCTGCAACAGATCCGGGTCGTCTTTACACGCGTCGTGAACGAATTCCCCGCGCGCAGCGGTTTCAAGCTCGACTGCCTGAAGATAGATGTCGTTAATTTGTCTCTGGCGTCGAACATCAGCCGGGCGTTGTTCTTCGGACACAGAAGACTTACCTCCGGATCGCGGCTAAGCCTACAGCAAGTCGACGCGTTGTGAAAGTCGACAGGAAACAGGAGGCGAACAGGGGGATCTCCAGGACTCCGCTCTCAGCGCACAATCCATGATGGAAGGGACTTCAGACGCTGCCGTAGTAGTTGGTCTGCCGGACCGGCGATGTGGCCGGCAGCACGCCGGGCCGCAGGATGTCATCAGCCCAGGCCGCTCCCGGAACGCCGTGGTCCGGCAGATTGTCCTGGGTAAATCGGCCTGGCGTAACGCATCCAACGCGCTTGCTTTCCCCTGCCATCCGGAACAGACTGTCCGCATTCAATTCCACGGCGGAGGTCTGGAAGAATGAGCGCATCGAGAAATCGACGGGTGTTTTTTGTTGGAGCTTTGGTTCTGCTCATCGCGGGCATCGGCGCCTCGGGAGTGTTGCTGGCGCACAAAGGGTTGATGACCATGCAGAGCGATCCAAAGCAGTGGGTAATGCCGAACGGGAATTACGCCGGCTGGAACTACAGCGCGCTCGATCAAATCAACGTCGGCAACGTGAAGAGGCTCACCCCGGCGTGGACGTTCCAGATCGGCGTCCTGGACACGGTGGAGGCGTCGCCTCTGGTCGTGGGCGATACGATGTACATTGCCACGCCGAAACCGAACTATATCTACGCGCTCGATCTGAAACGCGATGGCGCCATCAAATGGGAATTCCGTCCGGCCTTTCCGAAACTGGAAGACGCCACGAAAGCGGCCTGTTGCGGAGCGCAGACGCGCGGACTCGCCTTCGCTGACGGAAAAATCGTCTACAGCACGCTGGATGGACAGGTGTATGCCCTCAACGCCGAAAACGGCAAGGTGGTGTGGAAAGCGGACAACGGCAACCTGGCGCAGGCGGAAACTGTCAGCGCCCCACCGCTGATAGTCGGCGACAAGGTCATCATCGGCGTCATGGGCGGCGAAAAAGGTGTCCGCGGGCACATCACGGCCTACAACCTGGAAAACGGCAGCTTTCGCTGGCGCTTCTACAGCACCGGCCCGAACAACGAAGTCGGCATCGGTCCCCGGTTCAAGCCGTTTTACGCGGACGATAAGGCGCCGAATCCCGCCCTCGACTCCTGGTACGGCGACTCCTGGAAGCGGGGCGGCGGATCGGTCTGGGGATGGTTCACGTTTGATCCCGAGTTGAATCTCTTCTATTACGGCACCAGCAACTGCGGTCCCTGGAATCCGGACTACCGTCGACAGTTCGGCCGGATCGAACTGGATGGTAAGGGGGCCCTGGCCGCTTACAAGAACAACTACTGCGCGTCCGTCCTCGCGCGCGATGCGAACAGCGGCGAACTCGTCTGGGCGTACAACCTGACGCCGCAGGACGGCTGGGACCTGGACGAGCCCAGCGCCTTCCTCATTGTTGATCTGAATATCGGCGGCCGGACGCGAAAGACCCTCGTGCATCCCGCGCGAAACGGGTACTTCTATGTGTTCGATCGCGCAACGGGCGAACTGGTGACGAAGCCGTGGTCGTTTGTCTATAACGATCTCATCACGGGCGTCGACATGCAGACCGGACGCCCGTCGTACAACATCGAGAAGATGCTCTTCACCAAGCTGGAAGATCGACAGAAGTATGTGCCCAATGCGAAGGACGTCAACGTGACATGGTGTCCCGGCATCAACGCCAGGAACTGGTTCCAGGACGCGTATTCTCCTCGCACCGGCCTGGTTTACACTCCCGCGTTGAACACCTGCGGCACGCAGAAGGTCGTTGAAGGACAGTACAATCCGCCCGGAGACTACACACTGCGCGAAGGGCCGGCGCCGGGAATACCCGGCCCCAGGGCGCCGGGCGCGACCAGCGCCGGAGAGTTGCAGGCCAACGATCCCGTGACCGGAAAGACCGTGTGGCGGGTTCCCTGGAAGGTCGCCAACAACGTGGGTATCCTGGCGACGGCGGGAGACCTGCTGTTCCAGGGCGGTCCGAATGAAGGCGTCGTGCGCGCGTTTAACGCGAAGTCGGGAGAGATCCTGTGGACCTTCCGAACCGGAAGTAACTTCCGCGCTTCACCGATCAGCTATCAGGGTCCCGACGGGCGGCAGTACATCGCCATCATCTCCAGCCAGCTGGGTGGCAACACCCAGGTGAACCCGGAAATGGCGGCCGATGCGGATGCGCGCCTGCGGCGCTCCGGCTCGACGCTTTACGTGTTCGCGCTGCCGAAACAGTGAAGAGCAAACTGCCTCACGGCCTGATCTGGAGGAGGGAGCCGCGAATGGAAGGCTCCAGACCCGAAGTCTGACCCTGCCGCCGCCCGGGCTGCATTTCGTTCTTTTGCGCTGCGCTCTCTCGGTCGCCTCAGGCTTGCGCAGCGTGGGCGCCCGATGGACGGTCGCCCCTCTTACGAAACTGCGAGGGTGACAGCGAATATTGCCGCTTGAATGCCTTGGCAAAGGCAAGTTCGGACTCATAGCCCACGTCAGCGGCGATGTCTGCCACGGACTTCAGGCTGTCGCGCAGCCGTTGGGCGGCGACCTGCATACGCCAGCGAGTCAGATACGTGATCGGCGGAATTCCGATCAGCGAAGTAAACCGATCCGCAAACGCCGACCGGGAAAGGTACACATCTCGAGCCAGTTCTTCCGCGGTCCATGGCCGGGCAAGGTCCGTATGGAGCAGCGCGAGAGCCTTGCCGACAGACGGATCGCGCAAACCTGCAAGCCATCCTCGCTCGTCCGCAGGCAGTCCTTCCAGATAGAACCTCACGGCCTCAACGAACATCAGCTCCGACAACTTCGCTAAAACAGCGGCCGACCCGGCGCGCGCCGCGGACAGTTCCCGCGCGGCGTAACGGAAAGAACTGAAGATCCAGTCGGCAGCCGACCGGCCGTTCAGGTCGAGCACAAGCGTCGACGGCAGCGTATCGAGCAGCGGGTAGCAGTCCGCCTCGCTGCCGACAGCGCCGCAGACAATCCGCGTAATCTCTCCGCCCCCTCCGTGTCGCAACCTGGCCAGCCCTCCAGAGGCATCCATCTGAATCAGCCCTTCCGAATCCACGGCCTTCAATCCGGTCTGGCTCGCAAGCGTATGCGGATCATTGCGGGGCAGCAGAACAATCGAACCGGAGCGCACTTCCACGGGAGGATCGCCATCGATTTGCAGCAATAACTGGCCGGAGATGACATAGTGAAAGGAGATCAGGCGAGCTGGCGCGGCAAGCATGAAGCGGCAGTCTTCGGGGCCCGCCTGTGCCTTGACACTCCACGGCGCCGAAAACTCCGCCTCCAGAAATACTCCACCGGTCAGTCTGACGACGCGAAAAAGGTCCGATAGCGCATCCATTACGCCACCTCTGAAATCGGCGGAACGGACTGGTTTTCCGGCGTCCCGGCCATTGGCCTTGCGATCTCCATTCGGTACATTGCACTCACGCTGGTTCAATTATCGACGATGCGCCGGCGAAATGGAGGAACGTTATGAACGACCGTATGGGATACGCGATCAATGGAGCAACGCAAAACAGCCTGGAAGCGCTCGAGCGGGGCTTCCATGAGTTTCGATGCTATATCGACGACCCGGCTTCCACCGTTGAGAGGGCGCTCGCCGAAAGCCCGGCGCTGGTGATGGGTCACGTTTTCAGGGGATATCTTCACTTGATGGGAACCGAACCTGCGGGCTTGCCCGTGGCGCGCATGGCGTACGAGTCGGCAAAGACTCTGAGCGCCAACGATCGCGAGCGCCGGCACGTGGAGGCCGTCCGCCTGCTCACTGAAGGACAATGGCGCGCCGCAGGGCTGGCGCTGGAAGACCTCAGCGTCGACTATCCACTGGATGCGCTGGCGCTGCAGGCCGGACACCTGATTGATTTCTTCGTCGGTGACTCAAGAATGCTGCGTGACCGTATTGCGCGCTCGCTCCCGTACTGGGAAAAGAGCATGCCCGGTTACCACGCCGTTCTGGGTATGTACGCCTTCGGTCTGGAGGAAACGGGCGCATATGCTCGCGCGGAACGATACGGCCGCTTCAGTGTCGAACTGGAGCCGCGCGATGGCTGGGGCCAACACGCGGTGGCTCACGTGATGGAAATGCAGGGCCGCCGGAAAGAGGGAGTGGAGTGGATGCGGAACAGCCGTGAATCCTGGGCGCGGGACAGCTTCTTTGCAGTTCATAATTTCTGGCATCTGGCGCTGTTCCATATGGAGCTCGGTGAAATCGAGGAGGCATTGAAGCTCTACGACGGACCTATCTACGGGAAACAGTCCACAGCCATCCTCGAAATGATCGACGCCTCATCCCTGCTGTGGCGCCTGCATCTCATGGGCGCCAACGTCGTCGACCGGTTCCGGACGCTCGCCGACAACTGGGCGCCCATGGCGAACGCCGGAAACTATGCGTTCAATGACATGCACGCCATGATGGCGTTCGTCGTGGGAAACCGCCCCGATGAGGCGCAAGCGGTCGTGGAAGCCCAACAACTCGCTATGACCGGCGCCGGCGACAATGCCGCGTTCACTCGCGAAGTCGGACATCCCGCCACGCGAGCAATCCTGGCCTTCGGCGACGGGAATTATTCCGAAGCCGTTCGTCTGCTGCGTTCGATTCGTAGCTATTCACACCGGTTCGGCGGCAGCCACGCGCAGCGCGATCTGATCGACCTGACGATCATCGAAGGCGCTCGCCGCTCCGGCCAGCGCCGGTTCGCGGATGCGTTGCGCTTCGAACGGGAGCAAGCCAGGGGGGAAGGGAGCAAAACTCAGCACGCGGCCTGATTCACGAATCAGCGGGCGCCTGCGAGAGGTCGTATTCGACGTCGAGGCAGGGGCGGCTTGTGGAGAAGGGTCATCCAGGCCCTTCTCCCACGCCCCAACCGGCATTCAAGGTCCGGGAGCGCGCCGGAGCCTGCGGCGCATTCCGGGGAGCCGCGCTATACTATGCCGCTATTGTTGCCGTGGAGGGCACTACTTAATGGCGCGACTACGCTACGTGGAAAAGGAAAACGCAACGCCGGATCAGGAACGGGCCCTGGCGCAAGTGACCCAGAAATCCGGAAAGATCGCCAACATCTGGAAGCTCTGGAGTCACAGTCCGGAAACGCTGGAAACGTTCATGACGTTTTACAAGACGCTCCTGAAGACCTCGCTCGATCCGAAGTTGCGCGAGCTGGTGTACCTGAAGGCGTCCACGATGAACGGCTGCGCCTATTGCGCCGGCGCGCACGTCGTTGCGGGACGGCGCGCCGGTTTGACCGACGAGCAGATTGAAGCGGTTGGGCAGTTTGCCGACAGCCCGTTGTTTACGCCGCTCGAGAAACTCGCTCTGCGCTATGCGGAGGAACTCACCGCTACCGTCCGGACGAGCGACACGGTGATGAACGAACTGAAGGAGCACCTGTCCGAGACCAACATCATCGAGCTCAACCTGATCATTGGAGTCGCCAATCTCACCAACCGCTTCAACATGTCCTTCATGACCGACCCGGACTGAACCCGCAAAGCTAAAACCGGAGAGCAAACTGCGCGCCGGCGCCGGATCCCGTCATCACCGGCGTAATCGACACTTCCCTGCCCGCCATGGGCAGGGAGACCGAGGCTCTGTTGAAGCTGCGCCGATCCAGCGACCGTCCGGCCAGATAGCCGCCAACGGCGCCCAGCCCTGCGCCCGCGATGGCGCTGCCCCAGACCTTTCGGTCGGCGTTGATGGAGCTGTCGAACCATTTCAACCCGAGAAATACACCGGCAACGAAGCCACCGCCCGCGCCAACCGCGGTCAGCACCGTGCGACCGCGGTTCGACTCCTTAACCGGAGGAGAGGCCTGCTGGGCCCAGCCTGAACTTGCCGTCAGGAACACCACCATCAGAAAGACCGAAACTCGCGTTTTCATCAAATACCTCCAGGAATAGTTCTCCTCATGAGGTAATGCGAGAATCGAATGCCAAAACTGGCGCCGGGTGTTGAGTCCCCCGTCTTCATGCAGGGGCGGCTATGACCGCCCGACGTTGCGGAATGGAACCCCTTGGTTCACAAGCATTCACTCCGAAACACGGGGCGGTCATAGTTGGCCATGTTTCCGGGGGAACACCCGCAAGGATGAAACAATCCGCGTTAAGTCCTTTAGATGCGTTTTGTTTCTTTCTAGAACCGCCCCTACATTGCAGACGGAGGGGAATCCGGCTTTACGGCGCCAGGCCGATCACCGAAAGCAGCCGGCCGGCCCGTTTACCTTCACGACGGTAGGAGAAGAAGAGATCGGGACGGCACTGAGTACACAATGACGACGAAACGATCCGATCCTCGCGGATTCCGGCAGCGACCATCTGGCGCTGATTTGCGAGTCCAAGATTCAAGCGCCACTTTCCGTTTCCAGGCTGAGGTTCAAACAAACCGGGATCGCTGAAAGCTTCGTAAACGTCCGCTCCGACCTCATAGCAGCAGACGCTGTTGTGGGGACCGATCGCGGCAACAAGGTCGGCCGGGGGGATGCCATAGCTGTCCTGCAGGCGCTCGATCACCCGCGAGACGATCCGGGACGCCGATCCCCTCCAGCCGGCGTGGACGGCGGCTACGGCCCGTCCTTCAGTGTCGGCGATAAGGATTGGAACGCAGTCGGCCGTTTGTACCGCCAGGAGAGCGCCGCGCGTCGTGGTGATCGACGCGTCGCCGGTAACGGGATTTCCAGCGGCAGTCGTGTCGCGCATCTCGCACACGTCGCTTGAATGGGTTTGATTCAGTCTCAGGATCGGCCACCCGGCTGCGCCTGCAGCGGCGGCAAACTGGGCCCGATTCAACTCGATCATCGGATTGCCCGCCCCGGTGGGGCCGAGGGTGAACTGGGCATGGTCTGCCCGCCGGGTGGAAAAGGCATGCGCCAGACCGGGTATACGCTCCAGCAGGTCCGCCTGCAGCAGAGTGATCGCGGAGATCCGTTTTACCTGTAACATACTCGGCCTATGGTTATCGGCATCGGCATCGACGTCGTTGAAAACTCCCGGATTCGCGAATCCATCGAACGGTTCGGATCCCGTTTCCTCCAGCGAATATACACAGAAGGCGAAACGGAATACTGCAGCCGGAACGCGGACCCGGCCATCCACTTTGCGGCGCGCTTCGCCGCCAAGGAAGCCGCGTTCAAGGCTCTGGGAACCGGCTGGTCATCGGGGGTGAAGTGGAAGGACATCGAGGTCGAGCGCCTGGCCTCCGGCAAACCAGAACTGCGCCTTCACGGGGCTGCGCTCGAACGCGCCACCGCCATTGGCGCCCGCCGCTTTCTCGTCTCCCTGACTCACGACCGGCTCATATCCTGCGCAGTCGTCGTATTCGATCAATAGCCGCCTTAACCGCGGCCACCGATTGGCCTTCACCGCTTCGCGGGCTTCACCCGGCCGCAACCTTCTTTTCGATCCCCAGCTTCTTCATGCGGGACTGCAGCGTCGTCCGCTTCATGCCCAGACTGGCCGCGGCCGCGCCCAACGATCCGAGCGCCGGCCAGCGGTGCTCGGCGAGGACCTTGAGGATATGTTCCCGTTCGGCATGTTCAAGCGTGGACGACTCCGCCTCCACCGGCTCGATCGTCCCGGCGCGGTTGCGTAATTCATAAACCGGCGCCTGGAGCACCGATCCCTTGGAGAGAATTACGGCGCGTTCCACAAAGTTTTCCAACTCGCGAATATTGCCGGGCCAGTGATACGCCTTCATCGCCTCGATTGCTTCACCCGGAACCGATTCGATCCGTTTGTTCATCCGCCGGGACAACTTCTGGGCGAAGTAGCGCACCAGCAGCGGAATGTCTTCGGCGCGCGCCCGCAACGGCGGCACGACGATGGGAAACACATTCAGACGGTAGTAGAGTTCCGAGCGGAACTGACGGTCCGCAACCATGCCGGCAAGATCCCGGTTGGTTGCGGCGACCAGTCGCGCGTCCGTGCGTATGGTGCGCGGACTTCCGAGCCGTTCGAACTCCTGCTCCTGGAGCACGCGCAGAAGTTTGGGCTGAAGTTCGAGCGGAATATCGCCAACCTCATCGAGAAACAGGGTCCCGCGATGGGCCAGTTCGAAACGTCCGATCCGCTGCGCAATCGCGCCCGTAAAGGCGCCTTTCTCATGACCAAACAGCTCACTCTCGAGCAGGCCCGTGGGAATGGCCGAACAGTTCAGCTTGACGAACGTGCGGGCCCTGCGGGCGCTCAGGTTGTGGATGGCGCGCGCAATCAACTCCTTGCCTGTCCCGGTCTCACCGAGAATCAACACCGTCGAGTCGGTTCCGGCGACGGTTTCCACCTGCTGGAGAATCCCCTTGAGCGCGCCGCTTTCGCCAATGATCTCTTCAAAGTTGAACTCGGCCCGGATCTCGTCTTCCAGGTAGAGCTTCTCTTCGGCCAGCTTGTCTTTGAGAGCGGCGATCTCGGTCACGGAAACGGCGTTCTCCACGGCAATCGCCACCTGGGCGGCGATCTGGATCATGAGTTCCACGTCGCGTTCGGTAAACGCGCTTTCCCGTCGACTGGCCAGGGTCATCGTGGCAATCGGCCCGCGATTCGTGAGCAGCGGCAACGAAATACCGGAACGCAGTCCTTCTTCGGTGAAACGCCTCGACACGTCGGAATAGAATTCGCCGCTTTCGAAATTGCGGATCAGCATCGGTTTTCGGGCGAGAAACGCTTTCCCCGCCCGGGACCCTTCGAGCGGCATCGCCATGTCTTCGTGCAGCAGGCCGGTGCCGGTGGGGAAATCAATGGCAAACAGCGTCAGCAGGTCGCGCTCTTTGTCGTGCAACGCGAGACTCGTGTAATCGTGGCGCAAGACGTCTCGCAACGACTTGGAGATCGCGATGAACAGACTCTTCAGGTCCAGGTTGGAAACGAGAGCGTTGTTTACCCGCAGCAGAAGCTGGAGCCGGTCCCGCTCCTCGATGAGTTCGCGCCGGTAGTTCTGCGACTCCTGTCGGTGCAGCGCGTTATCCACCGCAACAGCCACCTGCCGCGCCACCTGCCCCAGAAATTCGACATCTTCGGCCAGGTAGGCCCGGGGCTGCAGGCTGCCGAACGAGAGCGCGCCCAGCCGGCGGACCGGACTGGTGAGAGGCAGAGAGCAGTAGCCGCGAATGCCTTCGGCGCGCAGCAGTTCGAGCACGGCAGGGTAGACCGTCGCCACATCCACGTCATCGACGATCAACGGCTCCTGCGTCATCAGCACCTGCCCGGCCGGACACTCGTCCACCGCCATCTCCACGCCCTCGAGCTTTTCCGCGCCGAGCGGCGTCTCGAAGACACACACCCGCAAAACGTTGCGCGCCGGATCGTGCAGCATCAGACCGATGAAATCGAACTGGACGGCCTTTTTCAGACGGGTGGATAGATCCCGGATCAGATCGGGCAAATCCCGATTTACGGAAATCGATTCGGTTACTTCAAGCAGCGCGCGATACTGGGAAAGCCGTCGCGCAGTGGGGTCTGCGGTAATCTGTCGGTGCGACATGCCTGCGGA
>DASUFH010000265.1:0-7120 GCA_036274645.1 Terriglobia bacterium
AGCTGGCAAACGGTCCGCGCGCCCGCTCGAACTGAATACCGACGCTGGGGTCCAGAATGTATTTCGGAAAGACGAGAGGGCTGATGGAATAGTGTTCGAATATTCCAGTCAATCCGAGGTAGACGCCAATTGCGGCAAGAACCGAAATCAGGGTTCTGATGTGCGATCGGTCATAGGGTAGACGGCTGGCAATGAAGTAAGCGGCAAAAGGCTGGAAACAGAGGGTAAAGAGCGTCGAGAGCCAGCGGGACTTCGTCAAAACGAAGTCCGCGCCGGAAATAAACCACGAGACCAGGCAGTAGACGGAAAAGAGAATCATGAGCAGTTCCAGGCCGGTGATTCGCTTGGCGCGTGTGGAGAAACTGGCTGAGGCGATGACGTAAGAGCCCAGAACGAGCAGGAAGACGAACCGGTCCGGTGTTACCGACACTCCCAGGTTGACCGTGAAGATCGGATCCAGCAGGGTGTAGTCGAAGCACTGAAGGATGAGCCAGATCGCGATCAGTGTGATCATCCAGCGCGGTTGATTCGGAGGGCGATTCGTCATGGTCAGCGCTCAGAAAATCAGGCGGACCGAACGGCTCGAGGCCGGCGCGGTCACGCTCACCTGGCGTCCTTTTTCGGAAGGATGCAGTCGGACGGCAATCTCGTTGCGGCTTCCATCGGCCGCTTCAACCTCCACCATTCGCGGCGGGGATTCCACGTTTGTGGCGAGGGTGATTTCCGCGCCGCCCGGCGAAAGATGGGTTGAACGCTGAAGGTGGACCGTGATCATGTTTTCATTTCGGGTCACTTGAAGACCCAGCTGCTCTCTCTCGTAGCAGTATGCGGCGAGGTCGCGCATCGTCGTCACCCACAGTTTTCCATCTCGCCGCTCGGCGTCGATGTAGCGGAGAATGCCGCGAAACTGCGTATCGAACACCTCGAGTGAATCCGAAGGATGAAACCAGAGGGCATAGACCGCCTGGCGCTCCATGGCCTTCTTCAGAAATATCCTGGCCTTGGCCACGTAGTCGTAACGCCTGGAGGCGCGGAGGTTCATGCTTTCGTAGATCCGGTATACCCCCGACGCCGTCCTTTCCGGATAGGCGAGACGCACGCTTTCGTCGCGATGGCGCACCGACGTGATTCCGAGCTCCGCCAGCAGGGGAAGGTACGAATACTCCGCGATGTTGTGCGGAAACACGAGCGACCGCGGCTGGACGCCGAAGGGCGCCATGGCGTGGATGCAGGCTTCTATTTCCGCGCGGACCAGCGCGGGTGTTGAACGTTCAGCGGAGAAGTTGATATGGCTGAATGTGTGGGTGCCGATCTCCTGGGGCGCGCCGCACTCGAGGATCCGCCGGACCAGGTCCGGCGCGTACCACAGGGGATCCGCGTCTCCATTCGAGCAGGGGTCGTGCGCGTACCAGTCGCCGTCCCAGCGATCGTTGAATTTCGGACGGGGCATGTCGTCATGCGCCACCCCGGCGCCGGAACGCTGGCAGCTTTCCAGAAACAGGTGGCCGACGGTCGCCCACGTGACCGGGATGGAATATCGTTCCAGCAGGTCGAGAATGAAGGGCACGTTGGCGCGTTCGGTCGAGGCGCGGTGCGCCGTAGCTCGCGCATCGCGTCCACGCCATGCCCAGCTCATCTCGAAATCCCCGGAGATGCAGACCGCGGCCCGGGCATTGTCTTTGAATGGGGCGATTTCGACTCCGGAAAACACGCGTTCGGGCGCCGCCGGTCCGCGCGCGAAATTGCGCTTCAGGCTGAAAATCGTTTCCAGAACCGCGGGACTCTCTATTTTCACTGCCGGGTGATCGACCGAAGGACGCGCGCGGGATTGCCCGCGACGATTGTGTTCGCGGGCACGTTCCTGGTGACGACGCTGCCGGCGCCGATCAGGGCGTTTTCCCCGATGGTGACGTTAGCCAGAATGGTCGATCCTGAACCGATGGACGCGCCCTTTCTGACGAGAGTGTGTTCAACCTTCCAGTCCGCTTCAGTCTGCAACGCGCCGCCCGCGGTTGTTGCGCGCGGATAGGAATCGTTGATAAACGTGACGCCGTGTCCGATGAAGACGTTGTCTTCGATCGTCACGCCTTCGCAGATGAACGTGTGGCTCGATATCTTGCAGTTGGCCCCGATGGTGGCATTCTTCTGGACCTCGACGAATGTGCCGATTTTGGTGTTGTCGCCGATCGAGCATCCATACAGGTTGATGAACCTGGCCAGCCTGACGTTCTGGCCCAGTCGCACGTCGGGGGCAATCGCTACGAATTCCGGTGGGTTCATTTACGGGTGATTCCCAGCTTGTCGATCAGTTCGTACAGCGTGGGCCGGCTGATCTCCAGCTCCGCCGCCGCCCGGGTGAGGTTGCCTTTGTTGCGCGCAATCGCCGACTCCACCATCTGACGTTCAACCGCCTCCCGCGCCTTGCTGAGTCCGCGGCCCTGCATCTCCGAATAGGTGGCCGACAGGCCCAGGTCCTTGGGAGTGACGCGCCCGTGTTCGCACATGATCGCGGCGCGCTGGATACGGTTTTCAAGCTCCCGGACATTGCCGGGCCAGGTGTGATAGTCGATCGCCTTGAGGCAGGCGGGCGTGAAGACCAGATCCTTTCCGACCTGTTTGGAGTGGCGCTCCAGAAACGCCCTGGCCAGGAGGGGCAGATCCCCTTCCCGGTCGCGCAGCGGCGGGACAGTGATCAACACGACTCCAAGCCGGTAGTACAGATCCTCCCGGAAACGTCCGGAGGCCATGGCCTTGGTCAGGTCGACATTGGTGGCGGCCAGCACTCGCGCGTCCACATGGATGGAGGTTCGGCCACCGACGCGCTCCACGGTATGATCCTGCAGGAACCGGAGCAGCTTGACCTGCAAAGCGGTCGGCAGGTCTCCGATTTCATCCAGGAACAGCGTACCGCCCTGTGCGGCTTCAACACGACCCTGCCGCTGCAGATGCGCGCCGGTGAACGCTCCCTTTTCATGTCCGAACAATTCGCTTTCAAGCAGATTCTCCGGGATGGCGCCGCAGTTGATGGCCACAAACGGGCGTGTTGATCGCGCGCTTCGGGTGTGGATGGCCTGCGCGACCAGCTCCTTTCCCGTGCCGCTTTCGCCGATGATCAGTACGGAGACGTCGGTTCCGGCAACCTTCTCGATGGCCGCGAACACCGGTTGCATCTGAGGACTGGTGGCGATCATGCCGTCAAAGGACGTCGGCTCCTTCCCGCTCTGCGCGGCGTCCTCGTGGCGCGCCCGTTCCAGTTCCTGGATGTGGATGGCGCGATCCACCACAACCCGGAGTTCGTCGATGTTTACCGGTTTGGCGAAAAAGTCATACGCCCCCTGGCTGATCGCCTCGATGCCGTTGTGGCGTTCGTTTTGCCCGGTGACCACAAGAACCTTGAGCAGCGGATCGACCTGGAGCATGTCGGCCAGGGCCAGGAATCCTTCCCGCGTATCGCCGGGAGAAGGCGGCAGTCCGAGATCCAGGGTGACCACCGCGGGCTTTTCGTTTGCGATGAGTGTCAGAGCGGTCGGGCGATCCTCGGCCAACAGAACGTCATAGTGCGAATTGAGCGCCCACTTCATCTGCGTTCTCAATTCGTCGTCGTCGTCAACAATGAGAATTCGAGTTTTATCCATGATTTTTCACCGCGCGGTCCGGCGTTACGCCTGTCGGGAGCAGGACGCGGAACTCTGTGCCTGTTCCTACAGCGCTATTGACTTCGAGCGTGCCTCGATGGGCTTCCACGATCAGTTTGCTGTGAAACAAGCCGATCCCGAGCCCACGTTTCTTTGTGGTCTGAAAGGGACGAAACAATGACTTCTGAATGAATTCATCCGACATGCCGCAGCCATTGTCGCGGACGGCAAAGCCGACGGTAGCGCCTTCTTCGATGGTGGATACCTGAATGACGCCCTGGCCGTTTACCGCCTCATTGGCGTTGATGATGAGATTGGTCAGCACCTTGTGGATCTGTTCGGAGTCCACCATGGCCCGGGGCAGAGGGCGCAGGTCCCGCCGCAACTCGGCTTTCAGGGCGCCGTTGAATTCATCCAGAGTCAGCGATATGAGCTCCTGGAGTTCGCACGGGCGCACGTGCAGCTCGACGCCCTGCCGGAGCATGGCCAGTCGCGCGCACATGTCATCAATCTTGTTCAGACTGCTGGCCATGACGCGAAGCGCGTCCGCCCGGAATTCCGGGTTGTCGAAGTTCTGTGGCAGATTGCGCATGGTCAATGACAGCCGCGACGCCAGGTTCTTGAGGTCATGAACGAAAAACGTGGAAACCGCCTGGAACGTTTCGAGCTCCTTCGTTCGCCGCAGGCGCGCCGAAAGCCGGAGATTGAGCAGGCCGGCGGCCAGTTGCGCGCCGAGGGTTTCCACCAGCAGGAGGTCCTCTTCATTCAGATCCTGCTTGCCGACCCGATCGTCGTTCAGGGTCATGACGCCCACCAGTTCGCCGGCGGCGTGCAGTGGCGCGACATAGCGGATCCGCGACTCCCTGAAGAACGTCGGCGCGGCTTCCATGATCTCCCGGGGCCAGTCGGCGTTCCTGTCCGGTGGGCGTTCCGCGAGATCGACACAGACGGTCAGGCCCTGCAGGACCTGAATGAAAGCGGCTGCGCTCTTGCCGGCCGCCTCGACGTTTCTGGCTTCCGCGGCCGGTATTGCCGTCGACGCGGCCAGCGTCAGCCGTCGCTGGGATTCATCCGCCAGCCACACGCTGACCGAGAGAATTTCCAGAGATTCGGACACCGTCGTGCAGAAAACCGCGCTCAACTGGTTCGGGTCGACCAGTGTCGCCGTCCGTCGGGTCAGTTCGTTCCAGACCTTGCGATAGTCGTAGTTGGGCCTCTGGAAGTGACGCGTGACGAACAGGCGCAGCCGCCGGCGAAAGCGATCGGAGAGGAGCGACAACCCCAGCGCCATCAAGGCCGCAAACACCAGGAAAGCGTCGATCGGCAGCGATTCCTCGGGCAGAAGGGATCGCGCCAGTCGCGCCAGCACGCCGACAGCCAGCAGATACAGTCCGCACAAAATGACGGTCAGCGAATTCTGGATTGCCGTCGTGGACAGGTAGACATCCACGTTCAGCGCGCTTCCCCGGGCCAAAGAGAGCGCAAACAGGATGTTCGCGGCGATCAGCGCGATGGCGCCCATAATTCCCAACCCCGTGTCGATCCGGGAATAGAGCAGCGCCTGGCTTCCCAGATAGACGCGCAGAGCAAACAGTCCGCCTACGCCGAGGACCAGAAACTTGATTTGCCACCGCAGGCGGCCGGCCGCCGAGCGGATCGTTTGTTCCAGATTGAACAGGATCAGGATGTAGACGCACAGGAAGAAGATTTCCAGGACCCGTCCGGGCCAGTCCAGCTGGATCGACCAGCGCGCGACGTCTTCAAGGTAGATCGAGCCGAGGAACAGCGACTTTCTCAGGATGACGATGAAGATGGCGGGCAGCGCCGCCAGAGCCACGAGCCCCCACCGCCAGCGGCGCAGCAGGTTTTGCGCATTCGCGCGCGAGTACGTCAGACTGAACGCCAGCCAGACCGCCGGCATGAGAGCCGAAATCGCAATAATCCTTCTTTGCCAGTACACCACATCGTCCGGCAGGATTGCGCCATAGCTGAAACCCCGGAACATTTCTTCCAGGGCGAACAGCAGCATTCCCCCGGCAAAAGCGCGGTGGGCAAATGACCGCCAGTCACGGAGGAGTACCCCCGCCGTGAGAATGGCGCTGAAATATGCGGCAGAAAAGGAAAGGACGGCCGGTAAAGACATTGAAAACGGAGGCGCCTATTTCAGACTGGCGAGTTCCTTCAGCGCGGTCTGCGCGAGACTCTTTTCCTTGAAGTCCTGCGAACTTGTCGCGGCCCTCTGCAGAGCGGTCCGGGCTTCAGCGTACTCCTTCGTCTCCCTGTAAATAAGACCCAGGTGGTACTGCAACTGCGGGTTGTCGGGCTCCTTCGATACGGCGAATCGCAGCTGTTCGCGCGCCAGAGCGGCGTTGCCCATCTTGTAGTAAATCCAGCCGAGCGTATCGGCGATGCTGCCGTTCTCCGGCTGCTTCTTTCGGGCCATCTGCGCAAGGTTCAGGGCCGTGTTCAGGTCGTTTCCTTCTTCCGCCAGGATCCAGGCCAGATTGTTCGCCGGGCCCTCCGCGTTCGGATCGAGATCCAGCGCCTGCCGATACAGTTTCTTGGCTTCCTCCATATTGCCCTGATTCTGGTAGAGGAGAGCCTTGACGGCGTACGCGCTGGCATTCTTCGGATTCTGCGCAATCAGGTCATCCAGCTTCTTGATTCCATCGTCCACCCTGCCGGCCTTCATATAGCCGGCGAAGAGATAGGCGTTGGAACTCGCCAGCGAGGGATCCTTTTCCAGCGCTTTCTTGAACGCCTTTTCGGCTTCGTCCGACTTGCCGCTCTGGGTGTAGGCCATGCCCAGCAACTCATAGTGAAACGCCTTCTTCTTGTTGTCGGGGACCGCGTTGATCTTTTCGATGGCCTTGTCCGGCGTTTTGGACCGGATGTACAGAAGGGTCAATTCGCGGAGGATTTCCGGCGCCTCCGGCCTCAGTTCCCCGGCGCGGAGCAGATTCTTTTCGGCTTCGCCGGTCCTGCCGCGTGATTCGTTGTATGCGGCCATTTGCCGGAGGATAAACACGTTGTCGGGCTGTTCCTTGACGAGAGCGTTGAGTTCGCGTTCGGCCTCTGCGTAGTTCTTGTCCCCCCGGTCCAACACGGCCTTCAGCAGCCGCGCCGGTGGAAAATCAGGCCGGATTTCCAGCGCCTTGCGGACTTCGTTGCGCGCGTCAGCGGTCTTGCCCTGATTCAGAAAGACCTCGCCCAGCGCCACCCGGGCCGGAAGATATCGGCTGTCCACCGCAAGTGATTTCTGATAGTGGAAGATCGCCTGGTCGCCTTTTCCTTTCTGCAGGGCGATATTCCCGAGAAAGTAGTGGGCCTGGGGAAAGCGGCTGTCGAGCGCGGGATTCCTGCCCAGGGTTTCCTCCGCTTCGTTATATTGACCGCTGAAGAACTGGAGTTCCCCGAGCAGGACATACCCCGTCGGGTCGCCGGGCTTTGCCTTGATCAACTGGTCGATCTCTTTGCGGGCGCGG
>DASUFH010000266.1:0-9669 GCA_036274645.1 Terriglobia bacterium
ACCTGTCGCCGAGCGCCCTGTATCCGGTCAACCTGGGAATGGCCTGTCCGAAAGGCTGGGAGGCGCTCGCTCCCCTTTCAGCGTCCGATCGTGGAACCACACCGCTCCTGCGGAGTTCGTCCGGCCTCATGGAACCCGTGGACTGGAACGCGGCCATGGACGTGTTCTCCGCGCGCCTGCAGGGGATTCAGGAGCGGTACGGCCGCGAGAGCATCGCGTTTCTCAGCACCGGGCAGATGTGCACCGAAGAGATGGCCCTGCTCGGGTGCCTGTTCAAGTTCGGCATGGGCGCGCTGCACTGCGACAGCAACACGCGGCAGTGCATGGCCACCGCGCACGTCGCGTACAAACAGTCCCTTGGCTTCGACGCGCCACCGTTCACCTATGCCGACTTCGAGGAAAGCGACACGCTGATCTTCATTGGCGCGAACCCGTGTGTGGCTCATCCGATCATGTGGCAGCGCGTCATGCGCAACCCGAACCGTCCGGAAATCGTCGTTCTCGATCCGCGCAAGACGGAGACCGCGCAGGCGGCCAGTCAGCATTATGCGCTGCTGCCGAAAAGCGATCTGACGCTCCTTTGCGGCCTTGCGAATCGACTGATCGCCATGAACGCCGTGGATCGCGCGTTCGTCGATGCGCATACGTCCGGGTTCGCTTCGTTCGCGGAATTCGTGTCGGCGTTTGAGCCCGAACGCGTGACGGCGGCGAGCGGGTTGTCGCATGAACAGCTGGAGCGGCTGGCCACGACCATCGCCAGAGGCAAACGCGTGTCCTTCTGGTGGACGATGGGCGTGAATCAGAGCCACGAGGCCACCCGGACCGCGCAGGCCATCATCAATCTGGCGCTGATTACAGGAAACATCGGCAGACCCGGAACCGGCGCCAACAGCATTACCGGCCAGTGCAACGCGATGGGCTCGCGGATCTATTCGAACATCACGAATCTCATCGGAGGCCATGATTTTGCCGATCCCTCCGCCCGGCGGAAAGTCAGCTCGGTCCTGGCCATTCCGGAGGACCGGATTCCGTACGAAGCCAGCTGGTCGTACGATCAGATCGTTCAGGGCATCGAAGACGATCGCATCAAGGGACTGTGGATCATTGCGACCAACAGTTCGCATTCGTGGATCCATCACGGCGAATTCAACCGTCTTCTGAAGAAGCTGGAGTTTCTTGTCGTTCAGGACATGTATCCGACTACCGAGACGGCCGTTCACGCCGATCTGTATCTGCCCGCGGCGGGCTGGGGTGAGAAAGAGGGGACGCTGATCAACTCGGAGCGGCGGATCGGCGTGGTCCGGAAAGTCCGGCGCGCCCCGGGTCAGGCATTGGCCGACTTTCATATCTTCAAACTCGTTGCCGACCGATGGGGATGTGGCGACCTGTTCAGCCGCTGGAGTTCTCCGGAAGCTGCGTTTCAACTGATGAAGGAGATCTCGCGCGGCCAGCCGTCCGACATCTCCGGCATCCGGGACTATTCGATGATCGACGAGTGCGGCGGAATCCAGTGGCCGTGGCCCGAATCGGCCTCCGGCGCCCGGCCCGTTCAGGAACGGCGTCTCTTCGAGGACGGCGTGTTCTTCACGCCGGATGGCCGCGCCAGGCTTCTCTTTGATGAGCCCAGGCCGGTTCCGGAAAAGACCGACGATGAGTTTCCCCTCGTGCTCCTGACCGGCCGGGGAACCTCCGCGCAGTGGCACACCGGATCCAGGACTAACAAAAGCGCGGTGCTGCGCGCATTGGCGCCTTCCGCCTGCTATGTGGAGATCAGCCCGCGAGACGCAAAGCGCGCGGGCCTGACATCCGGCGGCATGGCGCGCGTCTCCTCACGCCGCGGAAGCTTTGCCGCCACGGCCTTCGTGACCGCCACGATGCCGGAGGGTCAGGTTTTTGTGCCCATGCACTATGCGGAGGTGAATCTGGTCACCTATCCCGCCTTCGATCCGCATTCCAGGCAACCGTCCTACAAGTACTGCGCGGTTTCCGTCCGCCGTCTGTAATGCAGAGCCTCAGGGGAGATCATGGACTGACCCTGCCTGCAGCGTCTTTCGCCGGTACGCTTCGTAGATTCCGAACTCACGTACCTTTTCAAAGTCGCGGGCGATGAACGCCAGGAGTTGCGGCATTCTGTCGAGGAGCCCGAAGTCCACCCAGGTTTCTTTTTCGACAATGATGATTTCAACGTTGTTGTGCTGGAGCGATTCCACGACCGCCGCGTCCACCCGCGGCAGTTCATCGTTTCGGAATCCGTGACCGGGCGAAAAGTAGAGCCAGGGCTGGGGGGAAATCCGGTGGTGGAGGCCATAAAGCATCGTCGCGTCTTTGAAGACAAAGAAATTGGCGTTGCTCGCCGTTAGAAACTCGTTGAGGTTTTCGAAGTCACGGCGATCCAGAAACACCGGCCGGATATTCGGAGGAGCAGCCTTGGTGGGATTCCCCCACAGGACGCGGGACAGGCCGGGCGCATTCACGAATTCAGTGAAACGGGTTTGCGCGTCGAATTTCTGCACGGTCCTGTACCAGGAGTTGGCCAGCCCGTCGATGAAGACCAGTCCGAACACAAGCGTCGCCAGGAGACCCACCACGACGCGAGCGGCGGAGCGATCCGCAACTTTGATTCGCGCGTCGATCCAGGGACCCGATCTTTCCAGGAGCAGCGCCAGCGCCAGTCCATAGATGATGCCCAGATACGGAACCGCGTTTTCCTCTTCGTTGTACGAATGGAGAATGAACAGCGCCTGGTAGACGATCAAGCTGATCGCGATGCCCCGAGTCAGGAGATAGTTTGGGGTTTCCGTAGGCGACTTTCGCGAAAACTGAACCAGACCCAGCGCAAGCAGAGCCAGCATATGCCGGGGCGCGATGATCCGGACCAGCAGGAGCTGAGCCAGTTGGAGAACCGATGGACTCCGGTCGCTCGCGATCTGAGTGGCCATCATGAAGTAGTCCCGCCAGAACACCGTCAGCGACGAATCCTTCCATAGCCAGACAACCAGCGCGCCGCCCGTCAGCAGCATGCCCGTCAGGACGTGGCCTGCCATCCGCAACGCCCGGCCGGGCCGACGGATGTCGGAAATCACCGTC
Organism: Terriglobia bacterium; assembly: GCA_036274645.1. Taxonomy (GTDB): domain Bacteria; phylum Acidobacteriota; class Terriglobia; order 20CM-2-55-15; family 20CM-2-55-15; genus DASUFH01. Next base: position 3,088 of record DASUFH010000266.1, read on the forward strand.
AGGCCGAGGGCAAAGGGAAGGAACTCGATCCCCGCGTTTTGTTTGCTGAGTACTGAGGCGCCAAGCAGCACACCGGCGACAATGCGGACCGCGGAAGCGGAGGCGCGGTCTTTTCCGGAGGCCTGAACGATCAGTGTCAGCGCCACCAGATTGAATGCGAAAGCCGTCTGCTCGAACCACAACATGCCGAACGGCGCCTGAAACCAGACCGCAGTCAACAGGCCAGCCGCGACTGCGCACGCCTTCTGGCGCGGAAGCATCCGCAGGACGAGATACATGACCGATATCGTCGCGACAAAATTAAGAAACGCGGCGGCGATTACCGTTGCGGAGAAGGTCACGCCGAACAGGCGAAAGAAGAACGCCTGAATCAGGAAGGCCACGGGCGGAAATGCGGAGAAGAAGTCGCGATATTGCGCCTGGCCCTGGACGACCCGCCACGCGCCGTCGAACAGGATCGACTGATCTATCAGGAACAGTCCGCGATGGCCTGCGATCCAGCAGAATTCAGCCGCAAAGATCGCGACGGCGGCGTAAAGCGGGAACCAGAGGGCAGACCGCGAAACAGCGTTGCCGGCGGATTGTTGCGCGGCGTTCAATGCGAGATCCCGGCCGTGACGTCCGATGGTCGTATCTGATAGGCGTCGAAGGCGCCGAATTCACGGACCTTCTTGAAGTCGTCGGCGATGAAGGCCGCCAGTTTCGGCATCTTCTCGAGGAGCCCGACATCGACCCAGGTCTCATTTTCAACGATGATGACTTCAACGTGGTTGCGGCGTAGCGATGCCACGACCTCGGCGTCGACTCGCGCCAGTTCGTCCTTCCGGAAACCGTGTCCGGGCGAGAAGTAGAGCCAGGGTTGCGGCGATATCCGCTGATGAAGGCCATAAAGCATCGTCGCGTCTTTGAAGACAAAAAAGTTGGCGTCGGTGGCGGTCAACCACGCGTTCAGGCCTTCGAAGTCATTCCGGCTCAGATCGACCTTGCGCCATTCGGGGCGGGCTATTGGGGTGGGCTTTCCCCACCAGACGCCGGACAGGCCAGGAGACTTCAAGGGTTCCCCAAAGCTGGTTTGCGCGTCAAACTGTTGCACGGTTCGATACCACGATGTGGCCAGGCCGTCGGCGAACATCACTCCGAAGGCAAGGACCGACAGGAGCGCTACCACACTCCAGGCCAGGGGGCGATCGGCGTCTTTGATGCGACGTTCAATCCAGCGACGCGACCTTTCGACGAACAACGCCAGCGCCAGGCCGTAAATGACTCCCAGATAGGGAAGAGAATTCTCCTCTTCGTTGAATGAATGCAGCAGAAAGAGATCCTGAAATAGGATCATTCCCAATGCGATCCACTGGATCAGATTCTGATTGGGAATTCCGGAGTCCGGTTTCTTTGAGAACCAGACCAGCGCGAGCGCCACGAGGGCGAGCATGTAGCGCGGCGTGATCATCCGCACCAGAAAGGACTGCGCAAGCCGGAAGACGGACGTCGTTCTCTCGTTCTCAATCTGGGCGGCCATGGCAAAGTAGTCGTGCCAGAACGCGCCGAACGACGAATTCATCCACAGCCAGAACGCAAAGACGCTGGCGGCAGCGAGAAAACCGGCCGCGATGGGACCGGCCAGACGCAGCGCCTTCGCCGGTTGGCGAATGGAGGGAAGCGCGGCCAGGCCAAACGCAAACGGAATGAACTCCAGTCCAGCGTTCTGCTTGCCGAGCGCCGCGGCGACCAGGAACACACCGGCGGCAAAACGGAGCCACACTGATGTGGAGTCTTGCCGCAGGCCGGCGTAGACGATCAGCGTCAGACCGACGAGATTGAAGGCGAAGGCGGTTTGTTCAAACCATAATGTGCCGTAAGGGGCTTGAAACCATACCGCCGTCAACAGTCCGCCCATGGCCGCACAGATTTTCTGTCCGGGGAGGAGACGCGCGATCAGGAACATCACGCAGATCGTGGCAACGACGTTGAGAAACGCCGCGGAAAGGACGGTTGAGGAAAAGGTGACGCCGCACAGGCGGAAGAACAGGGCCTGAATCCAGAAGGCCATCGGCGGGAACGCCGAGAAGAAGTCCCGGTACTGGGTCTGGCCCTGTACAACCCGCCACGCGCCATCGAACAGGATGGACTGGTCGAGCAGAAAAACGCCCCGATGGCCCACCACCCAGCAGAACCCGCCCGCAAAAACGGCAACGGCGGCATAAAGCAGGAGCCACAGCCTGGAAGTGTCCGGAGCGCGGTTTGTCGAATCTGGACGCTGCACAGCCGCTCCAATATAAGAGGTTGTCATCCGATCGTGAACCCCCGGGGAGCGGGAACAAGCGGCGCGCTTCCGGGGTCCAAGGGATCGAGGTGGCTATATGGCCGGAAATTCGATGTCCTCGAGGCGTCTGGCGTCAAGCATCAACATCACGCCGATGATCGACATTCTGCTCGTTCTGCTCGTGATCTTCATGGTGGTCGCGCCCTCCACATCAACGGGGCTGGATGTGGTCGCCCCGCAACCGGGGCCCGCGCCGAAGGAAACTCCGGAAGAGCCGATTATCGTGCGAGTCAACAGGGGCGGCGAAATCCGGATCAACCGGACGGTCGTCGACGGTTCATTCAAGGGCCGGCTCACCGAGATCCTGAAGACCCGCCACGATCGAGTTGTCTTCGTTCAGGCGGAACCCGATCTGCCGTTTCAGAAGGTGGCGGAGGTCATCGATGAATCGCGCGGGGCGGGCGCGGCGCAGATCGGCCTGGCAACGGAACTGGGTTTGGAGAACCGGTAGGGAGGGGCAATCAAGAGGCGCCGATCGGATTCGAACCGATGCATAAAGGTTTTGCAGACCTCTCCCTTACCACTTGGGTACGGCGCCGATCCTTCTGAGGAAGGTCCTGAAAGAGCGGGACACGGGATTCGAACCCGCGACTTCAACCTTGGCAAGGTTGCACTCTACCACTGAGTTAGTCCCGCAAATCGACCGGCGACCATTATAAAGAGTCGGGAGCGCGGGCGGCAAGAATTTACACACAAGGGCTCTCCTTGATTGTCTGCGATCGGCTCGCTTCGCCTTCTCCGGCCCGAGATGCACGCCGAAGCCGTGCCGGACGAAAGCCCGGGTGAGCGAGCCGCGGAGCGCGAGCCCGATAGGGCGAAGCAGAAAGGAAACGCGAGCCACCCCGGGTCGACCATACAGCGAAACGGCGCCCCGCAAGGCGCGCCAGGAATCCTTGCGCCCCTCGCGGGGCGCGCAACCGTCTGAGGGGGCGGCCCACCCCGGGTGTCGCTTTCGCTCCACCCGGGGCTATTTTCCAGGCACGCCTCCGGCGTGCACTGGAGTTTAGACATTTTGGAAGGCCTTCGATGCGCGCGCGCCCTCTCCCAGCGCAGCTGGGAGAGGAGGGCCTGAGCGAAGCGAAGGCCAGGTGAGGGCAAACAATCAAGGGACAATCCCCTAATTGTTTGCCCTCACCTGTCGCTCGCCTTTTCTTTCTGCTTCGCCCTATCGGGCTCGCGCTCTGCGGCTCGCTCCCTCCTCTCCCGGCGGAGCCGGGAGAGGGCGGCGCCACTCCAGTCGGCTCCCATACTCACGCTTCATTTGGGTCAATCTGCTGCAGCGAAGCTGCAGATCCGAGACGTAAGCGCGAATTTCATTGCCTGAACTGAGCCCCAAATGTCTAGCCCCCAGGGCACGCCTCCGGCGTGCAAAATGTCCAGACTCCAGTTCGACAATCCGGCATGGTCCGTTGATTGCTTGGCGAGAGGCGTCGGCGGCAGGAGACCGTTGGCGCTGAAAATTTATCTGGTGGCCTCCGGTCATAAGGGTGGCGCTTTGACGGAGTTTCTCAGTACAATACCGGTCTTCCGAAGGACAACTGCCGCTGCGCGATTGGAGTCAGGGAACTCTTTTGATGTTGGAAAAGAGATGTTTACATCATTTAACACGACCACTGCCACTCCTGGCATTCAATGACGGCAAAACGGTTCCAGAATAGGGAAGTTACGGATTTCGTCAATGACTACAAGCGCGTTTGAATTCTTTTTCAAATACAAGCCGATCGTGTATCAGAAGGGCAAACTGGCCTTTCAGCTTGTTGGATCGAAATGGTGGTTTCTTCCCGTTGCCGTCTTGTGCGTGGTGGCCGCTTACTACTTCTACCGCAGCATCGCGCGGGACAAGTGGTCGCCCGGGCTGGTAGGGCTGCGCGGGCTGACGTTTGCGGTGCTGGCGTTCATGTTCCTGCGGCCGGTCCTCAATGTGGCGACGGTGCTGCCTCAGGATAGCTACCTGGCCGTCCTGATCGACAATTCCGCCAGCATGAAGATTCGCGATGAAGGCGAGAAGACGCGCGCCGAAGAGATGCTCAAGCAGTTTGAAGACACGAATTTCTTCAAGCGCCTGTCCGACAAATTCAAGGTGCGCATCTACCGGTTCGACAAGGACGCGGAACGGATCGAGCGCCTCGACCGCCTGACATTCGAGGGCAAGCGAACCAGCCTGGAATCGGGAACGGACGTGTTGCGCCAGGACCTGAGCACCGCCCCGCTGTCGGGAGTGGTCCTCCTGACCGACGCCGTCGATAACGGCTCGCAGCAATTCAAGGAATCGCTGGCCAAACTGGAATCCCGGAACATTCCCTTTCTGACGGTCGGCGTCGGGGCGGAGAAGATCGACGGCGACGCCGAAATCATCAAGGTGGACGCGCCGCGCGAGGTTCTGATGGATTCGACGGCCTCCATCGACGTTTCTTATCGCAGTCACGGGTTCGCCGGGCGCAAGGCCACGCTGCGCGTCATGGAGAACGCGACGACGGTCGTGACGGCCAAGGAGATTACGCTGCCGGCGGACGGCGTCATTGCCGAGTACACGGTCGACGTGCCGGTGAAGAACGAAGGCGATCGGATCTTCTCCTTCACATTGCAGACGACCAACGACCGCATTGCCGAAAACAACACGCTGGACGCCCTGGTGACCGTCCGCAATGACCATCCGAAGATTCTTTATGTCGAGGGTGAGCCCCGCTGGGAGTTCAAGTTCATCCGGCGCGCCGTGGAGGACGACAAGAACCTGCATCTGGTGACGTTGCTGCGTTCGTCCACCAACAAGTATTACCGGCAGGGCATCGAAAACGAGAAGGAGCTTGCCGACGGCTTCCCGAAAACCAAAGAGGAACTCTACGGCTACAAGGGAGTGATCTTCGGCAGTATCGAGTCCACGTTCTTCACGCAGGATCAGCTGAAGATGGTCTCCGACTACGTGAACAACCGTGGCGGCGGTTTCATGATGATCGGCGGCAGGAATTCGTTTTCGGGCGGCAAATATCAGAACACGCCGATCGCGGACATCCTCCCGGTGACTCTGGGCGGGGACAAAGCCCCGGTGATCGACCACGTCAAGATGGCGATCAGCGACTATGGTCAGACCAATCCCCTGATGCGGTTGACCCCCGACGCCACGGCGAACATGAAGCACTGGTCGGACCTGCCGCCGCTGGCCGACTTCAATCGCACGGTGGATCCGAAGGTTGGCGCGGTCGTCCTGGCGCGTGGCCACGGCGAGAAAACGGGTGAGAATCCCATCCTGCTCGCCTTCCAGCGATATGGTCGCGGCCGGACGATGGCGTTCACCACGGGCAGCAGCTGGCGCTGGCAGATGGAAATGGACGCCAAGGACCAGACATTCGAGGTGTTCTGGAAGCAGCTGCTGCGCTGGCTGGTCAATTCTTCTCCGGACCAGGTGACGGTGACCTCCGACAAGGATACTTATCTGCCCGGCGAGCCGATTGTCGTGACCGCGGAGGTTGCCGACAAGAGTTTTGAACGTCTGAACAATGCGCGCGTCATGATGAAGCTCACCGATCCGAAAGGGCGCGTCGAGACGCGCAGTCTGGATTGGGGGGGCTCGGAAGACGGCGCCTATCAGGCGCAGCTCAACGCCACCGATGAAGGCCTGTATCAGATCGAGGTTGAAGCGTCCGCAGGCGACAAGAAGGTCGGGGTCTATCGTTCCGCCTTCCAGGTGAAGGACCGTCCGGTGGAGTTCTATAACGCATCGCTCGATGCCGGGAAGCTGAGAACGATCGCGGAACAGACCGGAGGCCGTTATTATCCGCTGGCGGATCTCGGGGACGTTCCGGACGACGCCCAGTACATTCCGGGCAAGTCGTCATTCGTCGAGCAGAAGGAACTCTGGGATGTTCCCTTCCTCTTCATGCTGCTGACGGCGTCGTTCGGCGGAGAGTGGCTCTGGAGAAAGAAAGTGGGGTTGGCATGAAATTCGGTGTCCTGGCTCTGGCGCTTGTGGCCTTTGCGTTTCCACGCGTGGCCCAGGCGGAATCCAGCGCCTTGATCCTGACGGGAATCGGCGGCGATACCAAGCACACCCAGAAATTTGCGAAGTGGACGGATGAAACGCGGTCGGTTCTGGTCGACCGGTTTGGCTTCCTGCCGGAACGAGTCATCGTCGTCGCGGACAAGGACACGACAAAGGAGAACATCCAGAAGGCCTTCGACAAAGCCAAAGGCCAGCTGAAGCCTACAGACACGTTCTTTCTCATCTTTATCGGCCATGGCGATCCCTGGGAAATTCCGGGGAC
>DASUFH010000267.1:0-15645 GCA_036274645.1 Terriglobia bacterium
TTCGTTAATTGTTGGCTGTTCACTATTAACTGCTTCACTTAAGAATTTGTTCGTTGATCGGTTTGTCGGCTGACGGCAAGTTGGCCGTGTGTCGCCTGAAGGTTCGTTGGCGTATACGGAATGGCAAATTGTTAAGCAAAGCAGTTAATGGTGAACAGCCAACAATTAACGAATAAGTGGGGGAAGGACCGGGCGGCCGAGCGGACAATGAAAGAAGTCCAGCGGACAATCGACAACAGGCAATGGAAAATCAACAACCGGGAAACGGGCATAAGACCGCCTCTGGCAGCGCGCTCTTCATTGCGTGAAGCGGCCAATTTTTCTATAGTCGTGGCGCTCTTACGGGAGGACCGGCAATGAGTGACATGACCAGAAGAGGCTTCGTCGGCGCAGCCATCACCGGCGTGACGGCGCCCGCAATCGGGCTGGGGGAGCAGGGGCCTGGCAGTTCAGCCCTCACGGTCCGGATCGAAAGCGACATTGTTTTCGGCAAGGGTGGGGACATGGATCTGAACCTGGATGTCTACCGTCCGCCGGCCAACGCCACGCCCAAACGCATGGCGACGATCCACTTTCATGGAGGAGGATTTGCGGGAGGCAGCAAGGAAACACTCGTCGACCGGATCAAACCGTATGCGGCGCTTGGTTATGTGGCCATCGCCGCCCAGTACCGGTTGTCGGGACAGGCAGGCTATCCCGCGCTGATCCATGACGCCAAGGCCGCCATCCGCTGGACGCGCGCCAATGCCCGGACCCTCGGCATCGAGCCTGACCGGATCGGAGTTGTGGGTTATTCGGCCGGAGGGTACCACGCGCTTTTCACCTCCGGAACCGCGGACCGGCCCGAGTTTGAAGGCAGCGGCGGCAATGCCGGCGTAAGTACAAAAACAGCCGTGTGCATCGCCTACTACCCGGCCACAAACGTCCTGGCCAGCATGCTCCCCGCCGGCAGCGACGCGGCGGCCCAGAAGGCTGCGAATGCGGCAACGTATATCGCCACGGGATTCCCTCCCGTATTGATCTTTCACGGCATGAAAGACACGACGATTCCTGTCGAGAGCAGCAAACGGCTGGTCGAACAATTCCAGTCGGCCAACGTGCCGGTGGAGTTTCACGCCTTCGAGGGCGTGCCCCATGTTTTCGACAGCAATCCGGATTTTGCCGTCCAGGCCGCGCAACTCGCGGACTTTTTCATGGACCGGCACGTGCTCAATCCGCGGACCTATCCGCCGTTCCAACCAGGAGGAGGGAGACGCGGCTGACGAATTCCCCTCGGCTGTCAAATGTCCAATGTTGTGCTGTCCAATGTCGAATGGACCTGACCGGATTCCCCACTTACTCAAACGCTCCCGGAAGGAATTGGGTCAGTGGGGCAGCGGGCCAACTACATTGGACATTCAACAGCCGATGGGAACGTAAAAATCTTCCGCTGCGGATTCGATGGTTCCTTCCGCAATTGCTAGGAAGCTGCGCCCTTTTTTCCCAATAATGGAACTCTGATGCCACCGCCGTTACGCCGCCTGTTGATCGTCATGGCCCTGATGTCGGGCCTGCTGCTGTTCGGAACACTCGGATTTCACTGGGTGGAAGGCTGGAGCCTTTTCGACGGTTTCTACATGGCTCTGATGACGCTGACGACGGTCGGCTACGGCGAAGTCCATCCGTTGTCGTTCGGCGGACGGATGGTGGCCTCGGCTCTGATGCTGGGTGGCGTCGTGGCGGTATTCATCTCGATCGGCCTGCTGGTCGATATCATCGTCAAGCTGGAACTCGCCAACCAGTTCGGCCGGAAACGGAGACAGCGCATGATGGAGAAATTGTCGGGTCACTACATTGTTTGCGGCGCGGGACGCGTGGGACGAAGCGTCGTGCACGAACTCAAGCGCAGCGGCGGTTCCGTGTTGCTGGTGGACAGCGATTCGAAACGGGCAGAATGGGGGGTTCAGGAAGGGATTCCCACCCTGGTGGCCGACGCCACTCAGGACGACACGCTGCGCAGGGCGCGCATTGCGGAGGCGAAAGGACTGGTGGCCGCCATCGGCAGCGACGCGGAAAACGTCTACGTCACCCTTTCCGCCCATGTCCTCAACCCCGACCTCATCATCGCCGCGCGGGCCAGCGATGAGCAGGCGGAAGCCAAGCTGCGCCGCGCCGGCGCCACGACCGTGTTGACGCCCTACACCTTTATCGGTCACCGACTTGCCCAATCGATACTCCGTCCGCACGTTCTGAGCTTTCTCGACGTGGCGTCCGCGTTTGCAGGCAACGGCGATCTGGCGATCGAAACTGAACAGATTCACGTCTCTTCCGCCAGTTCGCTCTGCGGCCAGACGCTTGAAGGCTCCCGCATGCGCCAGAACTACGGCGTTATCGTTCTTGCCCTGAAGAAGGCTGATGGAGCCATGCGCTTCAATCCCGACGGTTCCGCCCGCATCGAACCTGGCGACGTTCTTATCGCCATGGGAGAACGCGCGCAATTCAAGCGGATCGCCGAGGAAACGAAGACAGAAGTCACGCGGCCCTGACCTCGCGGTTTCTCCCCCGGTTTTCCATTTTCCATTGCCTGTTGTGGATTGTCCGATGGACTTCTTTCATTGTGCGCTGGCTGGCTTGCCGCAACGAACAATGAAAGAGTCCATTTCAAAATCCACAACAGGCAATGGAAAATGGAAAACCGGGGAGAACCGAGACGGCGACCCTCAAACAGGTGATGGCAAATGGAGCGCCGGGTGGCCCCGTGTGCTATGATCCCGCCCTGGGTCTGAAGTCATGAAACGCCTTTTTGTGACCACGTTCGCCACTCTGTACACACTCGCCTTGATTGTGGGTGGCGTCGATCGGACATCCAACTGGGCCACGGAAAAGACGAAAGCGGCCATCGAAAAGGCGTCGGGTCCCGGCGTTCGCGCCCAACGGGAGGCGCCCAAGCGGCATCCCAACCGGCGTATCCTGCAGAGCCAGTTTGTGGTGGCCCCTCCAGGTTTCGAGTCTGAAGTTGCGTTGGCATCGACTCCGCATAACATCCACGCTGCAATGACCGCCGTCTGGCGGCTCGACGGCGCGCCGGCTCCATCCCGGGCGCCACCGTCTCTCGCCTAGCATCGTCCCCGTTTCCGGACCGACACCACACAATCAGGTAACGACAACATGGACACGAAGCCCGAAGTCACTCCGGGGGAAGAGCCCGTTCAAGACCCCGTATCGGAAGTTCCAGCCGCAACAAGACCCGCCAGGAGCATGGCCTGGCTGCTGATCATCGCCGCGCTGGCCGGCGGCGCATACTGGCGCCGGGAAGCCGTCATGAGCATCATCGGCTGGGCGGGAAACGCCAGCGCCGAAAAGAATGGCCGCGGAGGCGCCGGCGCCCGGGGAGGCCGGGCCGAGGTTCCCGTGCGGTTTGCCCGTCTGGAACGGATCGCCATCCAGCGCCAGGTGGATCTTTCCGGAACGCTGGCCGCGCTGGACCAGACCCGCGTCTCGAGCGAAGTCGCCGGCGTTATTCGGGACCTGAACATGGAACTCGGGCAGGAAGTCACCGCCGGCCAGGTCCTGATTCAACTCGATACCCGCGAACTCGAACTGGCGCGCGCGCGGGCAGAGAGTTCGCTCCGGCAGATTGAAGCGCAGTTGGGCATCGTGAGCGGCAGCCTGAACGGCCCCGAAACGCCCGTCATGCCCGCCGATGACCAGGTTGCCGCCGTGCGCACCGCGACCGCCAACCGCGACGATGCCCGCGCGCAATTCAAACGCGCCGACGAACTCTATTCCAAGGGACTGATCCCCCGGGCCGATCATGAGACGTCCCAGACGCGGCTGAAGGTCGCCGAAGCCGCCCTCCAGTCCGCCATCGAAAACGTCCACGCGTCGAAGGCGACCATCGAAGACCGCCGCGCGTCCTACCAGCTGGCGCAGAAGAAACTGGAAGACGCCACCATCCGCGCTCCCATGGGCGGATCGATCTCCGAACGCCTCGTGGCCCGGGGTGAATACATCCGGGAAAACACGCAGGTGGCCACGATCGTCCAGACCCAGATGCTGAAGCTTCGCACCGCCGTCCAGGAGCGATACGCCAATCTGATACGACCCGGCCTTCGGGTCCAGTTTCGAGTGGAGCCCTATCCGGACCGCCTGTTCGAAGGGAAGATCGCCAACATCAGTCCCGCCATTGACCAGGACAGCCGCACCTTTCCGGTTGAAGTCCTCGTCGACAACGCCCAGAACAGACTCAAGCCCGGCCTTTTTGCCACGGGCTCGATCCTGACGCATCGCGATATGAGCGTTCTCGCCGTGCCGGAAGACGCGGTATCGATCCTGGCCGGAGTGTCTTCGGTTTACATCATCGAAAACGGCGTGATCAAACAACAGTCCGTCACGCTCGGCGCGCAGGAAGGACGGTTCTACGAAGTCATCGACGGACTCGAAGGCAGCGAAACCCTCGCCGCCAGCAATCTGAGCCAGCTCGTCAGCGGGGATCGCGTCAGCGAAGCGCGCATGGAAGCAAACACCACCACGCCCCCGGTCATCGGCGATACCGGCAGCGGACGTGGCGGGTCCGGACGCGGCGACGGAGTTCGCGGAGAGCGGGAGCGGGGAGGCGCGCGATGAAGATTGCCGACGTCTCCATCCGCCGACCGGTCTTCGCGTTCATGATGTCGCTGGCGCTGATAACGATTGGCGCCTTCTCTTACAAGGATCTTGGCGTGGATCTCATGCCGAAGACCGACCTTCCCAACGTCAACGTCAACATCGGGCTGCCCGGCGCCAGCGCGGAGGAAGTCGAATCCCAGATCACCAAGCCGGTCGAGGCGGCGCTGAACTCGATCGCCGGCATCGACGAGTTGCGCACGACGTCCAATCAGGGCAATTCCAACACGAACATCACCTTCACGCTGGAAAAGCCGATTGACGTCGCGGTCCAGGACGTCCGCGACAAGATCGGCCCGATCGTCCGCAACCTTCCCAACAACGCCACTCCCCCCGTCATTCAGAAATCCGATCCCGACTCGGCGCCGGTCCTGACGCTCGCCATGTACGGCGGACGTGATCTGAAGGAACTGACCGGCATCGTCGACAAGAACATCAAGCAGGTGATCGAAACGGTCAACGGGGTTGCCGACGTCCAGTTCTCCGGCGACCGCCGGCGCCAGATCCAGCTGCTGCTCGACGCGGATCGGATGAACGCCTATGGCGTTTCGGTCGATCAGGTGCGGCTGGCCGTGCAACGGCAGAATATCGAGGTTCCCGGCGGCACGTTCATCTCGGGCCCGTCGGAGATCGCGCTACGCACGCTGGGACGCATTGAAAACGTCAAGGATTTCAATCGCGTCATCCTGTCGCAGCGCGACGGCAGAACCGTGACGTTCGGCGACATTGGCCGTGTCGTCGATACCGTCGAACAGGTCCGGAGTGTCGCCCGCGTGGACGGACAGAACGCCGTGTCGCTGTCGATCTACAAACAGACCGGATCGAATACGGTTTCCGTGGTCGACGACATCATGCGGCGCCTCGAGACCATCAAGGAAACGCTGCCAAACGACATCAATGTCGTCGTGCGGCGCGACCAGTCCGTCTTCATCCGCCGGTCGATCGAAGACATCCAGCACCACCTGATTCTCGGGAGCCTGCTGGCGGCCATTGTGGTGTTCCTCTTCCTGCGCAATATCCGCAGCACCATCATCGCAGCCGTGGCGATTCCGGTGTCTTTGATCGGAACGTTCGGCGTGATGCGGGCGATGGGCATGACCCTCAACAACATGACGCTGCTCGCCCTTTCGCTGGCCACCGGTATCGTCATCGACGACGCGATCGTCGTGCTGGAAAACATTTTCCGGTACGTGGAAGAGAAAGGCATGACGCCCCGGGAAGCCGCGTCGGAGGCGACGGCCGAAATCGGACTGGCCGTGCTGGCGACGACACTGTCGCTGGTGGTTATTTTCCTGCCGGTCGTCTTCATTACCGGACAGATCGGCCAATACCTGCTGGCGTTCGGGGTCGTTTCGGTGTCCGCCATCATGCTCTCCATGTTCGTTTCGTTCACGCTGACGCCGGCCATGTGCGCCACCTGGCTGCGCTCCGCCGACGCCGGCGGACACACCGGCCAGTCGAAGTCCCAGGGATTTTACGCATGGATGGACCGGCAATACGGAAGGCTTCTCACCTTCAGCCTCCGCCATCGCGCGCTGATGCTGTTGATCGGCGCGGCGGTGACCGCCTCCGCCGTGGCGCTCTATCCTCGCGTGGGAACGGAGCTGGTCCCAGAAGACGACCAGGGGGAATTCAATATCAGCGTGAACCTGCCCACCGGAACCAGCTTTGAGCGGACGCAGGAATACTTCAAAGACCTCGAGCCGATGCTGCAGCAACTGCCCGCGGTACAGACGGTGTTCACCAACATCAACGCCGGCGGCGCGCAGTACTTCGTCGGAATGACTCCGCTGGAAGAGCGCGCGATCTCGCAGCAGGAACTGATCCGGCAGGCGCGCGCGCTGATCCGTTCGAAGTATCCGGGGATCCGGTCCAACGTCAACGGAGGGACGGACCTCTCCGGCGCGTCGACCGCCGGCAACTCCAACCGGGGCGGCGGCCAGACCCAGGGAGGCAACCGGCTGCAGTTGCTTGTCCAGGGACCGGACATCGCGCAACTCCAGGTTTATGTTCCCCAGTTGATCGAGAAGCTGCAGGACATTCCGGGCCTGGCCGAGGTCAACACGAACCTGCAGCCGACACAGCCGGAGTTGCGGGTCGAAGTGGACCGGGTACGAGCGGCCGACCTGGGCGTATCGATCGATTCGCTGGCCGCCAATGTCCGCACCCTCGTGGGCGGAGATCTGATCTCGACGTTGCGGGACGGCGACGAGCAATACGACGTACAGCTCCGGCTGGACGAAGCGTTCCGCAACGATCCCGTCCGCATGGGCAACCTTCCGATCGCGTCGTCCACCCAGAAGCTCGTGCGCCTGAACGACGTCGCGCGCCTGAAGTCCGACAACGGTCCGGCCCGCATCGACCGCTACAACCGTCAGCGGAACTTCGGCATTTTCGCCAACCTCGACAAGCTTCCCCTCGGCGAAGCCGTGGCGGCCGCGCAGCAGAAAATAAACGAACTCGATTTGAAGCCGGGTTATCGGGTGGTCTTCTCCGGAAGCGCCCGCACGCTGGCGACCGCCTCAAATGACTTCACACTCGCCATGCTGCTCGCCGTGGCCTTCATCTATATGGTGCTGGCATCCCAGTTCAACAGTCTTGTCCACCCGTTCACGATCATGACCTCGCTGCCGCTGAGCCTGCCCGCCGGACTGCTCGCGCTGCTGCTCTTCGGCCACACGTTGAACATCTACAGCGGGATCGGCATGCTCATGCTGTTCGGAATCGTGAAAAAGAATTCGATCCTGCAGGTCGATTACACCAACGCGCTGCGCGAGGGCGGCATGAACCGCACCGAGGCGCTGATCGCGGCCAACCATGTCCGGCTGCGACCCATCCTGATGACGACGATTTCGATCGTCGCCGGCATGCTTCCCATCGCGCTGGGACGCGGATCGGGCGCCGGATCGCGGGCGTCCATGGCCATTACGATTATTGGCGGACAGATGTTGTGTCTGCTCCTCACGCTGCTGATCACTCCGGTTGTGTATTCCTACTTCGACGACCTGCGCAACTGGAAGACATTCCACTGGCCCGCCCGCGCGCGGGCGCCGCGGGAAACCCCGGAGGGCCGCGCCGCCGGAGCGCGCCAGGGCCAGGCCGGAGCAGGACATTGAAACAAACAATCGGGCGAACTTTTAGGCAATCGTTGGAGTATCCATCCATGAAACTTCGAATTTTTTGTGTCGTTATTTTGTCGCTGTGCGTGGCGCTTCCGGTCGTGGCGGAGACATCGTCTCCGCAGCTTCTGGCCGGACTCGAGATTCCCCTCACGCTCAACGACGTCATCAATCTGATGATCGACCGTAATCTCGATATCAACTCGAACCGGCTCAGCCCCATCTCCTCACGCCTGCAGAGCCTCGTGTTCTACCGGTTCCTTCAGCCGTCGATTACCGTCAGCGGATCGGTCAGCCGCGATAGCTCGGCCAGCACCACCCAGCTCAACGGCGCCACCGCGCTCAGCCAGCTGCGGCACAGCTTCTCCCTCGGCTATGCGCAGACGCTGCCCACAGGCACGACCTTCAGCGCCACGGGCACGATGAATCGCACGTCGTCCAACAGCGTGCTGAATACGTTCAATCCGTCCTATTCGGGACGCGTCACGTACTCCATCTCGCAGCACCTGCTGCGCGATCGGCCGCGCATCGTCAACATGCGGCAGATTCTGCAGGGACAGAACAATGAGAAAATTTCCGAGGCGCAGTTCGAACTCCAGTTGATCAACCTCATCGTGACCGCGCAGAAAAGCTATTGGGACCTCGTGTTCTCCAACGAGGACCTGAAGGTCAAACAGCGGTCGCTCGGGCTCGCCGAACAGACACTGGAGGAAAACAAGGCCAAGGTTGAAATCGGCACGATGGCCCCGATCGACGTGGTACAGACGCGCGCGGATGTCGCTTCGCGCCGGGAACTGGTGGTCGTTTCGACGGGCTCCATGACGCAGTCGGAAGACCAGATCAAGAAACTCATCTCCAGCGAAAACGATCCGGAGATGTTTCTCGTGCGCCTGCGGGCCCTGGAAACGCCGCGCCGGCCCGACGATGTGGCGATCCCGGCGCTGGCGGACGCCATCAAGGTCGCGCTCGAAAACCGCGCCGAACTCCGTCAGGCCCTGCTCGACGAACAGAACCGCGACCTGGACGTCCAGTACACGAGAAACCAGAAGCTGCCGCAGCTCGACATCACGGCCGCCTTCAACCAGAACGGCACCGGCGGCACCCAGACCCGCCGCGGCGCGGTGCTGGGCTCCGGCGATGTGCAGGAAGTCATTCCCGGCGGGCTGGGTGACGCCCTCAACCAGTTGTTCGGATACCACTACACCGGCTATTCGCTGGGATTCTCCCTGGTCATTCCGCTGAAAAACAAAGCCGCCGAGGCCGACTACAGCCGCGCGATCAACGAGCGGAAACTCGCGGATTCGCGCATCAACGCCACCTCCCAGAACATCGCGCTCGAAGTCCGCAACGCCATCATCTCCACGGAAACCAATCGCGCGCGTATCGATACGGCGCAGACGGCGCGAGAACTCGCGGAAGAGAAACTCGAGGCGGAAAAGACCAAGTTCGACCTGGGGGTGTCCACGCTCCGGTTCGTACTCGAAGAACAACGGAACGTCGCGCAGGCGCAGTCCAACGAGCTGCAGGCCGTGGTGAATTTTACGAAGTCGCTGGTGGATCTGGACAAGGCGATGGGCCTGACACTGAAGAAGAACAACGTGGAGATCGACCGCGCGCTCGCCGCGCCGGCGGCCGCGGCGAAGTAACCGGGGCAGTCGCTCGCTCCCCGCGGGAGAGGGGGGAGCGAGCGTAGCGAGCGACGGGTGAGGGCAAACAATCAGGCGCTATCCTTCCATTACGAGCCGTCGAATCAATTCGGTAAAATCTTCTTCGAACTTCAAAATCACCCCATTCGGTACACGCAGGACCCGATAGCCAGATGCTGTGAGAAAGGAATCTTTGACTCGGTCAATGCGGGACTGGCGTGGATCATCGTGGATCTCGCCATCGAGTTCGATCACCAACCGGAGTTCAGGGCAGAGGAAATCAACAATGTAGTCACCGATAGGAACCTGCCGCCGAAACTTCAAGCCGAACATGCGGCGGTCACGGAGCAGTACCCAGGCTCGTTTCTCAGCGCGCGTATCATCGCGGCGCATCTTTCGGGCCCGCCGGAGAAGTCTGGCCGGGTGACGCACGATGGAGTGGTCGTGACGAATGTTTAGAGGTCACCCTGATTGTTTGCCGGCGCCTGTCGCTCGCTCCCACCTCTCCCGCGCGTATCGCGGGAGACTGGAGTTAGACATTTTGGAAGGCCTTCGATGCACGCGCGCCCTCTCCCAGCGCAGCTGGGAGAGGAGGGCCTGAGCGAAGCGAAGGCCAGGTGAGGGCAAACAATCAAGAGACAGTCCCCTGATTGTTTGCCCTCACCTGTCGCTCGCTGCGCTCGCTCCCTCCTCTCCCGGCGGAGCCGGGAGAGGGCGGCGCCACTCCAGCACGCTTCGTTTGCGTCAATCTGCTGCGGCAAAGCTACAGATCCGAGACGTGAGCTGAGCCCCAAATGCCTAAACTCCAGTCTCCCGCGCGTAGCGCGGGAGAGGGCAGCCCTTCACGTGCTCCGGATATCGCGAAGCGTACCGAACTCCAGCCTCGGCCGACTAGTGCGTCATCGCGTACATCGCGTAATTCACGCCGAGACGGATGGACTTGGCGGATTCCTCAAGCGGCTTTTCTCCTTCATCCAGCCACTCCCAGAACTCGCTGAGGTCATTATTGAAGTCGATGATGGCCACAAGGCGTCCCTTCGGATCGGACAATCCCAGAAACCGGACGCCGCCGGACCCGCCGGTGCTGTACGGCGGGGTCATCTCCAGCGAGTCGATGTCATAAAAGCTGTGAAAGATCTGATGCGAGGCGTCGAGTTCGACGATTTCCCTTTCGGGATAAACCTTCTTGAGTTGTTCCTGGAGGTTGGCCAGATGCTCGTATCCACGGAAATCGTCGATGAACAGGAACCCGCCACGATCGAGATATTCGCGGAGATTCTTGACGTCGTCAGGCAGCAGGTCCAGATACCCCGGCTCGCAGAGGTAGACATAGGGGTACCGGAAGAGTTCCTTGCTGTCGATGTCGACGATCTGGTACGACTCGCGCGTTGTGTGCGTGGATGTCAGGCGCTGCAGGGAGTCCGGAAACGTTTCGTCCGCCAGCGGGTAGTCATGGTGCCAGGGGATTTCCGGCAGACGGTTTGGAAGCATGTGGTAGCGAACGCGCCCGTAGACGAAGCCAGACTCGTCCTTTTCGCGGTACTCCGGACCGTCTTCTTCTCCGCGCCCACCGCCGAAGAAGCCCTGTCGTCCGAATTGGGCGTACGCCGACACGCTCGCCGCCAGACAAGCGATCACCAGCAACGCTTTTCTCATGTCCGCGGAGTATACGCCTCGGGGAATACTCCGCCAAGGCCAACAATGTTAAGAACCTTAACGCCGGCAGTGGCGATATAGGCGGTATAATTGGCGGTTCATGACTGCGCCGGCCAACGTGACAGAGCGGGGAAGCATCGTGGTTCGCGGTGTTCGGGTGCACAACCTCAAGAACATCGACTTCGAAATCCCTCATCAGGCATTGACCATCGTCACTGGCGTCAGCGGATCGGGCAAGTCGTCGCTGGCGTTCGATACGGTGTATGCGGAGGGGCAGAGGCGGTACATCGAATCGCTTTCGGCGTACGCGCGCCAGTTCCTGGAACGGATCGAAAAGCCGGAGATCGACGAGGTCACCGGCATCGCGCCGGCCATCGCGATCCGGCAGCGGAACACGGCTCGGACTCCGCGCTCGACGGTGGGCACTTCGACGGAGATCTACGACTATCTCCGGCTGCTGTTCGCCCGGGTCGGCGAGACCCGTTGCCGGCAGTGCGGGCAGCCGGTGCGGCGCGATACGGTGGATCGAATTGCGGATGCGGTTCTCGCCTGGCCTGCCGACACCCGGTTTTACGTGCTTTGCCCGCTCCGGCTGCCCGCCGATGCCGAAGAGCGAGCCGCCATTCTGGCCGACCTCAAACGCCGCGGGTTCACCCGGATCTATCAGGATGGCCGGACCTTCGAATACTCGACGCCGGAATCGCTGCTCGACCTGGATTTCGATAGTCCGGCATTCACCCTGGTGGATCGCCTGAAAGTCGCCCCCGACATCCGGCAACGGCTGATCGATTCGGTCGAAACCTGTTTCCGCGAAAGCAATGGCGAGGTGTTTCTCGAAACCGTCGGAACCACCCCGCCAAACGGGGGCTCAACGGCGGGCCAGCGGTTCCGGTTCAGCGAAGCGTTCGAGTGCAAAACCTGCGACATCCGCTACGAACCGCCCGAACCGCATTTGTTTTCGTTCAACAGCCCGTTCGGCGCGTGCCCTCGCTGCCAGGGATTCGGCAACACGGTCGACCTCGACATGGATCTCGCGGTTCCCGACCGGAGTCTATCGCTGGACCAGGGCGCCGTGGAACCGTGGACCAAGCCGCGCTACCGCGCCGAATTCACCGCGTTCAAGAAGTCCGCTCGGGCCGCGGGCGTTCGGACGGACGTTCCCTACCGTTCCCTTTCGGAGCGCGACCAGACGTTCGTGATGAACGCCATCCGTAAATTTTTCGACTATCTCGAGCGGAAGAAATACAAGCTGCACGTTCGCGTCTTTCTCAGCCGCTACCGCGGCTATACGACGTGCCCGGAATGCGGGGGCAGCCGGCTGCGGCAGGAAGCGCTGGCCGTCTATGTCGGCGAAAAGAACGTCGCCGATGTGTGCCGGATGACCATTGGAGAAAGCCACCGCTTCTTCGATGCCATCCGTCTGGGCGAAGCCGATACGAAGATTGCGGAACGGATCCTGTGGGAGATCCGATCGCGCCTGCGATTCCTGAATGACGTCGGGCTGGAGTATCTGACGCTGGACCGTCTTTCCTCAACGCTCTCCGGAGGCGAGGCGCAACGCATCCAGCTGGCCACTTCCCTGGGCTCTTCCCTGGTTGGCGCGCTCTACGTGCTGGATGAGCCGTCCATCGGGCTCCACCCCAGGGACGGACGCAGGCTGATCGATATCCTGCTGCGCCTGCGCGACATCGGGAACACGGTTCTGGTGGTGGAACACGATGCGGAAATCATCCGCTCGGCCGACCACATTCTCGATCTCGGGCCCGGCGCCGGAGAGAATGGCGGCCAGGTGGTGTATCAGGGAACCCTCGAGGGGATCAGGGGCTGTCCGACATCGCTGACCGGCAAATATCTCGGCGGAGAACTGCAGGTGGCGGCGCCGCGTGAACGCCGGAAGCCCGGGCCGAAAACCATCAGGCTGGCGGGCGCGTCGAAACGCAATCTGAAGGACATCCGCCTGGAGATCCCGATTGGGCTGATGACGTGCATTACGGGCGTTTCCGGATCCGGAAAGTCGACGCTGGTCCACGAGTGTCTCTACGAATCGCTGCAGGCCGCGATTCGCGGCGGGGATCCACCGCCCGGCGCCGGAGTGATTGAAAGCGGCACGAAATGGATCTCCGATGTGGTCCTGGTGGACCAGAGCCCGATCGGACGCACGCCCCGGTCGAACCCCGTCACCTACATCAAGGCGTTCGATCACATCCGCGAGGTATTTGCCGGTACCCGCGAGGCGCAAGCGCGCGGCTACAACGCGGGCAGCTTTTCCTTCAATATTCCGGGCGGGCGCTGTGAAGTATGCGAAGGCGACGGCACGGTGACCGTCGAAATGCAGTTCCTGGCCGATGTCGAGCTCATCTGTGAAGAATGCAAGGGAACACGCTACAAGGCCGGCGTGCTGGAAGTGCTGTACAAAGGTAAGAGCATCTACGACACGCTCCGCATGACCGTGCGCGAAGCGCTCGCCTTCTTTTCCAACGTGCCGCGCATCGCCAAGAAACTCCGGCCGCTGGACGAGGTCGGCCTCGGCTATCTGCGGCTGGGACAGTCCGCCACCACGCTTTCGGGCGGCGAGGCGCAGCGCATCAAGCTCGCGTCGTATCTGGCCCGTGAGACGAGCGAAAAGACGCTGTTCATTTTCGACGAGCCGACCACAGGACTGCACTTTGACGACATCAATAAGCTGCTGATCGCCTTCCGCCGCCTGATTGAAACCGGTGGCACCGTGCTCATTGTCGAGCACAATCTCGACGTCATCAAGTCGGCGGATTGGGTGATCGATCTCGGCCCGGAAGGCGGCGAGGCGGGCGGCAATGTGGTGTGCGTCGGACCGCCCGATGCGATCGCCCTTCAGGAAACTTCCTGGACCGGACGGTTCCTCCGCCACGCCCTCGTACTATAATGCGGCTATGAAACTCATGGCAGCTGCGCTTCTGATGCTGACGCTGGAAGCCTGCGGCGGCCGAACGATCCCGCTCGAAGCGCCGCCTGCTCGCTTACACGCGGAACTACAGCGAGACCGCGACAGTCTGGTCAAGACGTCGAATCCGGTTTCGCGAGCCAAGATTCTGATCCGAATCTCCGACGCCCTGCTGGGACTGGTCCGCCATTCAGCGGCTACCGGCGATATTGTGGCGATGAAGTACTCGCTCAACCAGTACACCGACGCCCTTGAAGACGGACAGAAGGTCATGCAGGAAACCGGCCGTAATGCGCGTTCCAAATCGGCCGGCTTCATGGATCTGGAACTGGCCATGCGCCGCCAGCTGCGGGAACTCGAAGATATCGGGGCAACGCTGACGGCCAATGAGCGCGATCCCGTCAACCAGGCGATAACCAACGTCTCGGGAATCCGGGATTCGATGCTTGAGGCGCTCATGGGAGGCCTGAATGCTCCTCAAAACCACTAGCTGCCGGTGGCAGAAATGTCCGAAACCGCTGGAAACGTTGGTCGAGTTCCTTCGACCCGATCGCGGTTTCCGGGCTTTTCGACTTCTGCCACGGGCTGTTCGCGTGGGGGCGGCCATCGCCGTCGTTGCCGCGACAGCGCTGGCCCAACAGCAGAAAGAGTATTTCAGCAGCGCGGAAGTCGAGCGCCTGCGTGACGCGCAGGGGCTCGAGTTCCGCGTCCCCCTGTATTTCCGGATGGCCGACAAGCGGCTCGTCGCGCTCGGCGTCAAAGAACTGACCGAAAAGGAACTGGACGCGCAGAAAAAAGAAGATTTGAAGCTCGACGCCCAGGTCTACCGGACCACCGGGCGCAGCGCCCCCAGGACAAACAAGGAAGATCCTGACGGCTATCTGCGGAACTATTCCGATGCCCAGTTGCTGCGCGGCTATATCGAATGTCTGGACGAAGTGATGAGTTTTATCGAGGACGCCCACAACCGTAAACAGGACGTGCGCGATTTCCTCGAGGCGCTGGAAAAGTACACGCGCGCCAACCGGCCGCTGCTCGTTCTCTTCAAACCCCGTAATGACGGGGAACGCAAAGCGCTCGAAGACGCGATCGGCATGAACGATGAGGCCTTGAAGGGCGCCAGTGACGCCCTCGACAAGATCGCGCCAACGGAAAGGAAGATCGTCCGACCAAAGCCATGAGCCCGACTACCGGAGCGGGCGCGCTCGCTAAATGTTTTGTCGAAGCGCACCGCCATTTGCGTCCCCGTTCGCCTGTTCCGCCGATCCATGCCGAATTTTTCCCTTTTGCCGGCCTGAACCACTCGATCCGCCGCCGCTCTGGACGCATCTCCGCCCGAATCAGCGACATTTTCCGCGACGCGCCTCGGGATGTTGTCGGCGCGGTGGCGCATATGCTGCTGGCGCGACTCTACCGCCAGCGCGTCGACCCGGCTTTCTCCACCCGTTATCGCCGCTACATTCTCAGCGAAACGATCCGCCGGCGCGCCGAAACAGCGCGGCGGGAGCGCGGCCGCGCCACGCGAACGTCGAACCACGGGCGGTATGTCGATCTGGCACAGGCTTTTGACCGCCTGAATCGCGATTTCTTCAATGAACGCCTGCCGCAGCCGGCGCTCCTCTGGTCACGGGTTCCCTCCCGGAGCCGTCTTGGCCGCTAC
>DASUFH010000268.1:0-14149 GCA_036274645.1 Terriglobia bacterium
CGGCGCTGGATCGGATCCATAGCTGGCTGCTCGGCCGGGGCGAAGTGGAGGCAGGCGCTGTCCTGGAACGGGCGGCCGGTCCCATGAAAGCCCGGGACACCGCTTATGAAATCCTCGTCCGCACCGGAAGAATCGCGTCGGAGGCGGACCGGTTTCTCGTCACGGCCGGGATCGAAGCCCGGTTTCCACCCACGGTTGCAGAGGCTGCGGAACGTGTCGCGCCATTTGCCGGGTCCGCCAGGCGCATGGACTACCGGGGCGAGCGGGCCATCACGATCGATGACGACGACACCACCGAGGTCGACGACGCGCTCACCGTCAGGGAGTCCGGCGGCGAACTCATTGTGGGCGTGCACATCGCCAATGTCGCGGCCTATGTTGAAAAAAACGATCTGCTGGATGTGGAAGCGGCGCGACGGCTCTCGACGATTTACCTTCCCGCATCGACGGTCCGCATGTTCCCGGACCGCGTGTCGACAGATCTGGCCAGCCTGATGGCCGGCGCCGCGCGGCCCGCTTTCACGATTGAAGCCCGCTTCGATTCCGCGCTGAACCGTATCGGTTTTCGCGCGGCGCTCAGCGAGATCCAGGTCCATGAGCGGCTCTCCTATGACGAAGCGGACCGGCGACTGGCCGAAGGCGAACCCGCGCTGAGCGCGCTGGCGCGGCTGGCCGCGCGGCTGCGCGCCGACCGCGCCGCCGTGGGCGCGGTCGTCCTTCGCCGGCCCGAGTTGAAGATCACAGTGTCGAACGACGCCATCCACGTCAAGCGGATCGATCCCAATTCCGCTTCACGTCTTCTCGTCACCGAGATGATGATCATGGCCAACGCGCTCGCGGCCGACCTCGCCGTGGCAAGCGCCGCTCCCATCATCTTCCGCACCCAGGAGCGCCGCGAACTGCCGCCCGGCGACGCTCCGGAAAACGAAGTCCTCGCATTTGAACGCCTCCGCAAAACCTTCAAGCGGTCGCGGCTGTCGCTCTCACCGGGGCCACACTCCGGACTCGGCCTGACGGCTTATACGCAGATGTCGTCGCCCATCCGCCGCTTCACCGACCTGGTCACCCAGCGGCAGATCAGCGCGCTCATCGAAGGCCAGCCCTTTCCATATGATCGCGATGACCTCGTCCGATTTCTGGGCGCCGCCGAAACGGCGGAGCAGGAGATCCGCGCCCTCGAAGAACGCGCCTCTCACTACTGGCTCCTCGAATATCTCCGGCGCGAAAGCATGAACCAGGCGCTGAGCGCGACCGTGCTGGACTCAGGGGGGGCGATCGAATTGAACGACTATTACCTGCGCGCCAAGGTATCCGGAGGACCGTTTCGAGCCGGCGAGACGCTGCAGGTGGCGATCGAGTCCATCGATCCTGGCGCGCAGGAAGTGCGATTCAAGCGGATCGGATAAAGGCGGGGCTGAGGGGTCCCCGTGTCCTTGTAGGGGTGGTCTATTTCTCGAAGTAGTTCTTGACGGCGCTGTAGTGGCGCGGGGCCAGCGTGCGGCGCCAGGCAGCCTGACCGGCGCCGGAGGCGTAGTCGCGCGGCGCGGCGGCGGGGCCGTTCTCCGGCGCGGCTTTCGGCGCGCCGGGCAGCGCGGCGATCGGGGCCCAGTCATCGGGATTCGCCATCGCGCCTGGCGGCAAAGACTGCGCCTTGAACTTGTCGAAAGGCTGGCTTTCCTGCCCCCAGGTCAGTTCGGCGTCGCCTCGGCCACGATCGACTCCGCCGTTTCCCGGCATGCCTTCGACTTTCTCGCCCGATCCGCTGTCGGAATCGAGTGGAAAATCGTCCGGGTCGAACCGGCTGAATTCCCTGCCCAATCTGGCCAGGTCACCCAACCGGCCACTCTGCCGACCCAACAACTCGGAAAGGGATTCCGCAAGCCGCTCCCGGGACCGGGCGTCTGAAGGCAGATTGAATTCACCGGACGCAATCGCCTCCTTGCCTCCGAGCAGGCGTTCAAGCTCCGGTGTCAATCCGCCGAGCATTCCGTTTTCGGCCAGTTTCTGGATGGCCTTCGCCAGTTCATCGTCCTGCGCCTCGGACGGCGAAGCGCCTCCCTGCGCGGCATCCGCATAACGGAACAAACTCTCCTCCGCCCACCGCAGCGCGTCCTGTTTTGCCGAAAGATCCGCGACCATCTTTTCCTGCAGCGCATCGGCGGCCTCCCAGGTGGAGGAATCGATTCGTTCCATGGCCCCCTTCCGCAACCGCTCGATTTCCTCCTCCAGCTTTTTTTCTTCCTCCGGCGTGACGAGTTCCTGCTCCTTCAGCGCCGCGAGCGTCTGCTCGAGATCCCGGACCACCTCCCGCGCTATGGCCCCCGTTCCCGCGGCTGCGGGAGCGCGCTGGGGCGCCGCCAGCGCAAGAGCCAGAAATCCGGCTGCGGGCAGAAGCCACTTCATGCGTCCCCACAGTTGAAATCGTGGCAAGACGAGCGACGACATCCGCTCCAGTTCAGGAGTCCAGTCGGAATCTCCGGTTTCGGCAAGGGTCAGCAGCGCCCCATGTCCGCCGCAAAGTGAGTCGGCCAGCGCCAGCGTTTCAGCAGGATGAAACGCGCGCCGCGCCACGATGAAAGCGGCGGGAATGGCCACGATCACGGGGCTCAGCCACAGCCAGAGGAGGCTGACGGGCGTATGGAACAGGAACATCCGGCACACCAGTGCAATCCCCCCGGCCACCAGGAAGCCCGCGACAACCCACTGCGGCCAGATGTCGAAAAACAGGCCCAACGCCAGCCGGCGCCGCAGGCGCCGTAACAGATCGTCCATGCGAGGGGACAGGCCAGGGATCATGATTACCCCGTATTGTGCATCAATGCTCGCGGCAACCGCATGCTAGAATGCGGCGCGAACGCGATGAACCACGATTTTTGGTTGAATCGCTGGCAGGAAAACCGCATCGGCTTTCATCTGCCGGAAGTAAACCCACACCTCAAACGGTTCTACGACGAGACGATTCCCCGATCGGCCCGAATACTCGCGCCGCTGTGCGGGAAAAGCGTCGATCTGCGCTGGCTGGCCGACAAGGGGCATGACGTGGTCGGCGTCGAGCTGTCCTCGATTGCGGCGGCCGCCTTCATGAGGGAACAGGGACTGACTGCGGAAACATCCACCGAACCGCCGTTCACCGTGTTTCGCGCGGATCGAATCACCTTTCTTGTCGGCGATTTCTTTGACCTCACGCCCGAAAACGCCGGCCGGTTCGATCTGATCTACGATCGCGCGGCGCTGATCGCGCTCTCCCCGGACGTACGCCCACGCTACGTGGCGCGACTCGGGTCTCTCCTCAATCCCGGCGGCAGAGCGCTGCTCATTTCGCTGGAGTATGATCCGCAGTCGATGAACGGACCGCCATTCGCCGTCCGCGAAGACGAGATCCGGTCGCTTTACGACGGCTACGAAGTCCGCAAGCTGCTTGAATATGATTGCCTTGAGAACGAACCGCAGTTCAGGCAACGCGGCCTCCAGTGGATGAAGGAAGCGGTTTACCGGATCGATTCCACGTAAGTCCCATTGCCTGTTACCCAGCGGCATCTACAATGATCCCCGGATGAAAGGGCAGGCTGCGACGTCAGCGCCCGATTTCGGAAGACACGATGTCGGAAACGATATTCATTCTGGGCTCCAATGAGAGCCAATGCGCTGAACTGCGCGACATCCTGAAGGAGAGAGTCGGCGACGCGATCGTCACGACGTCGGTCGGCGACCTGATCCCGCGGGCGGACGACGCAATAATCGTCACCGGAGAGGAACAGCGTACCGGGGTTCTCTACCGGCGCCTGCTCGATCAGCTGGCGCATCAGGCGCAGCGCGCCGAAGTGCTGGGCGAGCTCATGCGTCTGTTTTCCTCCGCGCTCAGCCTGGAGGACATCCTCGAAAAAGTCGTCGCGAAGTCCACCAAGGTGCTTGGAGACACGGCGTTCATCGTCCTCAACGAGAACGCCAAGCTACGACTGGAAGCGGCGTTTTCGACCGACCGGGACCGCCTGACGCGCCTGCTTGTCACGGCGGTCAATGTCACGCCGCAAACGGCCGTCGGAGAACTGCTCGGCGAGGTGCTTGAAGCCGGTAATCCACTCGTTGTGCCCAACCTCAACCAGACCCAGGCGCTCCCGGAACTGCGGCCACTGGTCGAAAAATACGGTTTCATGTCGCTGGTGGCCACACCGATCCGGCTCAAAGACAAAATTTTCGGCGCGTTCATTTCGATCTCATCCGGAACGAAGGCAATGGGAACACCGGAGCTGACGCCCGCCGCTGAACTCGCGGATTTCACGGCGATGGTGGTGGAAAACGCGCGCCTCTTTGCCGAGCTGCAGCGCACGGCGACGATCGACCCGTTGACGGGACTCTACAACAAGCGTCTCTTCCACGAGGTGCTGGGCCGCGAGACGGCGCGCACACACCGATACAGCACGCCGCTGTCGCTCCTGATGATCGATGTCGACAGCTTCAAGCGCGTGAACGACAACTTCGGCCACCCCGTCGGCGACAGGGTGCTTGCCCATATCGGCCAGATTCTGGAACGAACCGTTCGGAACACCGACTTCGTGTTTCGCTATGGCGGCGACGAATTCAGCGTGATCCTTCCGGGCACGAATGTCGAAGGCGCCGTTCGCGCCGCCGAAAAGATTCTGCAGAAGGTCCAATCGAACCCACTGCCCCAGACCGCCGGACATCCGGGTCTCGTATCGGTAAGCATCGGCGTGTCGGAGTACCGTAAAGGAACCCCTACCGAAACCCTGATCTCGGAAGCCGACCAGGCGCTCTACGCGTCCAAGCGATCCACCAAGAATACCTTCCGCGTTTATCCAGTCACCGAGTAGAAAAAATTATGCGGGGGCCGCAACGCCCCCGCGGGAGAGCAGAATGAGGAGGAGACTAACCTAAAGGCGGGCAGCCTTCATTCGAGCCAGACGGAAGCGCTCTTGATTCTCATCGGGGCGCGGAACCATCATCGGACGTCGTCCCAGAGCGGCAATGTGATCGAGAAACAGCGTGCTCGCGGTCGGAGTCGAAAGCAGAAAGTTGTAAACGCTCCAGCGGCAGGCGCCCGCCGCCGGATGCATGGAGCTGACCAGCCAGCCGCGCACGCGATCCGGACGATCCGCGGCCAGGGGCTTCGGAGCGGACGGAGACCACGAGGCCAGGTCCATTGAATCCAGCGCGACACGAACGTCATTGACCGTCGCAATCAGCGCGGGCTCACTGGCGGGCGTCGCTGAAAACCAGAACGGCTTCGCCGGCGCTTCGACCCTGGGGGTGTCCGCAAGCGCGGCCTTCAGCGACACTCTGGCGCGCCCCTCGAGAATCTGTCGAACGCGCCGGAACCGGAGCCAGCCGATGTTCTCGTCGGACTTCGCCAGGCCGCCACTCTTCAGCTGATCCTCGACCTGCGTCGTCAACCGGGCGTCCCATGCGCTTCCCATCTCGGTGGCGACGCCGAGCGCATGATCGAATCCCATCGCTCCAGACCAGACCAGCGCGGACAGCAGCGACGTGCCAATCACGTGAAAACGTAAAGGCGTTTCTTCCGCCCGGAGGGAAAGCCAGTTCATGAGAGACGACTGGAATACCAGGCTCTCCACCAGACGCGCGGAAACGCGGTTGTATTCATAGAGGGGACCGTACTGTTTCACCGCGGCGGCAATGCAGTTCGGCTTCAGACTCCCTTCGCTAAGCCAGGTCTCCCGTACGGCCGCGATCGTCGAGGCGTAGAAAGCGTCGAGGTTATGCCGGGTATGAAACGTGAACAGATCCCAGCCAGTCAATTGCGCCGCTTCGATCATGCGGTGGCGGATCGTCGCCAGCGCGTCGATTTCATTGAACCAACCGAGCGCCACAGCCTCGGCCGGCATCAGGTTGTAGACGGCAGGAACGACAACAGTCGCCGGATGACCGGCCATTTCTTTCTTGCCCAACCACTGCAGACCGAGAATGGCTGACGCTTTCCACTGCACCTTCTTTCGGGACGGTGACGAGGCTTCGTAGGCTCGAACTTTCCAAACGTAGCGCGTCAGGTCGCGGTTGCGCCCCGCGCCGACTGTCGAACCGCCTCTGTTGCTGCCCGAAACTTGCATATGACCCGACAGTCGAGAAGCAATTGACTGGCCAATTGGCAGCCACTCCACAGCCTCCTGTAAGCCATTGATTTCCTGACCTGAGGCTGCGCTTCAGAGGCGGAGAAAAACCGGTATGGCCCCCAAACTGCATGGGCCGTGGAGAAGACTCAACTTAGTAGATGGTGAGAAAGGGGTTCATGGCGTTCGATTCAACGCCCGGCCGGCAGACGGCGTCCAGCCATCGAACGCCGGTCCGTCCTGAAAAAATTTCGCGTCCTTTGCCAGCGGGTGGTTCGAGGCGTATTTCGCGTTAGCCTGTCCCCATATCTTCCCGGCCCTCAGCGTTTCATCGTGGACCTTCGTCACGAGCGCCTGATAACGCTTGTCGTTCTGTTGGAAGCCGGAAAAGGAACTGAGATCGTTATTTCCGATGAGGACCACGTCGATACCGGGAACGGACGCGATGTCGTACGTATTGTCGACGCCTTCGACAGTTTCGATCATCACCACCACGAGCATGTTGTCGTTGAACGTCTGCCGGTAGGCGCTGCCCCAGATACTGGCTGCCTGACCGCCGCCGGCGCTGCGCCGCGCCACGGGAGGATACCGGGACCATTTGGCCGCCTCACGCGCCCGGCTTGCGTCGTCCACCGTCGGAATGATCACGCCAAGCGCGCCGATATCGGTCGCGTGCTGGATATGCCATTCCTGCGCGTCGGGCAGGCGGATCATGGGGGTCGCGGCGGATCGCGGGCACGCGGCGATCATTTTTTCCACATCGCCGAAGGTCAGCGTACTGTGCTGCATTTCAAACCAGGTAAAGTCGTAGTGTTTGGCGCGCTCGCAGTAGCCCGCGATATCGAATTTGGACTGCGTGAAGCTGAATATCTGCTTCCCCGCCAGCAGTTTTGCCTTGGCTGTGTTGTACAGCGCCTGGGAGGACGCTCCCCGGGCCGCACTCGCCGTGGCCGCCTCGACCGGAACCCCGCGACCATTGCCGGCAGCGCCACCACGGCCGGCGGCCGCGCCCGGAGTCCGTGGGCCGGGCTGCTGTGAGCCACCGAGATGAATCACCAGCGCCGCGGCCGCAGCAATGATCAAAGCGCCCGCCACGACGGCGCCTTTGCCCGAAGCCTTCATGATGCGATTCCTTTCAGGAGAATCCGAAAATCGCGTGGGACCACGCGCGGAAACACGACCCGGTCCTTATCCGGCAATGCTCACACCGATCAGCTTCCCGGTAATAAAGGTCACGGCCGCCGCCAGCGCGCCGATTGCGAGCATGCGAAGCCCGCTGTAGACCAGATTGCGGCCGGTAAAAACCGAGATCAGGGCGTCGACAATGAACAGCGCGAGACCGCACACGGTCGCGCTGGCGACGAACGCCGTGACGCCGCTCGACAGCAGATACGGAACGACCGGAATCGACGCCCCCACGCCAAACGCCAGGAACGAACTGAGCGCGGCCGCCCATGGCGATCCCAGCGCGGACGGGTCCAGTCCGAGTTCTTCACGGGCCAGCGTGTCGATCGCCGTGTCCGGATTCGAAAGAATCCGCGCGGCCAGATCGGCCGCCTGGTCTGCAGGTATGCCCTTGGCCTGGTAGATCAGCGCCAGTTCCTCCTGTTCCTCTTCAGGAGACGACTTCAATTCCTGCTCCTCCAGGGCGATCTGCTGTTCGTAGAGTTCGCGCTGGGAACGGACCGAAACATACTCTCCCGCAGCCATCGAGAACGCGCCGGCAAGCAGGCCCGCCACGCCGGCAAGCAGGACGATGTGGGGATCCACACCCGCGCCGCTCACACCCATGACCAGACTGAAGTTGGAGATGAGCCCGTCATTGGCCCCGAAAACAGCGGCGCGCAGGCTGCCCCCATAGTTGGCTCGATGCCAGCGCTCGGTCTGAAGAATCGCGCTCGCGTCGCCGCGTTGCTCCATCAGACGCAGTGTCCGGCCATGGGAACGCTCCGCCGCCGGAAGCCCCTCCGCTTCGGCCTGCCCGGCATAGTTCTGTTCATCGCTCGTTTCGAGGCCCGTCACCACCGAAAGCACGGGCTGAGTCCCCAGACGACGCGAAATCCACCCCAGCAGATTCACCCGGAATCCGGCCTTGTACGAGGGAATTGCCACGCCGTTCTGTTCCAGCAGTTTCGCCCAGCGGGACGCGTGACGCTCTTCGGCCTGGGCCAGTTTCTCAAAGATGGCGGAACGCGCAGCATCCTTCTCCGCGCGGGCCAGCGCGCGGTACATGGCAATCCCGTCCTGTTCCTTGATGTAATTCTGACGGTACCGCCGCAGGTCGCCCGGAGAGGCGGTCATAACGCGAGTTTCACCCTGCGATTCATCTCCGCGTCCGCCGGAGAAAGCTCGAGGTTGAGAGGCAAGGGCGCAAGATCGACGCCATAACGCGAGCGGCGGAACGGCAAATAATCCGCGACCTCGTCCCGGATAACCCGCGCGATTCCTCCCGACATGGGATGCATTCTCCGCCAGGCGCAATAGCGGCTGAACATTGGATAGGCCGCGTGGGGAATCAACTCGTCCCAGACATTCTTTTTCCACATGTTCCGCGCCCCCAGTCGCAACGCGCGGCCAACCGTATAGAACTTCCGATAACACTCGAACAGCAAATCAGTCAGCTCCAACGGCGCCAGCAGGTCATGGGCGAATGTCGTATTGGTCGCGTCATACCGATCCATGTTCCGCTCGGTGATCAGCCCCTGCTCCAGAAAGTCTCCATACTGCTCGGTTCCCGGAATCGGGGTGAGGATATAAAAGGACGCGATGTCGGGATCCAGCGAACGCAGTATGTCGGAATGCTCCCGGATATCCGCCGCGGAGGTTCCGAGAAAGCCGATGATGTTGGAAAAGTGCGAGGCAATGCGATTGGCGCGGCACAACCGCACAATTTCGCCGTAGGTCTCCGGATGGTTCTGGGCCTTGTGCGCCGCCAGCAGCGTCTTGCGGTGAAACGACTCCACGCCAATGAACATCTGAAAACAGCCGGCCCGCCCGAGCAGTTCGACAAACTCCGGCTGGCGCGCCACCTGCGTGTCGCACTGAACGAAGAAGGGGATGTTGATCTTTTCTTCGATCATGCGCTCCAGCAGTTCAGTGGCCTGGGCGTATTTGTTGAAATTGTCGGACGTGAACATCACCAGCCGCACGCCGGCCTGACGGATGGCGCGGAGGCTAGCCATTGTTGTCTCGACATCCTGGCTGCGTATCTGCCGCCCGGCAATCTTGATCACCGAACAGAAATTGCAGGTGAACGGACACCCACGCGCCGGATAGACACCGACCATCGGCACGACATACCGCTTCAGTTCTCGAAGAGGAGGCGGCTCCAGCGGCGGAGGGCTCAGTTCAGCCTGCCAGCGGTGCTCGCGTCCATAAACCGGACGCAACTCCCCGTCGATCGCGTCCATAAGAATGGACGACCAGATCGTCTCCGCTTCCGCCAGCGCGAAGCTCACTCCCGATCCGTGAAAACACGACGTGTCACACGTCATCGGGTGCGGACCGCCGATAATCGCATGCTCGACTCCATTGGCGCGCGCATAGGCGGCCAGATCGAGACTGCGATTGAACTGATGGGACTGGACACCGACGACCGCCAGCAAGGTTGGAACGGGCCCACCGCGCAGGAGCTTCAGATACTCGAGATCCGTCTGCACATATTCGTCGAGGGCGACCGTTTCGATGGCGCATCCGCCGATCGTCTTCGGCGTCATGGAAGCGATGTAAACGATCGTGCTGTTGGGCATGAAGCCGCGGCGAAACCGCTCGACGCTGCCGTCGCGGCTGTACTTGCTAGGCTTGACAATGACAACTCGCAGCCTGGATGGCCTAGGCATGACCGGTGAATATATACCTCCCTGCTATATCCTGCTGCGAAAAGTTCAGGGGAATAGTCCGGCGCATCGACTGTGGGTGCGGTACAACCACCGATTCCCTTGTTCCTTGTAGGGGCGGTCATGGCGCCATTGAGCATGGTCCGGCCGTCCGATGGCTGGAAATGGCTCGAGACCCGGCTCAACTGAATCCCGTCATTGCTTGCTCCCTGGCGGTCCAAAAAGTCATCCCCAACGGATGAGCGTGTTCCCCGGCCTTTGCGGTAAGATCATCGGTTGAGAAAGGAACCGGATGATCAACAGCATGACCGGGTTCGGATCGGCGCGGGCGGAAGCCCAGAACCTGACCGTTCTCGTGGAAATCAAGAGCGTCAATCACCGCTACATCGACACGCACGTCAAGATGCCCGCGGAGTTTCAAACCTTTGAACCGGCCATTCGCAAGCGCATCGCGGCTGCGTTCAGGCGCGGGCGATTTGATGTGTTCGCGCGCATCGACTACCGACGGGAGGATGTCCGGCTCGAAGCCAATCTGGGCCTGATCCGCGCTTATGCCGAATTGCTGGACACCCTGAAACGCGACTTCCCGATCCAGGGCGAATTGACCATGGACATGCTCTCCAGGGCGCCCGGCCTGATCAGCGTGGCGGGATTGGACCTCGGTCCGGAAGAAATGGAGCGCATCGGACGAGCCGTCGAAGAAGCGACCGGCAACGCGATCCGCCAGCTCGCCAGAATGCGCGCGGTAGAAGGCGAATCACTGATGGCCGACGTGGAGCAACGGCTGGCCGCCATCTCCGGCTATGTCGAGACGATCCACGCGGGCGCGCGGGAATTCGTCGACCATTACCGCGAACAGCTGATCCGGCGGGTGACGGAGCTGGCCCCGCAGCTGGCTGCCGAAAGCGGCCATCGAATCGAAATGGAGGCGCTGCTCCATGCGGAAAAGAGCGATATCACCGAGGAAACCACCCGCCTGCGCAGCCATCTGGATCAGTTCGCCAGTCTGAAGAATCTGAAGGATGAGGCGGGAAAACGCATGGATTTCATCCTGCAGGAAATGAATCGGGAGGCGACAACGGTGCTTTCCAAGACCTCCGGACTGCACGAACGCGGGGCGGCCATCGGTCAGGCGGCCATCGAAATCAAGGTCGAAATCGAAAAATTAAGGGAACAGGTACAAAACATTGAGTAGAATGTGACGTTCGACGGATGCGCGCCAACGTCTACATCGTTTCCGCCCCTTCGGGATCGGGCAAGACCACCCTCCTGCGCGCCCTGCTTCGCACATTTGGCGACCTGAAATTTTCCGTTTCCCACACCACGCGGCAGCCGCGCGAAGGGGAACGAGACGGCATCGACTATTTCTTTGTGGACCACCCGGCCTTCAAGAACATGATCGAGCGAGGCGAGTTTCTGGAATGGGCGGAATACCAGGGGCAGCTCTACGGAACGGCGCGCGCCTGGGTGGAATCGAATCTCGACGCGGGCTGCGATGTCATCCTCGATATCGATGTGGAAGGCGCCAGCCAGGTGCGGAGACAAATCCCTTATGCCGTAACGATCTTCGTGATGCCGCCATCCTACAATCAGCTGGAACAGCGGCTGCGTTCGCGCTCGCGGCCCCAGGCGGGCGCCAGCGAATCGGAGGAATCGATTCGCCGGCGGCTGGAAATTGCGAAGAAGGAAATTTTGCATTACCGCGACTACGACTATATTGTCGTCAACGATGTCCTAGACCATTCCATCCGCCTTCTTGAATCGATCGTGCAGTCCGGCCGCGCCAAACCGGCCCGGCAGGAAGACCGGATTGAAAAGATCATTGCTTCTTTCGGAGGTACCGCTTGATCCAGATTCCCGATAATATCGACAGCAAATACCGCTTCGTCATCCTTTCCGCGTTGCGGGCGCGCCAGATTCAGGGCGGGAGCGCGCCGCTGATTCGCGACAGCCGGCACAAATCGACACAGATTGCGCAAAAGGAAATTCTGAACGGCCTCGTCAAATTCAGGATTCCCGGCGCCGACGCCAAGGACGGCAGCGCTCCCGAAGAGGAGTAGCGGCCAGGTCGACAATGAAACACCCACAGTGGCGGTCCTGGTTCAGCCTTCGCCCGGCGGGGGCTGAACCGAGGCCGGCAAGGCCATGAAAGTCGCTCTCGGCGTCAGCGGCGGCATTGCGTGCTACAAGGCCGCCGAGATCGTCCGCCGCCTGCAGGACCGCGGCTTCGAGGTGAGCGTCCTCATGACCCGCGGGGCTACGCGCTTCGTCACGCCGCTGACCTTCCGGGCGCTTTCCGGGAGCAAGGTCTACGTCGACATCTTCGAAGGCGCCGCGGACGAAGACGCTCTCGACCAGCCGTTCGATCATATCTTCCTCGCGCAATCCATCGACCTGTTCCTGATTGCGCCGGCCACCGCCGATTGCATTGCGCGCCTGGCCGCGGGACTGGCCGACGACTTTCTGACCACGTTCCACCTGGCCGTCACCGCGCCCATCGTCATCGCGCCGGCCATGAATACACGCATGTGGGAACATCCATCGGTCCAGGCCAATCTGCATCTGCTCGCCTCGCGCGGCGCCCGGATCATCGCGCCGGAAACCGGAAAGATGGCCTGCAACACCACCGGCCCCGGACGCCTTGCCCCGGTCGAAACCATCGTGGACGTTGTGACGGAGACGCTCGCCCATTCCCGGGACCTCGCCGGACGCCGGGCCGTGATCACCGCGGGCCCAACCGTGGAGGACATCGATCCCGTCCGGTTCATCGGGAACCGATCGTCCGGCAAGATGGGCTTTGCGCTCGCCCGCCGGGCGCAGGATCGCGGCGCCGCGGTCACCCTGATCGCCGGTCCATGCGATCTCGATTTTCCCGGGCTCATCCGCGTGCGGACCACTGAAGAGATGCGCCAGGCCGTCCTCGAACACGCGAAGTCCGCCGACTTCGTCATCAAGGCGGCCGCTCCACTGGATTTTCGCCCGCGGTCCGTGGCGCCACAGAAAATCAAGAAGGCCGGCGGGGCCATGAAAATCGATCTTGAGCCGACCGCTGACATTCTCAAGGAGCTTGGCGCTCAGAAAAAGGGACGCATCCTGGTCGGATTCGCCGCAGAAACCGAGAACCACGTGAAGAACGGCCTGGAAAAGCTCAAGGCCAAGAACCTGGATCTGATCGTCGTCAATCCCGTCGCCGGCGCCGAATCCGCATTCGGAAGCGATACGAATCGCGCCACGATTATTGACGCCACCGGAGGGACCGAAGACGTCCCACGGTTGAGCAAAGATCATCTGGCGGATCTCATTCTGGACCGCGTGGCCGGACTTCTGAAAAAGAACGAATAGAAATGTCTCGAGACGAGTTGATTCGCCAGATTGAGTTTTTCCGCGACATCGGCGCGCAATCGCTGGATGTGGGCCGGGCCGTTCCCCTTTCTGCCGCCCCGGATTCCCGTTCGTCCCGTCCATCCGCGAGATCGGCCGCGGCCCCCGCCCCCGCGCCGGCGCGTGAGACAGAAGCCAAAACGGCGCCCAGTCCGGCGGCAACAGCGCCAACGCCGCCTCCAGCCCCATCGACACCCGCCGGCGACCCGGCGGCGGCGCTCAACGCCATTCGAGACGAACTCGGCGATTGCCAGCGCTGCAAGCTCGCCCCGAAACGGCGGCATATTGTGTTCGGCTCCGGCAATCCGAACGCGGAACTGGTCTTTGTCGGAGAAGCGCCGGGCGCCGACGAAGACGAACAGGGACTCCCGTTTGTCGGTCGCGCGGGCCAGCTGCTGACCAAAATCATCGAGTCCATCGATCCGGACATCAAGCGGCCCGATGTCTACATCTGCAATGTGCTCAAATGCCGGCCGCCGGAGAATCGCAACCCGGAACCCGACGAAGTGCTGGCCTGCAATCCGTTCCTCCGGAAACAGCTCGCGTCCATCCGCCCGAAAATCGTCTGCTGTCTCGGCACATTTGCCGCGCAAACCGTGCTCCAGACCACAACCCCGATCGGCCGGCTCCGCGGACGCTTCCACGACGTGGACGGAATCCGCGTGATTGCCACGTTCCATCCCGCCTATCTGCTGCGATCCCCCGACAAGAAGCGCGACGTCTGGGAAGACATGAAACAGATTCGCGCCGAACTGTTCCGACTGCGGGGCTAGGCGGTTTCTCTCGATTACCTGGAACAACTGCGCACCCCGAAGGGGTGCAAGTAGGGTAGCCAGGGGTGAGCGAGCG
>DASUFH010000269.1:0-24555 GCA_036274645.1 Terriglobia bacterium
TCAATTGCGGTTTTAAATGTCCTGGCGGCGTCCGCTTCCTCCCTGACGTCCGCCTGAATCGGCAGAGCGCCGATGCTTTTGGCCGCTTCTTCCAGCCGCTGCTTGTTCCGGGCGGTGATTGCCACCCGGGCGCCCGCCTCTCTCAATGCCCTGGCAATACCCAGTCCGATGCCACTCGATCCTCCCGTTACCACCGCCGTCGCGTTCGCCAGATTCATGCCTTCCTCCGGCGATCATGATACATCGTGGCCGGTTATGCCGCGGGGCGCTTTGCAGCGGCCATCGCTTCGACTTCCCGAAAAGGACGCTGATCCCTGGCGCGCCTGGCCGCGGAGTCTTCGTCGAAGCGGCGATAGATCGTCCGCAGTCCGACGCCAAGCAACCGGGCCGCCACCGGCTTGTTGCCTCGAGCGTGCGCCAGCGCGCCTCCGATGGCCTGACGCTCGAGCTCAACCAATCGCATGCCGACCTTGAATGTCAGACGTGGAGAGGGATGGGGACGTGATGGTCGGAGGAAGGGCAGGGCCGATAACGGCACGACAGCGCCGTTGGTGAAGACGACGGCGCGCTCGATGGCGTTTTCCAGTTCCCGGACGTTTCCCGGCCAGTGATAGGAGATGAGCGCCCGCATCGAAGCGGGGGAAAATTCGACAACATCCTTTCCGCATTTTTCCGCATAGCGATCGAGGAAATGAGCCGCCAGCGGCGGAATGTCTTCACGGCGGGCGCGCAGGGGCGGAATCCGCAGATCGACCACGTTCAGCCGGTAATACAGATCCACCCGGAACCGTTGCTCCGCGATCTCACGCTGCAGATCCTTGTTCGTAGCGGCCACGATGCGCACGTCGGACTGGATTGTCCGCGTGCCCCCGAGGCGTTCGAACCTCCCGTTCTGCAGGACCCGCAGGAGTTTCACCTGGATCGCCGGCGACAGTTCGCCGATCTCATCGAGAAAGAGTGTCCCTCCGTGCGCGAGTTCGAAGCGGCCGGCCTTCTCCTCGCGGGCGCCGGTGAACGCGCCCCGTTCGTGGCCGAACAACTCCGATTCGAGAAGGCTTTCGGGGAGGGCAGCGCAGCTCAGCTTGATGAGTGGACCGCCCCGGCGCGACGACGACGCGTGAATGGCCTCGGCGACGACTTCCTTTCCCGTGCCGCTTTCGCCCGAAATCAGCACCGTGGCGACGCTGTCGGAGACCTGCCCGACGGTTTTCATGATGTCGACCATCTGTGGACTCGCATACACCGGAATCCCATGTCCGGGCATGACGGCGCGCCGGTGAAACGCGCGTTTCAGTCGCTGATGTTCGGCGGCGCGCTCCACCACGCGGGTCAGGAACGTCATCCGCCGCCCCGAATTCACCACGAAATCGTAGGCGCCCGCCTTCATCGCCTCCACGGCCAGTTCGATGGACCCGGACGAACCGACCAGAATCACCTCGACGTCGGCGGCAGCGGCCTTGATGCGCCTCAAGAGATCCATTCCGTCTTCTCCGGCGCCCTGAAACCCGTGCACGACGATATCGATCGCGCTCCGGCCCAGAGCCTCCCTCGCCCGGGCCGAGGCCGAACTCACCAGAACCTTGTGGCCCAGCCCCTGAACAACCCGAACCATGGCGCCGCGCCGGGCGGCGTCATGGTCGACAACCAGAACCGACAGACGCCGCGTCGCGCCGGGACCACGAAAATGTGTATTCAACGCTGCTGACGGGTTCGCGCCGTTCGTTGCCATTCCTCCTCCTCAACAGCTGGTTACACAGTGCCTTCGGGCAGGCGTCGGGAATGTCGCGATCAACTCCGCGGAATCCAACATGAGAAGCGGGTGCGATTATCACGATCGAAACCGGAACGAACAACTCGTATGAATACCAGTTCGCGGGCGCCGGAGGGACACGGCCGCGCGCCGCCGGTTCAATCCGTAACGGTGAGGAGGGATGGCCGGTCTAAAAAATCCAGCGCGCTCGGTATTCGAAACAGCCGGTCGTTTCTAGGACGCGACCGGCTCGGCTTCGACAACCGTCTTGTACTTGCAGGATTCGTCGTTGCAGTAACGGACCAGGCCCTCGCGCTTGGTGCTCTTCTCGAGCAGGTACGGCGCGCCGCACTGCGGACATTGTTCGGAAACGGGTTTGTTCCACACCACGAAATCACAGGTCGGATATTTCGTGCATCCGTAGAACGTCTTCCCGCGTTTGGAGCGGATTTCCGTGATCTCCCCGCCGCAGCCGGGCTTGGGACAGGGCACGCCGATTGTCTTCGGCTTGATGTATTTGCACTTCGGATACGCGCTGCACGAGGTGAACTCACCGTAGCGCCCTTCCTTCACCACCAGTTTCGCTTCGCCGCACAACGGGCAGGTCTCATCGAGCACAACGGGGGCCTTCTTCACCGTCTTGTCCGCGGCGATCTTCCGGGTCGTCTTGCAATCCGGATAGCCCGTACACGCATAGAACTGGCCGAAGCGGCCGCGCTTCAGCGCCATCGGACGGCCGCAGTTTTCGCATGGATCGGGCTCGCTCTTTTCCGCTTCAACGGACGACTCCGGCGTATCGGGAGGAGCGTCTTCGATGGCGAGTTCCTTGGTGTTCTTGCAATCCGGATAGCCGGAGCACGCCAGGAAGCTTCCGAACTGGCCCCACTTCTTGACCATGGGCTTGCCACACTTCTCGCAAACTTCGTCGGTCGGGATCTCCTGCGCCTTCAGGTTCTCCATGTTCTTGGTGGCTTTTTTCAGGTCCTTCTCGAACTTCTTGTAGAACTCGTCGAGCGCCTCGACCCAGGTCAGCTTGCCATCTTCGATCTCGTCCAGCTCCTCTTCCATGCGGGCCGTGTACTGGATGTCGAAGATCTCCTCGAAGTGCTTCACCAGCATGTCGGTCACAACGGTTCCCAGTTCCGTCGGACGAAACTTGTTCTGCTCCTTCCGCACATACTCGCGATCCTGGATCGTTGTCAGAATCGTGGCGTACGTCGAGGGCCGGCCGATCCCCTTTTCTTCGAGGGCCTTGACCAGTGACGCTTCCGTGAAGCGCGGTGGGGGCTCGGTGAAGTGCTGGCGCGGAGTGATGCCGATCAACCGCACCGCCTCTCCGGCCGTCAGCGGCGGGAGCGTCACGGTTTCGTCTTCTTCCGCCGGCTTGAGGTCTTCGTCGGTGGCTTCCTCGTACACCTTGAGGAATCCATCGAACTTCATCACGCGCCCATTGGCGCGAAAGAGGTAGTCGGCGGCCGAGATCTCGACGGTGGTCTGATCGAAGATCGCCGGATTCATCTGCGACGCCGCAAACCGGGTCCAGATGAGGCGATACAATTTCTGTTCGTCTTCGGAAAGAAACGCCTTCAGATCATCGGGCGTTCGCCCCACGAACGTGGGACGGATGGCCTCGTGCGCGTCCTGGGCGTCTTTCTTGCTCTTGTAGATGACCGGCTTTTCGGGAAGGTACGCGGCGCCGTAAACATCCGAAACGTAGGATCGCGCCATCTCAATAGCGTCGTCGGAGATGCGCGTGGAATCCGTACGCATGTACGTGATCAGGCCGATGCGGCCTTCTTCGCCGAGGTCGATGCCCTCATACAGGCGCTGCGCCACCATCATCGTCTTCTTCACGCTGAAACGCAGTTTGCGCGCGGCCTCCTGCTGCAATTTGCTGGTGGTGAACGGTGGAACCGGGTAGCGCTTCTTTTCCTTGGTAACGACGGACTCGACGTTGAACGCGGCCTTCTCGATGGCCTGCAGAATATGATCGGACTCCGCCTGGCTCTTGACCTCGGCCGTCTTTCCCTTGATCTTCGCCAGACGCGCGTCGAACTGCGGGGGCGCATGCCCCTCCAGACGCGCGGTGATCGACCAGTACTCTTCCGGCTTGAACGCGAGTACTTCCCGCTCCCTCTCCACGATCAGTCGCAGCGCAACGGTTTGCACACGGCCGGCGGAAATGCCCCGGCGCACCTTGTCCCAGAGCAGCGGGCTGACCTTGTAGCCGACCAGGCGGTCCAGAATACGCCGGGTCTGCTGCGCGTCGACGACGTTCTGATTGATTCTGCCGGGATTCTCCACCGCCTTCTGAATCGCTTTCGGCGTAATTTCGTTGAAGAGCACGCGATAGATATCGGCAGGGCTCTCTTCGAGAATCTCCTTCAGGTGCTGGCAGATCGCTTCGCCTTCGCGATCCGGGTCCGCCGCGAGCAGGATGCGCCCGGCGGATTTGGCGGCCGTGCGGAGTTCCTTGATGACCTTTTCTTTTCCGGGAATCTCGTCGTACACCGGCTTGAAGTCGTTGTCGAGATCGACGCCAAGCTTGCTTTTCGGCAGATCCTTAACGTGGCCAAGGGAAGCCTTAACGACAAAATCCTTGCCCAGATACTTATTGATTGTGTTCGCTTTCGCCGGCGATTCGACGATAACCAGTGATTTTTTCGACGCCATTGTTCCGTTCTTCAGGTGATCGGTCTTCGCTATCTAAATAAGTTGTCCGCATAAAAAAATCAACCATCAAAGACGGCGGACATATTTCTTACCCGGCAGCTGACGCACCCAGTTGGCCTCCTCCAGACGGAGCAGCGCGCCATAAATCTCGGCCGCTCCACCCGGCGCCCGATCGAGCAGAACATCAATGGATACCGGGGTTTCGAGCGACATGAGATCCCACAACCGCCGGTCGACGCCGTCGAGTTCGGGCGACGGAAAATCCCTCGCCCGCGCCATGAGTGGCGTCAGGATTTTTTCACGGACCGGCGCCGGCAGTTCCTCCACCACGTCCTGCCAGCCGGTGACCAGCCGGGCGCCCTGTCGGATGAGCGCGTGGGGCCCAAAACTGTTCGGAGAGGTGATCGCCCCTGGCGCCGCAAACACCTCCCGGTTGTTTTCCAGCGCGAGCCGGGCGGTGATCAGCGATCCGGAATACTCGGCGGCCTCGACGACCAGCACCCCGAGAGCCATGCCCGCAATAATACGATTGCGGATCGGAAAATTCTCCGGGGACGGCGGAGCGCCCAGCGGAAACTCCGAAATCAGCGCGCCATTTTTTTCCACGATTTCGGCGAGTTTGCGGTTTTCCCGCGGATAAACAAAATCCAGCCCGCAACCGAAGACCGCCAGCGTCGCTCCGGTTCGCACGGCGCCGCGATGCGCCGCCGCATCGATTCCCCGGGCCAGTCCGGACGTGACCACAAGCCCCCGTTGGGCAAGATCCTCGGCGAAACGCTCGGCGCAGTTGATTCCATATCCCGTCGGACGGCGGGTCCCCACGATGCCGATCTGCGCGGCGTCGGCGACCCACCGCTGTCCCTTGATATAGAGCACGACAGGAGGATCGAAAATCTCCCGAAGCAGCGGTGGATACTGGGGATCCGAGGCGTCCACCACCTGAACTCCCAGCGCGGCCGCGCGCTCCAGTTCCTGCTCGACCCGCTCGGCGGATCGGGCGTGCGCGAGATCTTCGGCAATATCCGGAGGAATACCCTGTTGCTCCAGAGCGCCCCGTCCCGCTTCGACCACCGCCCGGGCCGATTTGAAATGACGGAGCAACGCATTGGCGGAACGGACACCCAGTCCGCGAACCAACGCCAGCCGTAATGCGGCTCGAGTGTTCCGGCTCGTTTCAATCATGGCTCCTGGATGGCAATCGGGCGCCCAAACGACAGTCCGCCTTGCCCGAACCGGGTCCTGCTCATACGGAAGCGGCATAGCCAATCGTGGCGGCCTGTGCCAAAATGGGGTGTCGTTCGCCCAAAAGCCGATTAGGAGACCGCATGATCGCCAGATGCCTGCTTGCCGCCGCCCTGCTCTGCTCCAGCGCTGTGGCAGCCCAACACCCCGAGGACGCGTTCAAGGGCCAATATGCGCCGGAACTGAAGGTCCAGTCCACGTGGCTCAACTCGCCCCCGCTCACGCTGGATTCCCTTCGCGGCAAGGTGGTCCTGATCGACTTCTGGGCCTGGGACTGTCCCAATTGCGCCGAGGCGCTGCCACACGTCAAGGAACTCCACGACAAGTACGCCAAAGACGGACTGGTCGTGCTGGGAGTACATACCCCGCGAATTGACTACGAAAAGGATCTGGCAAAGCTTAAGGCAACGATTGCGGCCAAAGGGATCCAGTATCCCGTCGTCGTCGACAACGACTACGAGATCTGGACGGACTACCTTTGCAACGTCTGGCCTTCCCACTTTGTCGTCGACCAGGAAGGCATGATTCAACTGAGTCACAACGGCACAGGGCGTTATGAGGACACGGAGTCCGTCGTCCGACGGCTTCTGGGTAAGGACCCGAAAACTTCCGGCGCCAGCGAAACCGGCAAGGACCCGAAACCTTCCGGCGCCAGCGAAACCGGCAAGGACACCGTCAAACCGTCATCGAGAGCAACGCCATGAACGTGTCACGACCCTGCGCCCAGGCTGTACTGGCCGTCTGTTTTCTGCTGATCGCGGCCACAACGTTCGGAGGACAGTTCGGATTTTCGACGGGCAATCGTCCATCGAATCGTCCGGTAAACGAGCCACCGAAACCCAAGACAATCCGGGGAGTGGTCGAAGATGAAAAAGGCGCGGCGATCGCCGGCGCCCGGGTGTTCATTCTCGATACCAAGACCCAGTTGACCCGCACAGCGAAGACCAACGCCGAGGGTGTTTACGAGATGAAGAACCTCCCTGCGGAGG
Source organism: Terriglobia bacterium (assembly GCA_036274645.1). Taxonomy (GTDB): domain Bacteria; phylum Acidobacteriota; class Terriglobia; order 20CM-2-55-15; family 20CM-2-55-15; genus DASUFH01. The sequence goes on from DASUFH010000269.1 coordinate 6,655, forward strand.
TTACCTACGATGTCACCGCGGAATTCAATGGCGTCTCCGAAAAGAAATCGGTTTCCGGACTGCTGAACCGCCCCGACAACATTGTCGACTTTCAGTTGAAGATTACGGCTGGAAACTCCGCGCCGAAAGACGATGGGCCGACCATTCAGAGCTACGACGGCATGAAGCTTCGCGCTTCCCTCGATCTTCCGGAAGGCATTCCCGCGCCGATACCCGCCATCCTGTTGCTACACGGATATGGCGAAGACCGTTCCGTGTTTGACCGGTTCAAGAAGACCGTGCTCGAACACGGATGGGCCGCCATGACAATCGACCTGCGCGGGCACGGATCAAGCCGCATGAAAAACGGCCAGCCGCTCGAGCCGACGCCGGCCTGGCGCTCGAGCATTCAGGAGTTTCCACCGGATCTGGAACCGGCGCTCGACTGGCTGAAGTCTCAACCGCGCGTCGACTCGACCAGGATTGCCATAGTGGGCTATGACGTCGGCGCCAATCTTGCGCTCATCGCCAGCGGAAGATTCCGCGAAGTCCGCACTGTCGTGGCCATCAAACCCAGCCTTGCCGAAAGCTCTGCAATGGCCGGAAGCGCCCAGGATTTTAATCCGCGAAGCGCCCTGATCATCGCGCCGGCGCCGGGGGATGAATCGCAGTGGACCAACACGATCGCCAGGCCGATCCGGCTGGTCACCACGGAGTCCGTCCGGGGCGGCGCCGCCGCCTGGGTCGAGAGCGCGCCGGTGGTTGACGCGACGATTCAGTGGCTGAAGGAAACCTTCTAAGCCGGACAACAGCCAGCGCACATCGGACATCCGTGGGCGGCCCTACGCTCGGGCGCGCTTCGGAGGCGCGGTGGTCGCTACCTGAACAAGGTCCCTCACAGCCGCGTCGAAAGCTTCCTCGGAACACTCCCGAACCACCCGTTCGAATGCGGCGGCGCGCAGTCGGGCCCATCGGTCCGCATCGCTATGGATTTCAGTGACGCGAGCGGCAAAGTCCTCGGCCGTGTCCGCGATCGCGATCTCCCGGGGTCCCCATCCCAGTTGCCGGGCCAGCAGCGACGTGGCCACAACCGGCACGCCCCGCGCCGCGGCTTCGTGAACCTTCTGCGGAATGCCCGCCGCATACCGCGTGGGCGCGACGAACACCCGGGCCTGCTCGTAGTGCCCGGAGAGATCCGGAACTCCTCCCACCAGGCGCGCGGGAGGAAGCGCGAGTTCGCGTATCCGGGCAGACCGGTTGACGCCCGCGATCGTGAAGGCAACCGGCTTTCCCAATTGCCGCTGGATGAGCGGCCACGCCTCGGACAGGAACCAGATGAGGGAGTCTCCATTGGGGCTCTCCTCCTCATGCACGGCGCCGACGAAAAGAATGCCGGCCCGTTCGTCGAAACCCCGAGCGGTCAGCCGCGGGGTGATGGCGTGTCCAAGCACGGTCACATGAGGCGCTCCGTGTTCCGCAAACACGGCCCGGTCCGCTTCAGAGACAGCCACAATCGTGTCCGCGCCGGCCGACAGTTCGACCTCGCTGCGCTGTTTTTCGCGCAGCTCTTCCGCAGACATGGGGACACCGCGCAAACGCCGCAGACCGGCTTCCCGGTCCGTGAACAGCGCTTCGGCGTCATAGATGACGCGGCTGTTCGAGAACCAGTCGGGATGCGCCTGGAGCGCCGGCGAAAAACGCTCCATGTTGTGCGGGCGGCTCACGATGATCGTGTCGTAATAGCCCACGCGACTCTTCAAAAACACCGTCAGCGCATCGGGGCCGGTGTCGTTCATCACTTCGATTTCCCTGGGGAAATCGGAATAAACCGAGTTCCAGTCCTCCAGCGTCACCGAGAGCGGATACAGGGTGACGAAACATCCCGCTCGTGTGAGCGCCTGGAGGAAGGCGCGCGCGCGAGGGAATCCGGATCCGAGCCACAGGTGGGGAACCTGATCATCCAGAAACAGGACGCGCGGACCTTGCTGACGAGCCCGGGCGCGAAACGCGCCGGCTGCGCCCGGCAATTCGTGGCTCTGCAGCGCAACCTGATGCCGCTGGACGAAAATGCGCTGTCGCTCCCGTTGCATGGCAATTGCGGATTCCGTCGAGCCGGCGCTGGCGAACTCGTGGTGCAGAACGACCGCGCCGGGTTCGTAGACAACCCTGTAGCCCTCGCGGCGAAGGCGCATGCAGTAGTCCGTCTCTTCGTAATAGGCGGGCCGATACGCCTCGTCGAAACCGCCGAGCCGGCGCCAGATCTCCATGGGCGTTACGAGAAAGGCGCCTGAACAGTAGTCCACATCGCGGCGAAACATATATTGCGACGCGTAGGGAACATCGCCGCGGCCGTACCCCTGGCACGAGCCGTCCCGCCAGATCACACTGCCCGCCTCCTGCAACGAGCCATCGAGGAAGACCACCTTGCCGCCCACGGCGCCGATATCGTCGGCGCTTTCGAGGGTTTCGAGCGCCGCGTCGAGCGAACCCGGCAAAAGCTGCGCGTCGTTGTTCAATAAAACAAGAAAACGGCCCCGCGCCTCGGCGGCCGCCTGATTGACCGCCCGGAGGAAATGAAGGTTTTCCCGATTCCGGATGACGCGCGCGCCGGAAAGACGATCGAGCAACGTCGACGTTTCGTCGGTGGACGCGTTGTCGACAATGATCACTTCCGCGCCCGCGCTGCGATATTCCGCAATCGACCTCAGGCAGGCGAAGGACAGTTCGGCGCGGTTGTAAAGCACGACGATGATCGAGACGTCCGGCTCAGGCGCGGCCGGCAGCCGCAAGACTGCGGAGGACAGCAGAAAGCTCTGCAGGGCCGTCTGATACAACGACACAATCGCAACCCGGGGATCATACAAAAGCTCTTCGACGGAAGCCGTCGCGTCTGCGGACGCCACCGCCGACGCGGTCGTTGCGCCGCCCAGGGCGCGCAACTGGCGCGCGATCCAACGCGCCGGCGCCGTAATCCGCCACGTCGGCGACCGCAGGAACTGCTCGAACACCCATTTCTGATTGTCGAGCTCCCGCTGGAGCGCCCGGATGATCTCGTTTTGCCGCTTCAGGGACTCTGGAACCACAGGGGCCCGGCCTTCGACCGGACCCGACTTTCCAGAGGGCGTCTTTTCAGCCATGCGCGGAGAAGATATATGGAAAAACCGCCAACTGCGAAGGGATATTGACGGCCTCGCGTGAGGCGTTGCGCCTCAGCTCGTCAGGAGAAGGAGAGTCACGGATCCCGCCGTCAGCCCGACGATCAGGATATCGAACACCCGCTGGGGAATGCGCCGGATGAGCCAGAGCCCCGCCAGGCCACCACAAACGACACCCGGCGCCAGGATCGCGTCAAACAGAAGGGACTTCGCGCTGAAGACGCCAACCAGCCACTGCCAGGGGGCTAGATCCGGCAAATGATGCTCCACATAGGCCGCGGTATTGTACAGGACACGCTCTGGAAGCCTGAGATGGCCGCGCCTTCACAACCGGAACTCGGGGGGCGTAGAATGAGGCGCGTATGGTTAAAACCGCGATTATTCGATCGATATTGATGGTTGGAGTGGCGTGTTCGGCGCTGCTGGCATCCGCTCAGAAGGAAGGCGCGTCGCTTCCGGACGGCCCCGGAAAAGAGATCCTCACCACAGCCTGCGCTTTCTGTCACAAGCTGACGGAAGTCACCAAATTCAGCGGCTTCTATTCGAGGGAAAACTGGCGCGACATTGTGAACACGATGGTTCTGGATGGCGCCGCCGTCAGTCAGAGGCAGGTTCCCGTTCTGGTGGATTACCTGACCAGAACGTTCCCCAGACAGTTTCCCGACGGTCCCGAAAAAGACATGCTCGACTCCGCATGTTCAACCTGTCATCCGGTAACCGACATCCGGAAGATGGATGGCTTTCTGACACGGGACGACTGGCAGGATGTGATTCGGGTGATGGCGGCGAAGGGAGCGAAAATCGACGAGGACCGCATTCCAGCCCTCGCCGATTATCTGTCGACGACGTTTCCGCGGCTCAGACGGCCTACGGCTTCAGCATCACAGTGATGTTCCGCTTCGGGCCCGCGCCAACCTTGATACGGGTCTTTTCCTTGAGGGCGACGGCGTCGATCACTGAAACGGCGTCGTCGTCCGCACAGGCAACATAGACCTGCTTGCTGTCGGGAGAGAACGTCACCCAGTCCGGGTCCGCGCCCACGTCCACACCGCCGAGATACTTCAAGTCCGGCACGGAGTAGGCATAAGCCGCATGATTCAGGCGGCTCGTCACCCACAGCATCTTTCCGTCCGGCGTCACACCCAGGCCATGAGACGGCGCGTTGTTGAAATTGCTGGGGCTCTTCGCGCGCTGTTCGACCGGAATGGACGGCAATTCGATCCGCTTCAGCTCCTTGCGGTTGGCAAAATCCACGACGACGAAGCCGTGATAGTTGTTCACGTTGACGTACATGTTTCTCGTCGAGCCATCCGCGTTCCAGTCGAACGTGATCGGCCGCACGCCTTCGTTGAAAAAGGTCCAGGCCACCTGCTCTGTCTTCACATCGAAAACGGTGAGCAGCTTTCCGGCGATCGATCCCGTCACCAGGTACTTGCCGTCCGGCGTCACATACAGATTATGGATGCCGCCTTTGGTGGGTAGGGTTTTGACGCGCTCCATTTTCTCGGTGTCGACGACATCCACGCCGCCCGGCTCCGAAATGATGCCGACGTAAACCTTCTTGCCGTCTTTGGAAATCGAGACGTTGTTCGGACGCGCGCTCAACTTGATCTTGTTCGTGATCTGGAGAGTCTTCGCATCGGCCACGGCCAGTACCTGCTCCGCCTCGCTGCTGAAGTAGAGCCGCTTACCGTCGGGAGAACCCGCGGCGCCGTGGTTGATCGGCACGCCGGTGATCTCCCCAACGATCATGTTGGTTGCCGGATCGATGAGGTGGATGTTGCCGCTGCCGGAATTGGTCTGCACGATGCGGACCTGCCCTGCGCTGACGAACGCAAGCGACAGCGTCACCAGCAGGGCCACCAGTAACTTGTGGCTCCGAGTCTTCATAACGGGTCGAAACCTCCTTTAAATAGCGCCGTCCAGTTTAGTGGGCCCTTTGGCCCAAGTCAAAATGACGGCACGGAGCTTGTGGAGATCGGGAACTCCCCAGATCTCCCAACCGTCCGGCTAGGGCGCCTTGCATGAAAAGCTGGACGCGTCGTCGGTGCTGCCCTGACCGGAGTACACCGCCACCGCGGGATAGGCGCACAGGGGACGCGTCCGGTCCACGGATCCTCCGCGGGCGCGTGACGCCGGGATCATGTCGGGAGCTTTGCCCTCCTCCACCCATTGATCCAGAGCGTCAAGCGCGTCGAAAGTGTCCGTTCCATCGCCGCCCGCGCAGTGCCCCATCCCCGGAACCATGAAGAGCCGGATCGATCTGGAGGATTTCGCCGCGCCGACCTTTTCAAGGACACTCCTGTAGTAGTTCACGCTGGTCATTGGGGCGATACCCGGATCCGCCCACCCGTGGTACATCAGCAGCTTTCCGCCGCGATCGAAGAATGGAGAAAGGTTGGGATCATCGGCGTTCAGGCTCGTGGCGGCCGGAGTTTTGGCAGCCAGTTCCACATCCGTGGCGGCCCTGAACGACTGATAGGTCCAGTTGGGATCGTCCGCGTGGACGATGTATTTGTACACATCCGCGGCAATCCCCAGCGCCGCCGGCCCGGAAAGCGTATTCCAGCCGGTTTCGCTGCCCGGTTCCAGTCCCGGAAAGATCTGTTTCCCGGTCTTCGGATCCTTCAGCCCCGCATAGATCTGCGTCGCGGTTTCGACCTGGGCCGCCGTCAGGCATGAAGGGCCGCTGCCATCCCTGCACAACAGCGCTTTGGGATCGAACGAACACGCCCTGGGATTCTCGATCACTCCGTCTTTGACGCCGTCGAGCGCGTCGCACTGGTTGATTGCGGCGGTGTGAATCAACGCGTACTTGTCCCGTGGTATGACCGCGGCTTCGCTGGCGTTGGAAATCTGCCAGGTCCACACCTGACCGGCATGCAGGCGCGTCGCTTCGTTGGCGGGATCGCCGGAGATGATGCCGTCAAAATCCCCCGGGTAACGCTGCGCGGCCGCCATGGCCTGGCGTCCGCCGGTCGAACATCCATTGAAATAGGAATGTTTCGGACCGTTTCCGTAATACGCGGCAATCATCGCTTTTGCCGCCACGGTCATTTCATGCACGGCGCGGTAGGCGAAGTCGGTCAGTTTCTCGGGATGACCCACCAGAAACGTTGCGCTGCCGCCCGTGTGTCCGGTATCGGTGCTCGCGACCGCATAGCCGGCAAGAACGGCAGTCGCCATTGGACCCGTGCTGATGGATCCGGCCCATGCGCCATTGCCAACGGCTTCCAGCTTTCCGTTCCAGCCCGTCGCCGGCAGCCAGACCTCGATCCTGATGTCGGAGTCTTCGACCGGCTTGAGCGTCGCCTGAACCCGGCACAGCGCCGGTAGACGGGCGAATGCGGCGTTCCCACGGCCACCTCGCGGCTGAGGCATCGCGCCGGCCGCCACGGCGGCGGCGCTCGTCACCGTGGTGTGCGGCAACGACAACGACTGCAGGCTCTCGCAGGTGGCCGCGAAGGCGGATCCGGACATGATGAAGAAAGCGGTAGCGGAAAAAGCCAGGAACCGAACACGTCGTCTATTCATACGCTTTGACCTGGTGTCGTCCTATTTACAGGTGAAATTCGCCGCGTCGTCGGTGTTGCCGCTGCCGTTGTAGGTGGCCACCTGCGGAAACGGGCACAGCGGGCGAGTGCGGCCCTGCCGCGACGCGATGACTTTTTCAGGCGCCTTCCCTTTTTCCACCCAGTCTTCCAGCGCCGTCAACATGTCGAAGCTGTTCGGTCCGTCTCCACCACCACAATGCGCCATGCCGGGAACCATGAACAGGCGATGGTTGGCCTGGACCTTCGTTGCGCCACCCAGTTTGTCGAGAACCTGCCGGTAGTAGGTGACGCTGCTCATCGACGCGATCTGCGGATCCGCCCAACCGTGATACTGGATGATCTTCCCGCCTCGATCGAAGAACGGCTTCAGGTTCGGATCGAGCGCATTGATCGTTCCGTTGTCGGCCTTCTCCATCCGGGTCATGTCGCTGTCGAAGTTCAACGTCCGGTAGTCCCAGCCCGGATCGCCGAACAGGACGTACTGGAAGTAGTCGACTCCGATGCTGAAGGGCCTCTGGCCCGCCATGGTATTCCAACCGTTTTCGCTGCCCGGCGACAACCCCGGAAAAATCTCCGCTTTGGTTCTGGAATTGACCACTGGAGCGTAGATGGCGCGGGCGGTCTCGACCTGCGCGGGAGTGAGGCACGAGGCCGCATCACCGGCTTTACATTCGAGAACCTTCGGGTCGAACTTGCATTGCATCGGATTCTCGAGCACGCCGTCTTTGACGCCGTCGAGAGAGTCACACTGGTTCAACACCGCGTCATGAATGAGCGCGAACTTGGACTGTGGGATCGCGCTGTCTTCGCTCTTATGCGTCGCCTGCCCGATCCAGACGGCCTGCGTGGCGCGGCCGGTAAAGTTGATTGCCGGCGCTCCGGCGATGATGCCGTCGAAATCCGCGGGATAGCGTTGCGCTTCCTGCAGCCCCTGCCGGCCGCCGGCCGAACAGCCATTCCAGTACGCGTAGCGTGGCGCGGCGCCATAGAACGCGTTGATGATGGCTTTCGCCTTGACGGTCATCTCGTGGACGGCGCGGTAACCGAAATCGACCACCTTCTCGGGATGGCCCATCAGCGGCTGCGCCCCGCCGCTGTGCCCGGTGTCGGTCGACGCGGCCGCATAGCCGCGGCGCAGCGCGTCCGCCATGGCGGGATACGCAATGCTGCCCGTCCAGCCGCCGTTGCCGACCGCTTCGAACTTGTTGTTCCATCCCTCGACCGGCAGCCAGACTTCGATCTTGATATCGGAATCGCTCGACGGTTTGAGCGTTGCTTCCACACGGCAGAACGCCTTGAGATCCCCGAACTGGTTCCCCCCGCGGGCGCCACCGCCGCCACCCTGGGTGAATGCGCCCGCCGCCACGACCTGAGCGCGGGTCACCGTCCCCTGGGTGATCGCGAGACCGGTCAAATTCTCGCAGGTGGCCGCCGACGCGATCGCGGGCGTCAGGAACAGCGCCACGGCGGCAATCATCATGACGGTCATAAAGGGACGTGTTGCGCGCGTCACCATGCTGGTTTCTCCTTATTGAAGAACTTCAGTCCAGACGGCGGATCCTGCCGCTCGTCCCTCGATCGAGATCTGCCCTACGGCAGGGCAAACACGTAGAGCGATTCCGTGTTGGCCGGATTCGGATCGGTGATTCCCACCCCACCCGAAGCTGTGACCGCCACGTACTGTTTGCCGTTCTTGCCCTGATAGCTGATCGGCCCGGAGAGCGCGCTGTAGTCCAGCTTCCACTCCCACAACTGTTTTCCGCTTTTCGACTCGAACGCGCGGAACCGCCGGTCGTTCGTCGCCCCGATAAACAGCAGACCGCCCGCCGTCGCCACGGATCCGCCGACGTTGATACGGCCGGTGTTCTGCTTGTCGGCCGGCAGCGAATCCGTAACACCGAAGGGAATCCGCCACGCGAATTCGCCGGTCTTCATATCCACCGCCGTGAGCCATCCCCAGGGTGGCTTCTGACAGGGCCAGCTGCTTTCTCCCATCAACTGTCCGCCGTTGGTCTTGCGATCCCAGAATTTCGACGCTACCGGATTACCGAATACGCTGCGCTGGTCGTACGGCACGCGCGAGTTCCCCGCCGTCTTTTCGACCCATCCGATGCTTCCGTAGTCGGATGTATTGATGAACACGTATCCCAGCGACGGATCGGACGACGCGCCGCCCCAGTCGCTGCCCCCGATCGCGCCCGGAAAGATCACGCTCGAAACAGGCGGGCCTCCCGGCTCACGGTAGACCCACGGCGTGTACGGACCTTCGTTATAGAGCGTGCCACCGCTTCTTTCGACCAGGTCACGGCAGGCCCTGGCGTGTTCCTCCGTCGTGTCCGTTGCCGTCACGAGATCAGACATCTTGAATGTTGTGCGCCCCAGCGGCGGCGGTTTCACCGGAATGGGCTGCGTCGGTGATCCAAACTCGCCCGGCACTTTGCTGACCGGCACCGGCTTCTCCTCAATGCCGAACACCGGCTTCCCGGTGACACGGTTGAGGATGTACATGTAGGCGGTCTTGCCGGACTGCGCGAGAATCGGAGTCTGCTGCCCGTTGATATTGACGTCGAGCAGCACGGGCGCCTGCGGGATGTCGTAGTCCCATTGATCGTGATGAACGATCTGAAAATACCACTTGAGCTTGCCGGTATCCGCTTCGAGAGCGACGATGGAGTTGCCGAACAGGTTGTTCCCTTTTCGATCGCCACCGTAGAAGTCGCTGGCCGGTGAGCCGAACACCGTATAAAGGATGCCGCGCTCGGCGTCCACGGTCATGCTGAACGCCCAGTTGTTCGCCCCGGTACGATCTTTCCAGCTCTCGCCCTCCCACGTCTCATTCCCCGTCTCACCCGGACGCGGAACCGACTGAAACTCCCAGACCTTGGCGCCGGTCCGCGCGCTGAATGCGCGCGTGTTGCCCGGAGGACCGGTAGCCGGCTGTTCGGAAACATTCGCGCCGAGAAACAGCAGATCCTTGTAAATGGTCGGCGCGGAATTGTAGGGCACGGTGGTATTGATCACGCCGTTATCGCCCCACGTCGTTACCGGCTGACCGGTCCGGGCGTCGAGCGCGATCATCTGGGATCCCGCCGTCGCAAAGATGCGCGCGGGCGTGTTTGCGTCTCCAGCCCAGTAGGAAACGCCGCGACGACTCAAGCCCTGGCGATCGTAATGCCAGATCTCCTTGCCGGTATCCGGATCCACCGCCACCACACGATTGGCGACCGGAAGATACATCACGCCGTTCACGACAATTGGTGTCGCCTCGGAGCCGCCACCCTGCGCAGCGCCGCCTCGAGGATTCGGCAGCCTTAACGACATCGACCACGCCAGCTTGAGTTGCGACACGTTCTTCGTGTCGATTTGCTTCAGCGGTGAATAGCGGGTGGACGCCAGATCGCGGTTATGCATCGGCCAGTCCGTCGCCGACGGCGCGCCGGCGGCCGCCTGCGGCGCAGCTCCGGAATTCAAAAGAAGAACCGGCGCCAGCGCGGCAGCGGCGACAACAATCCAGGTCACTCGAACGTTCATGCCAACACCAATCTCCTTCATTCACCTTCAGGCTTGCTACAGACCTGGAGCGCGTCTATTCCTGTCGAATGACACCGCCCCAAAGCCGCTTGTTTACAGTTCGGAAGGGAGGATAGGCGGTTCAGGCGCGCCAGTTCAAGCACAATGTCCAGGCACAATGTCCAGGCATTGGGATGTAGGGACGGTCTATGACCGCCCGATACCTTCCGAATATTGCGAAGCGTACCGAAGTTCTTTGTGGGACCTTGGGAAACGTCTGCGCTAAGATTGCCGCAACTACCCCAGGAGGTCATTCGGTGAGTCCAAGAGCTCTGCACAAAAGCGTGTGGCCTTCAATGGCGAAGGTATGTCCATCGCCGAAACAGAACTGAAGGATGTGGACAGAATGACCGGCTACGCCCGGAAGATTCTGGCGCTCGATGCGAATAACATTGCCGCGCGACGCGCGCTCGACAGGGCTGCGACACCCGAAAAGTAACCGGGCCGGTCCGGTATTTGATCCCGACGAGCGGCGGCAGGACCGCTGAGTTCGCCCACACATACCCGCTTCCATTTGAGCAACGCGCAACGCGCCAGCCTCAGACTCCAGATAGCCAGTGGCGGTCCATCGAGTCCGAGATGGCATTCATTTGTTGTTCGTTCACGCCGGTCTCGTTCGCCAGCCATGCGACCCCGATACCCGGGCCCGGATACAGTCGCACGTTGCTGCGAAAGCCTGGCCCGCCGCCAGGCTTGCCATACCAGGGCTCGCCCTGTAGCGCGCCCACGCGCCACCCGAGCGTCATTCCGGTCGGCCGGCCGCTCGTCGTCGTTTGTTCCGTCAGGAACAGGTCACGCGTTTCTGACGCCAGCAGGCGAGGCTCTGACCGGAGCATGTCCTGCAGAAACAGCGCGAACCCGGAGGCGGTGCAGATCAGCCCTCCGTAGGCAGGACCGTTCATGTAGACGGGCAGCACGGTGGCGTAACCCCTGACCGTCTCGCCGATCACCCGTCGATCCATCAGCAGATAAAGCGACAGGCCCACCAATGAAAAGAATTTCTGATATCCCCTGGCGTGACGGCCAGGATCCTTGATTTGAAACGACGCGGCCTCAGCCCGGACTCCCAGAGCGTCGAAAATGTGTTCCCGTACATACTCCTCATAGGAGCGGCCGGAAACGGATTCGATCACCTTGCCGAGAAGCCAGTAGCTGATATTCGAGTAGCTGTATTGTTCACCGGGCTCGGACACGCGTCTGGGGCGCCGGCTCATGACCTGCTTCAGCGCCGATTCCTCATCGTAGCGGTCATGATCGCTCACCAGGTGGAGCCACTTGAGCGGCAGCGGATTGGGAATTCCTGACGTCTGCGCCAGCAAGTGACGAATCGTGACCCGATCTCCGTAAGGATGAGCTGAATAGTACGCCGATAGAGGACGATCCAGCGCGACCCGATTCTTTTCGACCAGTTGAAGAATGGCGGCGGCGGTAATGACTTTCGTGGAGGAACTGGCCATGAACGTCGTCCCGGCGGAGACAGGTTTGTCAACGGCCAGATCCGCAATTCCCGCCTGGTACTCAAACTGAACGCCATTCCGATCGACCACGGCATACTGGATTCCGGGAAGGCGTCCCCGCGTGACGAGTTGATCGAGAGTGGTCCTTACGGTTACTGCGGCATCCATGGCGCAGCCAGTTTATCGTCACTTGCACAACGGGAACGTTTCGAGCCCCCGTCTGCTTGCAGGGGCGGTCTATGACCGCCCAGTGTTTCGGAGTGAATTCCTGTGAGACCAGGGGCTTCCATTCCGGAACGTCGGGCGGTCATAGACCGCACCTACAAGCAGGCGGGGGCTGAGATGCTTCCGTTATGGTGTCTTTGTTGAGGCCTGGACAATTTCTTACACTCCAGAGCGCCGCGCAACGGCGCAGCGCTCTGGAGTGTTCGATCGGCCCTACGGGTCGCAGTGCGACTAGCGCCAGCCGTAGATGTCGAGGATCACACCGTGACCGGTGACGTTGTGCTGGACGCTGATGTAGAGGTGTTCGCCCCACGGATCAAAGAACCCGCCGGTCCATTCCGCGTTCAGGTCATTGATCGTGGCAACCCGGATACACCCGTCAGACAGGCTGTCGAAGTCCGAACCGTCTTCGGCGCAGGCCCACAGGTCGTTGTTCCGGCCGACCTCGGGACCATCGCCATCTTCATGGAGAATCCAGTTTCCGCGACCGGGCTGGTACGCCAGGTTGTCCATCATGGCCAGCTCCGGCGTGCCGACCACGAATAACTGGGCCTCGGGTACGGCCGTGTTGGCCAACGCCTGCGCGACCGAACCATCCGTCACACAGATGGTTTCGCCCCAGTAGTTATCGTCAATCTCGTTACCCGTGTTGTTCGCGCAGAACCGAACCTTGCCTTCAGCAAGCGCTGCCGGATCGACTTCCGCGTCTTCCGGACGGTAGTACCCCGTGAGTTTGAGCAACGCAGTCGCGGCCCGGAGATCGACGTTGTTTCCCGCGTTCGGCGTGATCGGTACCCAGATGCCGCGCCCCGTCTGCGTGCCCTGGCCGTAATCCGTGTTGCTGCTGCGCTTCCCGAGACGAAGCCCGTAGACGGCGCCGGAGACCAGCGGGGACTGGCTGAGAGCCGCGATCGAACCGCCGCCGTTCCAGGAAGTAGACGGAATGAATTTGAAGTAGGCGCCACCCGGCGTTCCGGTACCCGGCCGGTTTTCGTCGCCGTAATACATCATTCCATTGGGAAGCAGCGCGAGGCCTTCAAACGACAGCCGTCCGACCGCCGGACGCGTTGCAATGTTCGTGGTACCGACGCCACCGGAAAACGTGCCCATGGCCCGGTTGAACGACACGCCGGTGGTCCCCAGCGGATTGATGATTTCCAGGAGCCATCCGGTGTTGCCGGACTCTTCACCGACAACAATTGTTCCCCACGCGGTGCGCCGCACCGGATCGCAGGAATTCGTACCGGTCAGGATCGTCTCCACCGCGCCGTCGGAAAGGCGGATCCGCTGAACGCCGGGCTGGGCCGTGCCCTGCTCGTTGCAGGCGATGATATGTGTTGGATTGTGATCGTTCGGCCAGAACGCCATCATGTCGATGTTCGCGCCCAGGTCCGCTCTGGCGCTCACCACGCGGGCGCGAAGCCCCTTGGCGAGTGTGACCAGCGCGGTGGGATCCGCATTGGCTTCCTGCGCGGTAATGCTTCTGGTCGAAGAAGCCTCTACCGGCGAAACCACACCGAATACCTGCAGAGAGTGGGCGTCAAGATGGTGATCGCGAAACTCTCCGAAATCAAACGTGGCAAACGCAGCCGCGGCCGTGGCAAAACCCACGACTCCCAACACAACGAGCGCTTTCTGTATGCGCATTTCTCCTCCAGTTAATTGCAAGTTTTGGAAAAACGAATGAGCTTCCCGTGGACGTTCCGGTAGCCAGACGGTTCAGACCCGGTTCACGCTCAACGACGAAGGGGGAGCGTAGATGGAGGATGTTGCCGTTTCGTTTTTTAGAAATGATATTTGTGTTATTTGGGCTGGCCCGGGGGAAAGCGCGCGCGGGCGTCCCTCAATGAACCCGACAGCCTTCCGGTAGCGCTCGACGTGAGCGGAGATCGCTGAGATCCGTTCTTCGGTCCCAGAGAAGTCGGAAAACTCCCTGAAAACGACGAAGCGATCCGCAGACTCTTCAGTCTCCGGATCGCTTCAGTTGTTTCCGTTCTCTTGTGGAGAGACCGGGATCAGTTACCGCCCGGCGCGGCGGCCGGCGTAGCGACTGTCACCGGCGCGCCGTCCAGTTTCAGGACCAGCAGACGCGCGGCCGAAGGCTGCGGGCCGGCTGCGGCGCCACCGCGGTTGCCATCACCGCCGCGGCCCGCGCCCTGACCTCCGGCTGGAGGGCCTTGCGCGAGCGCCACGTTCTGAATGGCGCCGTTGGCGTTCTCATTGCGGGCGCCGGGACCGGCCGCTCCGCCGCCGAAGCCGCCTCCGCCAAAACCGCCGCCGGGAGCGCCGCCAGGACCACCACGGCCGCCGCCGCCGCCGCGACCGCCTCCGCCACCTCCGCGTCCGCCACCGGCGCCAGTCGCGCCGGCAACCGCGATGTACTGTTTGCCGTCAAGCATGAAGGTCATCGGCGGACCCGGGCTTGCGCCAAGGCCGGTAGCGAGATCGAGCAACTGTTCACCGTTGTCCGCGCGGAACACGAGCAAGCGGTTGCTGACATGCGTGAAGACAAGGTTCCCGGCGGTCGTCAACGTTCCACCGGCGTTGAAGCCGGAACTGGAACCCGACGGGCCGCGCCAGGCTTCCTTCTGAGTCGCTGGATTCCAGGCAACCAGAACACTGCCACGCCCCTCCGGTCCCACCGTGGTCAGCCCACCACCGCCGCCAGGACCAGCTGCGCCACCGCCCGCGCCGGCGCCACGGCCAGGACCCTGTCCACCGCCAGCCGCCTGGGCGGCCGTGTTGATGACGGGTGCGGAAGGAACCTCAAACCCAGGGGTCTGGAAAAGGCCTGCGCCGGGATCGAGTCCGGGCGCCAGACCAGGACCGCCACGACCGCCGGCGCCACCGGGCGCGCCTCCAGGCGCGCCACCGGGCCCCCCACGGCCACCGCCGCCGCCACGGCCACCACCGCCGCCGCGCCCGCCGCCGGTTCCCATCTGCATGCGGCCGCGCTGACCTTCCTGGATTTCCGCGCTGCTGATCACGTAATTCGGATCGGCCTGGTACGAATAGCCGCTCCCCATCGTGCTGGGAATGTAGACAAGCCCGGTCGTGGGATTAAACGACTGTGGAGGCCAGACGTGGCCTCCGCCCGGTCCGGGAATAACGTTGACGGAAGTGGTTCCGTAGCGCGCCGCCGGATTGACGTTCGGCCTTCCGGTTTCCGGATCGAATCCGGTCGCCCAGTTCACGGGAACCCACGGTTCGGCCGAAATGAATTGGCCCGTAACGCGGTCAATGACGAAGAAAAATCCGTTCTTGGGAGCATGCATCAGGACTTTCCGCGCCCGCCCGTTGATGGTGAGGTCCGCGAGAGTGATGTCGGCAATCGAATCGTAGTCCCAATCGTCGCCCGGCGTTGTCTGGTAGTGCCAGGCGTATTTGCCGGTCTCGCCCTTCACCGCAATGATGCAATTGGTGCAGAGATTGTCGCCGGTACCGCGGCCCACTTCGCTCCAGGGGCCGGGCTGGCCGGTGCCGACATAGACCAGATCGAGATCCGGATCGTAGGCGATGCTGCCCCAGACCGGACCACCGCCGCCGGCCACCCACCATTTCTTTTCCTTGTCCCAGGTCCTGGCCCACGCTTCGTAGATCGGCTGCTCAAACGGCTTCGACGGATCGCCGGGAACCGTGTAGAACTTCCACAGTTCCTTGCCGTCGTTCACGTCCCACGCGCCGAAATATCCGCGAACCGCGTATTCGCCGCCGCTGGCGCCGATAATGACACGGCCGCCCTTGATCACGCGCGGCGCCATGGTGAGCGTATAGGGCAGGTTCTTCGGCGTGATCTGGACCTCCCACAAAACCTTGCCGCTCTCTTCATCCAGAGCGCGCAGTCTTCCGTCGATTACCGGAGCGATGACCTTGCCCTGGTACAGGGCGACGCCCCGATTTACCACGCCGCAGCAGACCGAAGAGCTGCGACTGGCCTGCGGATCGGAGACCCACTTTTCCTTTCCGGTACGGGCATCGAGCGCATAGACCACGCTCCAGGGCGTGATGCTGTAGATCGTGCCGTTGTGAACCAGCGGCGTGCCTTCCTGACGATTCCCATCGCCGACATCTGGAATGTCGTAGGACCACGCCAGCCCGAGCTGCTTCACGTTGGACGCGTTGATCTGATCGAGCGGGCTGTACCGCGTTTCGGCCCAATCGCGGTTGTACGAGATCCACTCTTCCTTGTTCTTCGCGGCGTCTCTCAGCGCATTGTCGTCCACGCGTTTTCCGGCCTGGGCGGCGATCCACGCACCCATTCCCAGGACGAGCCCGAACGCCAGAAGCCATTTCATACTGCGCAACATCGGCGCCATAGAATTGAACCTCCCTTACTGAATGCCCTTGCTCGCAGGCTCCGCCCGCACAGCCTGACGGCTTCTTCCGCTCCCCTGCTGGCGGACGCTTCCTTACTAAGGAACTAACGTTTTCCGATCCTGGAACTCTTGGCTTCGGCAATCGTCGCGTCGGCGTCTTCTTTCACGATGAAGCCGGCCTTCAGATTCTTTTCCGTCACGGCCTGGACGGCCTTGACGTATCCGTCGTGCGACGGATACAGCTTCGCCAGCGTGGCGTCGTCAAAAGGCTCGTACCAGCCCAGCAGACTGCAGACGAGGCCCGTGCTGCCGGGGTTATCGCCCCGATTGAGGCCCGTCGGCACAGCGTGCTGTGACAACTGGATGGCGCCTTTCGCGTTGCCGTACTCGTCGCGCGCGATCGCGTTTCCGGACACTTCGAATCGCGGAGAAACCGGCGGCAGCGTTCCGTCTTTGACCCATCGGTTCACGTGATCCATCGCGGCGTCCATGGCGTAACTGAACGGGATGCGGCTCAGCGTCGGGTGCACGCACCCATCGTTGGGCTGCGCCTCCCCGGCCTGATAGGTTCCCACGCCGCGCATCACCGCTTTGCCGCTCTCATCCTTGTACGCGCCGCTGATCGTCGGGGGCGCGAGAACACCCGGGCCATCCACGGGCGCCGCGCCACCGGCCTTCAGGCCGAGCGCTCCCAGGGCCCTGGAATCCTTCGCATCCAGATGCGAGGTGCCCGCCACCTGCCACACGCGGAACATCGCGGTGTCTTCATTGGTAGAGATTCCCTCGGTTTCGGACAGGAGATTGAAGATCTTGACGTTCAGATCGGTCCGCATGCGGCTCTGGCATCCATGGAGGACCACGGAGTCATAAACCGGCGAAAGGGGATGAACGGAATTGAAGTAGCTGGCCAGGCGACCGCAGGACTGGGAGTGACCGATTGCGATTACGCGTTCGACTTTGAGGCCTCCCATCACTTCACCCTTCGCTTTGCCGCGAACGGCGAGCGCGGCCTGCGTGTAGATATCTTCGGCCAGTTCGCCGCCACCGCCGGGACCGCCACGGCCGCCACCGGGACCGCCAGCGCCTCGGCCGGCGCCGCCGCCGGGTCCACCCTGACCACGCCCTGCGCCGCCGCCGGGTCCACCCTGGCCGCCGCCACGGCCACCGCCGAAGCCACCTTGACCGCCACGCGCGCCGGGCGCGGCGCCACCAGGGGCGCCACGACCGCCGCCGGGAGCGCCACCCTGCTGGAGGGCGAGCAACTGAAATCCGGCGCCTTCATTCTGATCCGCGATGGCGCCGCCGCGACCCGCTCCAGCCGGGCCGGCTGGACCACCACGACCGCCGCCCGCGCCACCGCGCCCGGGAGCGCCTCCGGCCGGAATCACCGTCACGTTCAGCGAACCGTATCGCGCCGGGCTCCATTCCTTGAGGGCATTGACGCCCACCGACTGCGCGGAAACGCCCACCCAGGCATAACCGGATCGCACCAGATGTTCCGCGGACAGGAACCAGTCCACCTCGTGATCGTGCCCCTGAGACACATTGGTCCACTCGACAATGGCTGTCCCGTTGAACTTCGACTGCGAGGACGGCCGGCGCACGACCACGCGCGTGCGATAAGGGTTGCCGCTGTCCGTCACTG
>DASUFH010000270.1:0-14896 GCA_036274645.1 Terriglobia bacterium
AAAGAAGTAGTAGTGCTCGGGAATGAACTGCCGCCACCGCCCCTTCATGACGCGAAACGCCGAGGAATCGATGTCGGGAGTCTCCAGTACCAGCAGACCGCCCGGCTTCAAACGAGCGGCGATTGCGGCGACAAACGCGCTCGGCGAATCCACGTGCTCGATCACGTGAAAGCTGACGGCCACATCGAAGTCCGTCCACGGGGCGGCCTGGGGAGCGGTCTCGACCACGCCGCAGTGCGTCGGCGCCACGGTCTTTGCCGAAGCGGCCAGTTCGGGATTCGGCTCCACCGCAAACACGTCGAAAGACTCGCGCGCCTCCGCAAGAAAATCGCCTCGCGCCGCCCCGACCTCGATGAGCCGGCCGGAGGGCCGGATTCGGCGAATCAGGTCCAGCCGCCAGCGGGCGTTCAAGCGGGCCAGGCGGTGTTCTTCCTCGAGACGCAGATGCTGGAAGCCGACATTGGCGGCGCGCAGCCGTTCGACCGTGTCATCGGCCGCGCCGGAATGGCCATCGAATGTCAGGGCGCTCCGCCGCCGGCCCACGTATTTCAGTCCACAATTCCGGCATTCCACGAGCGGTCCGTCGAGCGCCGGAGATTCCAGGATGGACCGAGGATTCTCCGCGCCGCACACATCGCAGGATCTGTACGGCGCGTCCACTACGACGTCTTGAGCTGGGCCAGCGTTTCGTCGCGGCGGGTGTACATGCGGTCGTAGTAGGAAAGGTAGGACGCGTCTTTGATACCGGCGATCCAGTCCTGGCGCGCCAGATACCACTCGATGGTTTGCGCCAGCCCGTCGCTGAAATTCACCTGGCTGGTCCAGCCCCACTCCTGCCGGATCTTCGAGCAGTCCATGGCATAGCGGCGGTCATGGCCGGGCCGATCGGTGACGAACTTGATCAGCGATTCCGGCTTCTTCATCAACCGGAGCACCTCGCGCACAACGTCGAGGTTCGTCCGCTCGTCGCCGCTTCCGATGTTGTAGACCTCGCCCGCGCGTCCCTGTTCGAGCGCCAGCAGAACCGCGCGCGAATGTTCGTCGGCGAAGATCCATTCCCGCACGTTGAGCCCGTCGCCATAGATGGGCAGCGGGCGGTCTTCCATCGCGTTGGTGATGAGGACCGGGAGGAGCTTCTCCGGGAACTGATAGGGACCGTAGTTGTTGGTGCACCGCGTGATCACCACGGGAAACCTGTACGTCCGGAAGTAGCTCAAGGCGAGCAGGTCCGCCGACGCCTTGCTGGCGGAATAGGGACTGCTGGGATCGAGCGGCGTATCTTCGCGGAAGGCGCCCTCCGGCCCCAGACTGCCGTACACCTCGTCGGTGGAGATCTGCACGAACTTCGAAACCCCGTGGCGCCGCGCGCACTCCAGCAGGTTCTGCGCGCCCATCACATTGGAACGGACGAACGCCGACGGGCCTTCGATGGAACGGTCCACGTGAGTTTCGGCGGCAAAGTTCACAACGGCGTCGATCGGGCCGCGCGCAAAGACCGCCTGGACATCGTCGGCGCTGGCGATGTCTCCCCGGACAAACGTGTAACGCGGATCCTGCGCCACACTGGCGACATTCAACAGATTTCCTGCGTAGGTCAGCAGATCGAAGTTGATGATCTCGATGCCGGGCCGCTGGTCGAGGGCATAGCGGACAAAACTCGACCCGATAAATCCCGCGCCGCCGGTGACCAGAACTTTCATTGCCGTCGCAGGATAGAGGCGCTCGACTCGAGCGCCGCCAGGGGAAGTTCTTCGGGGTTGGCGGATCGCGTCGAAGCCACCAGGATATTGGTGCGCAGCAGCGAGTCGAACGTGCCCGCGTCCGACCACCATCCATCGATGATCGCGTGACTCATTTCGTTTTGCTCGATGTACGCGTTGTTGACGTCCGTGATCTCCAGCTCGCCCCGTCCAGAAGGTTTCAGCGTCTTGATGATCTGGAACACCGACGCGTCGTACATGTAGAGGCCCGTCACGGCGTAATCGGACTTCGGGTTCTTCGGCTTCTCCTCGATTCTGACGATGCGCTGATCCGTCATGACCGGCACCCCGAAACGCTGCGGGTTTTCGACCTTCTTCAAATGGATCTTCGCGCCCTTGCCGCGAGCCACGAACTCCGCCGCCGAAGGCGCCACACTGTTCTCGTAGACGTTGTCGCCGAGTATGACCGCGACGAGGTCCTGGTCCGCAAAATGCTCCGCCAGCGAAAGGGCGGCGGCGATTCCACCTTCACCCTCCTGATAGGTGTAGTGGATGTGCTTCAACCCGAATTCCTTGCCGTTGCCCAGAATTCGCAGGAAGTCGCCGGCGTTGCTGCCTCCGGTCACAACCAGGATCTCCTCGATTCCGGCGTCCACCAGCGTGCGGATCGGGTAGTAGATCATCGGCTTGTCGTAAACCGGCAGCAGATGTTTGTTGGTTATTTTGGTAATGGGGTACAGGCGAGTGCCCAGACCGCCGGCGAGCACGATTCCTTTCACTTCAGTCTCCTGTCAGTCATCTCGAGGAACAGGCGTTCATAACGGTCCGCGATCGCGTCCCAGGAAAACAGCCGTTCGGCCCGGTCACGCGCCGAGGCGCGGAGACGGGCAACGAGTTCGGGCTCGTCGATCGTGCGCTGGATCTGCCGCGCCAGGCTGTCAGCGCTGTCAAAATAGAGCGCGCAGTCGCCGGCCGCCTCGCGGTTCTCCGGAGTGTCGTAGACGATAACACAGTTGCCGCAAGCCATCCCCTCGACCAAAGCAGGGTGTGTCCCCCCGACTTCCGTGGCATGGATGTAGACGAACGCATGGGACTGAAGTTCCCGATACCCCTGCCCGTAAATGCCCCCCGTGAAGTGGACCCGGGGGTCGGCGGCGGCCTTGAGGCCGGCGATGTAGTCTCCGGCGTAGGGAGCGTTGCCCACAATCAGCAGCGGCATCGTGGTGGTTACCCGGCGGTAGGCCTCGACCACCACGTGCGCGTTGTTCTCCGGCTCCAGCCGGCTGACATAGAGCGCGTAGCCGCCGGGCGGCACGCCCAGTTTCTGCTGAATCTCCGTCGTTTGCAGCCGGGTCGAATCGGCGCCGTAGGCGATCATCGTTGACGGCGCGCCGTACCGCTTCATGTAATAGTCCTGGATGACGGCCGCGTCGGTCACGATCACATTGGGAATCCGCGTGGCCAGGTATTCCGACACGTGATAGAACGCGCGGCCGGCGGGGCCCCACTTCTTGCGTTTGCGCTCGATGCCATCGACGTTCAGCGCGACCGGCGTGCCCGTCAGGCGCGGAATGGAACAGAAGATCGCGTTGGCCGCGTTGCAGACAAGCGCAGCGTCGAATCGACGAAACATCGCATGAACGACGGAGATGGCCGTGTGCGCGACGGTATCGAGATGTTTGGTGGGGATGGTGGGCAGAACGACCAGCCGCACCCCTTTGTATATACGTTCCGGATAGCGGATATTGTTGGATCGGCCGTACACCGTGACGTCATGGCCGCGGGCCACCAGACGGGACGAGAGTTCCTCGGCGAAGGTTTCGAAGCCGCCGTAGTTGGCCGGAATGCCGCGGGTGCCGAGGATTGCAAGCTTCATGGGGTATCCAGTTCCCCGGCCGTCCCCTTCCCCTTGCAGGGGCGGTCGATGACCACCCACAATCTCGTCGCAATATGCGCTACGAAACATCGTGGGCGGTCATAGACCGCCCCTGCAATGCTCACTATTTCTCCCAACGCTTCATCCCCGGCGTTGGGATCTTCCAGAAATCGAGGGCGCGCCCGACTGTCTGGTCCACCATCTCCTCAAGCGATTGCGGCCGCGTATAAAACGCGGGAAGCGGAGGCATGAGAATCGCGCCCAGCCTCGAAGCGTCCAGCATGAGCTGGCAGTGTCCGGCGTGCAGCGGGGTTTCCCGAAACATCAGCACAAGGCGCCGGCGCTCTTTCAACGTCACGTCGGCGGCGCGGGTCAGCAGATTGTCGTTCGCGCAGTTGGCCACCGCTGAAAGCGTCCGCGCCGAACACGGCGCCACGATCATGCCGTCGGTTTCAAACGATCCACTCGAGATCGGCGCGGCCAGGTCGCGGATGTTGTAGACCCGTGTCGCCAGTTGTTCGACGTCGCGAATCGCCCGATCGGTCTCCAGCGAAATTGTGGTCTTCCCCATCTCGGAGATCACCAGATGCGTTTCGACGTCAGGAATGTTGCGAAGGATCTCGAGCAGACGGATGCCATAGATGACGCCGGTGGCGCCGGAGATCCCGACGATGAGCTTCAAGCGGGTTCGGCGCGCTCTTTCGCGCACTCCGCGCAGCGGCACAATTCGCGCAGGTATTCGAAGCTGTAGATTCCGGTGTGATGGCTATCGCTGAAATCGAAGTGCAGCGCGTACTTCCCGACAAGCTCGATCTTGGTGAACTCCAGCGAATCCGGAATATGCATGGGGAGAACATAGCGCTCCCCCGTCCACTCGTCCTTGCAGGAAGCGCACGGACACTGGCCGCGCAGGGCTGCGGCAATGTGGCGTGTCTCGTGCCCATCCGCCCAGAGAATCTGGAGTTCACTGGGGGTGAGCTTCTTCACCTTGGTGGCCGTAACGGCTTTAGGATCCAGAGGCATGTTTCAGTCCAGTCAGTCCACTTCGAGAACCGGACCGGCGTTTTCCGCCGAGAAGTTGCGGATACTCACCTGCGCGGCCACCTGACGGGCGATATCGCGCAGCGTTTTGGAACTGGCGGCTTCGGGCATTGCGACGACGATCGGCGCGCCCAGATCCGACTGGGTGCGGATGGCCAGGTCCAGCGGCACTTCGCCAAAAAACGGAATGTCGAGTTCGATGGCCGCGCGGCGTCCGCCGCCCTCGCCGAAGATGTGGTCGCGCGAGTTGCAGTGCGGACAGACGTAGTAGCTCATGTTTTCGACAATGCCGAGGATCGGCACCTTCGTCTGCTGGAACATACGCAACGTCTTCATGGAAATGCGCAGGCCGACATCCTGGGGCGTGGAAACAATGACGGCGCCGGTCAGCGGCACCTGCTGGGCCAGGGTCAGATGAACGTCTCCGGTGCCCGGCGGAAGATCCACGATCAGGTAATCCAGCTCGCCCCAATCCACGTCGAACAGGCATTGCTGCAGCGCGCGATGCGCCATCGGGCCGCGCCAGATGAGCGGCTGATCGGACTTCACGAGCAGTCCCATCGACATGAACTTGAGGCCGGCCGCCTGCTGCGGAATCATCCGTGGACCGACGGACTTCGGAGGCTCATCGAGACCCAGCATGATGGGCGTGGTCGGCCCGTAGATATCGCCATCGAGCAACCCGACAGCCGCGCCTTCAAGAGCCAGGCTGGCCGCAATATTCACGGCGATCGTGGACTTCCCGACCCCGCCTTTGCCGCTGCCCACCGCGACGATGTTCTTGACGCTTTTCAGGGCGCCCTTGTCCATCTGCGGGGTCTGCCGGACCTCGCTCGTCAGGTTGATCTCGACACCGCGGACGCCGGGCAGCGCGCGGACCAGCGCCACGGCTTCGTCGCGCATCTGGTCTTTGACCGGACAGGCGGGGGTCGTCAGGTTCAGATCGAATCGGACGTTGCCGTCGTCGATCTTGAGGTTTTTGATGAATCCGAGGGTAACAATGTCCTTGCGCAGGTCCGGATCCTGAACTTTACGCAACGCTCCAAGGATGTCCGCTTCGCTGACGCCACCGGCGTCTTTATTCCAAAAAGCCATAACGCCTGATTGTAGCAGTCTGAGCCCCGAAAGGGCCTAAAAGGGTTCGTCGAAACCGACAAACGTAGGCTCGGGCGCAAGCTTTACGCCAAAGCGATCTTCTACCTTTGAACGGATTTCGCGGGCAAGGGCAACGATATCGGAGGCCGTCGCATTTCCTGGATTGATGATGGCGAGGGTGTGCTTGCGGGAAATAGCGGCGGCGCCACGGCTGAAGCCCTTCGGAAAACCGGCCTGCTCAATGAGCCAGGCCGCCGATGTCTTGACCTTCCCCGCTGGCGCCGGGTAGCGCGGCGGGGTTTTGGAAGCGGCGGCCTCCAGCGCTTTAAAGGTGTCTTCGTCAACAACCGGATTCTTGAAGAACGAGCCCGCGCTCCGGCAATCGGCGTCGCCCGGCGTGAGCAGCATGCCCTTCGACGCCCGCGCTTCGCGCACCACCGATCGAACCTCCGCCAGCGTCGGCGGATGGTCGAGTCCCTCGAATCTGCGTCCGATTTCCGGATATCGAGTCGCTGCCGGCCCGGCCGGCGTCAGCGCGTAGCGGACAGCCAGGACGATATAGCGGTCGGGAAGCGTCGAATTGAAGATGCTGGTCCGGTACGAAAATCCGCACTCGGCGCGGGGAAGGTCGCGAACAGTCTGCGTCTCCCGGTCGAGGACCTCGACGGAAACGAGTGTCTCGGAGATCTCCTGACCGTAGGCGCCGACGTTTTGAACCGGGGTTCCGCCGGCTGAACCGGGAATGCCACTGAGACATTCGATTCCGGCCAGGTTTCGTTCGACAGCGAGACTGACGACCCGATCCCATTCCTCGCCCGCGCCGGCTCGAAGGATGGCATGCCCGTCGCTGGATTCGATCGAGAGACCAGCCGTCGCAACCTTCAATACCAGGCCGGGAAATCCGCGGTCCGCCAGGACGATGTTTGAACCGCCGCCCAGGACGAATACCGGCAGGCTCCGGGTCGCCGCAAAATCGAGAGCGTCAATGACGTCGGCTGCGGCGCCGGCGCTTGTGAAGTACCGCGCCGGACCTCCGACTCCAAACGTGGTCAGAGGGGCAAGGGGCACATGCTCCTGGATATCGAGACGCACAGGCTAATGAGTCTAGCACCCCGGTAAGGGCGGTCTGTGAGCGCGCCTGGAGTTTGGACACTGGTACAACGGGAGCACTTTGGGTCCCCGCCTGCTAAACCGCCATGGCCAGTAGTGTTAAAGTCTCCGCACGATGTGGCGTTACATGGCCGAGAGCGGAGCTTCCGAACCGCTCTCCATTGATGAGTTGCGACGGCTGGCCATGGAGGGAGTCGTTCGTCCCGAAACGATCGTAACGCGTGAAGGCGCGTCCGGATGGCGATCCTTTGCCGATGTGGAAGCCGGGACGGATACACCCTGCTCCCAATGCGGCCAGTTGTTCCACCCGGATGATCTGGCGCAGTTCCGCCGGATATCGGTCTGCGCGACGTGCAAACCGGAATTCCTGCAGAAGCTGCGCGAAGGCGTCCCGGTTCTTCAGCCAGGCGGAGCCGTGCTGGCCGGCCGCTGGCGCAGGTTGTGGGGCAGCTGCGTCGATGCAATCGTCGCGCTGGTGATCAACGTGCCTCTGCAGTGGTACAGCGGCGCGTTTGAGCGGAATTCGGCGCCCGGGGCAATTTTCCAGTTCCGCATAGAGAACGCGCTCTGGGCCGTCTTTGGTTTGTCTGTGTTTCTCGCGCTGAACTGGCGTCTCCTGGCTCAGGGACAGACCATCGGCAAACGCTTGCTCGGCATGAAAATCGTTCGCAAAAACGGCGCCGACGCCGACCGGACGCGCATCATTCTGTATCGTGTGCTTCCAGTCCAGGCGGCGGTCCTCATTCCTATAGTTGGAATGCTTGTGGGCTATCTGGATGTGTTTTTCATTTTCCGCTCCAGCCGCTACACGCTGCATGACGACATCGCCGATACCAAGGTCATTGACGTGAGGGAGTAGTCCCACCCTCCTCAGGAACGTCACGCGGGACGCCATAGCGGTATCATCCCGAAACATGAAACGACTGGCGCCCGGACTGACACTTGGCGCGGTGCTGTTAATCACTGCGCTCGAATTGCGGCGCCAGGGACGCCTGTGGGTGTGCGCCTGCGGTCATGTGCAACTCTGGTCGGGCAACATCTTCAGCGTTGAGAATTCCCAGCAGCTGTTCGATCCCTACACATTCACGCATCTCGAGCACGGTCTCGTATTGTTCGGCCTGCTGGCGCTTGTTCTGTCACGAGTGAATCCGCCCTGGAGATTTGTCATCGCCTTATCGGCCGAGTGCTTCTGGGAAATCATCGAGAACTCCGCGACGGTGATCGATCGCTACCGAACCGAAACCATTTCCCTCGGATATACCGGAGACACGGTTCTCAACTCGTTTGGCGACATCCTGGCGTGCGCCACCGGCGTAGCGCTCGCGCCGGTATTGGGGTTGAAGCGCGCGCTGATCGTCGTCATGGTCATGGAACTGGCGCTGATCGTATGGATACGGGACAGCCTGCTGTTGAACGTGGTGATGCTGGTTCTCCCCGTTCCATGGATCCGGGCCTGGCAGGCGGGAAACTGAGCGGCCCCAGGGACCGCTCCAGTTCTAGTTCTGAGTCGCCCGGCAGAGACGCGTTTCCGGCGGGGTGTCCTCTGAATTCCAGAGGGAACCGACGATCACGGGACGGTTGAGGTCGCCACCCAGGAACGCCACAAGCACTTCGTCGCCAACCTCCGGGAGGATGAAGACAGCCCGGTCCAAACGGACCAGGCGCAGCATGGTGTGCCAGCCCTGCCTGGAGCCGGGCGCGAAACGGTGGGTCGCGCCGATGACGAAGTAATCTCCGTTGAACCGGTTGTTGACCTGATCAATGGACACCGTTGCTCCGGCCACAAGGGCCGCGTCGCCCTCCGCGTCCGCTTCGGCGGCGAGGTCCGGCGCTGTCAGCGCTGAAAGCGCGCCGTTGGCCGCGCCGTATGCCGCTTCGGTGGTCGGCAGTTGCGGCACGAACCCGAGATCGACTGAAGGGCCGGGAGGGACCAGGATGGACGCGGCGACCGCCGAGAGCGGGATCATGGGGCGCGTTGCCTCAGCAACGATCTCTTCTTTCTTTTCCGGATCCCAGCCGCGCACCGTAACCTTCTTGACGACCTGAGCCGACGCCGTCCGGGAATGGAATATGCGGATCTGCGCGTCCGCGTCCGACGTGCAGGCGAGCAGAACGGGGCTGGAGGCCGGACGCCGCCGGAAGAAAAGCGTCCTGTCGTCCACGAAAACTTCATATCCGATCCTGGCGGCCCGGGCGCGCAGGAACTCCAGATCGGTCTGGTTGTGCTGGTAAACGGTTTGCCGTGACGCCATCGCCTCCGGACCGGCCGGCGCAAAATCGAGCCCGGCAGCCTGCGCAATCGCAGATGCGATGTCCGAATCGGTCTGATCCTCATAGACCCGGGTGTTGGTAGAGCGGGCCAGACGGTGCAGCCGGTTGAACGCCCGGACGATCACGCGCGATTCACCACCGGCCTCAAACACCGGCTCGATGGCCACAATCTCTCCCTTGAAAACGGTCGTGTTCGCCCTGTCCGTCGCCGCGACACCCAGACTGTCGCCCACTGACGGCGCGAACGCGCGAGGACTCTCGATTTCGATCGTGGCTCGGTCCACTTCCAGCCGAGCGCTGTCGACCACAACTGAACGCACACGATCCGCCGGCAACTCGACGCCGGCAATGGTCACGCGCAGACGTTCATTCTGCGCATAGACCGGGGCCGCCAGCGTCAGCACGAAAATAGACAGAGAGGTAGCCCGGAGAATTGGATTATTCATTGCGGCATCCTACGCCCGTAAAAGCAGCGATGTCTATGGAACCAATGGGTCAGCGAGAACGTTTGGGGTCCCCGTCTGCTTCTAGGGGCGGCCGATGACCGCCCGGTGTTTCGGAGTGAATTCTTGTGAGACCAGGGGTTCCACTCCGGAACGTCATGCGGTCATAGACCGCCCCTAGAAGCAGACGGGGGACTCAACACGCCAATAGACCGTCCACGATTCTTGCGGCGGGGGCTCCCGGCGCGTTAAAGTGTCTGGTTTCCGCAATGGAGGTTTTCAGTGATTAACGCCGCGATGGTAGGTCTCGGTTGGTGGGGCAAGACCCTGGTGGAGTCTGTTCAGGGAACGAGCGATGTAATGCGGTTCGCCGCATGCGCCACGCGTACGGCCTCACCCGAGGTCGAAGCGTTCGCCAGACAGCACAACATGACCGTCGCCAACGGCCTTGAAGCGGTCCTGGCGGATCCGAAGATCGATGCCGTGGTGCTGGCCACTCCCCATTCGCTGCACGCCGCTCAGGTCGCCGCCGCCGCGCGGGCGGGCAAACATGTGTTTTGCGAGAAGCCGTTTGCCCTGGCCAGGCAGGACGCCGAGAGCGCCGTGGACGCGGTTCGCAAGGCGGGCGTGACGCTGGGTCTCGGCTATAACCGCCGATTCCACCCGGAGATGACCAACCTGCGCGAGCGGATTCGTACCGGCGCCCTGGGAACCATCATGCATATGGAAGCCACCATGACGTTCCCGAATGCGTTGATGCTCAAGGCCGATCAGTGGCGCGCGAACCGTGAGGAAACGCCCTGTGGTGGCCTGACTCCGATGGGAGTGCATGCCATCGACGGCATGATCGATCTTTGCGGACCGATTACCAGAGTGTTCTGCCAGAGCTTCCGCCAGGCGGTGGAAATCGACAGCGACGATACGACCTCCATCCTGTTTCGCATGAAAGGCGGAATGTCCGGGTATCTGGGAACGATTACGGCGACAGGGCCCGGTTTCAGCTTCCAGGTGTTCGGCACCAAAGGCTGGGTGCGTCTGGAAGGCATGACGCACGTCGCCGGCGCGTCATCTGAAGAGCGGCGAACGCGCCTGTTCGGCTCCTGCAAGTTTCAGCCGGCCAAGGGCCCGGCGGAAACGTGGGAAGCCGCCCACCTCGACGTCACCCGCGCCGCGCTCGAATCGTTTGCCAAAGCGGCTTCGGGCGGCCCGGCGTATCCGATTCCCCTGGAAGAAATGATTCATGGAGCTTCGGTCACCGAAGCGGTTGTACGATCCGCGGCCTCCGGCAAAGTGGAAGAGGTCGCATAGCGCTCGTTTTTCAAGGAGACTAATTCGATGTTGAAGGCAACTGCGGGCAAGATTCTGCCCACGACAATCACCGGTTCCCTGCCCCGTCCGAGCTGGTATACGGAAAACCTGGGTTCGCGTTCGTTCCTCGACGCCATGGTGTACACGCGCTACCGCGAGCAGTACACCGACGCGCTGTCGATTTACATGAAGGAGCAGGAACTGTCGGGCCTCGACATCGTCACGGACGGCGACTGCCGTTTCAACCAGGACATCGGTGGTCAGAGCTGGACGAGCTATCCGCCGAACCATATGTCGGGCTTTGAACGCTCCTCGCCGCAGCTGGCCCCGCTCGGCGGTGGCGGCATCGCGTTTCCGCGCGGCCACATCCTCCATGATTATCTGGAAGCGCGCGTCATGCCGAAGATCATCGGGCCCGTCGGCCCCGGCGAGCTGCAATACGCCGAGTTGTACAAGGCGGCGGCGCGCATGACGGACCGACCGGTCAAGTTCGGCACGGTGACGCCGGAGCTGGTCGCGTTCGCCGTTCAGGACAGCTACTACAAGGACATGCCTTCCCGCATCATGGCGCTCAGCGACGCGTTCAACCAGGAACTGCACCGCCTGGCCGACGCGGGCTGCCCCGTCATCCAGATGGAGGAGCCGCAGATTCACCTGCTCGCCGCGCGCGGCGCGGTGCAGGGCGCAATCACGCCGGAGTTCATGCTCGAAGTGTTCAACAACACCGTGCGCGGACTGCGCGCCAAGACGGAAGTCTGGTGCCATACCTGCTGGGGCAACCCGTCGCAGCAGCGGATGTTTGCAAAGGTGCAGACGTACAAGCCCGCCCTGGAACTCCTGAACAAGGTCGATGCGGACGTGATCACGTTCGAAATGAAGAGTTCCGGCGCCATGGACCTGGAAGCCGTCGGCAAGCAGATCACCGAGAAGAAGGTCGGCATCGGCGTGATCGACCATCACACCCTGCAGGTGGAATCTCCCGACGAAGTCGCCGAACTGACGCGTCTCGCGCTGAAACATATTCCGGCCGAACGTCTCGTCCTGTCGTCGGACTGCGGCATGGGCCGCGAAGGCATGAGCCGCCGGCATGCCCTGTATAAGATGGTCTCGCTTGTGCGCGGCGTGAACCTGGTTCGCAAGGAGATCGGCGTTCCGGAAGCGGAATGCATCATGGCCGATCCCAAACTGACCCTGCTGTCGTAATCACCTTCTGCTGGTAGGGCGGTCTATGACCGCCCACTACCACACCACAAATTCTTCCTGTCCCCCGTTGTCCGTTGTGCGTTGGCTGTTGTGCGATGTGTAATGGACCTGGTTCGCTGACCCACTGGTTCACTGACCCGCTGACTCACTGACTCATTGACCAGTAAGCGAATGGGTCATTGGGCCGTTTAGCCAGGTCCAATACACATCGCACAACAGCCAGCGGACAACGGACAACGGGGGGGCAAGCAGGGGCAATTGGGTGGGCGGTCATAGACCGCCCCTGCGTTCGGACGCTAAACAATAAATTCTCCTTCCCGCGTTATCATAGGCGCCTGAGGAACGATGCGCGCTCTGATCACCCTACTCGTCCTGTCCGCTGCAGCCACCCCGGAGCGCGTCACGTTTGAACAACGTTCCGAACCCTGCCTGCCCGGACGACAATGCGCACAAACTTTATTGTGTTTTTCACGTGGACGCCGGAGGGATTTGGAAAAATAGACTCCGTAAGATTGGAAGACGGACGGATCATCATTGAAGACGGCGGGCAGCGACGGATTGCGCTCGCCGCATCGCGCAGTGGTCACTAACATCGAGGAGCCGGAACGCAGGTGACATGAAACGTATTGGCATTCTTACAGCGGGCGGCGACAC
The DNA here is from genome assembly GCA_036274645.1 of Terriglobia bacterium. Lineage (GTDB taxonomy): Bacteria > Acidobacteriota > Terriglobia > 20CM-2-55-15 > 20CM-2-55-15 > DASUFH01. Next base: position 12,702 of record DASUFH010000270.1, read on the forward strand.
GCCGGCGCTGAACGCCACCATCCACGGCGCTGTCGTTCGCGCCAACCAACTCCGGATCGAAATCGTCGGGCTGATCAAGGGATTCAATTCCCTCTTCAACCCCAGGGTTCCGCACGTTTTCCTGAATCCGCTTTATCAGGCAATTCCGGAACTCGATCCGACCAAGGGCGGCACGCTCATCGGCTCGTCGCGCGACTATGTCGATCCCAACAAGAAGGAAGAGATCGACCAGATCATGATGCGTCTGGAGACGCTCAAGATCGACGGCCTGATCTGCATCGGCGGCGACGGCACCCTCAACGGACTGCAGCCACTGGCCGAACGCCTGCCGGCCGTGCTGGCGCCGAAGACGATCGACAACGACCTGGGCCTGAACTATCCGAGCGAACCCGATGAGTGGATCCGGGTCAAGGATCCGAACGTCGTTTCGGGTTTTCTCTATAAACGCGCGCCGACTGGAGCGGTCTTCGATCTGAATCAGATCGTGAATTACTGCACTCCCGGCTATGCAACCGCAGTCATGGTTTCCGCCCAGGGTATTGAGCGCATCCGGACCACGGCGGAAAGCCATCGGCGGATCGCCATCATCGAGGTCATGGGCCGCAACTCGGGCTATATCGCGCTGGGCGCTTCCTACGGACGTCCGGACATCATCCTGGTGCCGGAGCATCCTCTGAACATGGAGCGCCTGGTCGAGCGGGTGAAAAACCTCTACGACCTGCAGAAGAATGTGGTCATCGTCTGCGGTGAAGGCATCGTTGACGAGCAGGGCATGGAGCTGGGCGCGAAATCGCGGTCGACGGATCCCTCCGGAAACCTGGCCCTTTCCGGCGCCGCCGAGTCGCTGCGCCTGAAGCTGATCCAGGCCATTGGCGACCGCTACTTCCAGGGCTATCGCCGCGGAACGGCGTCGGAAGCCATCTTCATTCGTAAAGTCGGACACACGCAGCGGGGAGGCCGGCCAATCCTGTTTGACCGGTTTTACGCGGCGCTACTGGGCGCAAAGGCCGTCGACCTGCTCGTGGAGGGAAGAAACAACGCGTCTTCCGTGCTGCAGTATCACTCGGAAAAAGGCTTCTACGTGGAAGGCTACGACGCCAATCGTTTCCGCGATCGCTGGGGCCTGATTCACGCGCGCTACATGCACCTGTCGCTGTACGACACGAAGCTGATGCGACCGTCTCAGGTCGGCATCGATTACATGCGGCCCATCTTCACCGACGCCATCGGCGAAGATGACGTCGAACATCTTCGGCATACCCTGTTTGCCGAAGGAAACCTTATTCAGCCGTACCATTCGATCAATACCGATGTGCAGAAACGCATCCGGTACCTGGAATAGGAAGCTACCTGCAGGGGCGGTTTATGACCGCCCGGCGGGAGCATTGCTGGCCCCTGCCTGCTTGTTGGGGCAGTCATAGACCGCCCCTGCAATTCAGCTGTGTTGTTTAACGTACGGTGATGGTAATCGGCTGCCCATGGACACGTTTCTCCGGCCGGCACCAAACGGTCGAGGTGGAGTTCAAGACATAGGTTCCCGGCCGCTGAAAGACAACCTGACGCGTATGGTCTTCGCGAAAACCGGTGTTGAACTGAGCGGAAGCCGGCGGGTTTGACTCCCATCGCAGGTTATCGGCGACCTCATCTTCGGTGGCGGACGGTGGCTGAACCATCCAGCACTGATCAGCGGTCAGTTTTTCCCTCTCGACCTGCTTCCACTCGCCTTCATACCGGCGCTCTGCATGAAGAGTCACCGCATCACCAACGGAAATGTCCGTGGCGGAAGCGGCGACGAACAAAGTGACCTCCGGCTCACTCGCAGGCACATAGACCAGACGGGGACCGGACTGACAGGACGAAACCACCGCGGCAACGAGAACTGCAGAAATCAGCCTCGCGCCATTCCGTGTTGGACACATCCGGCGCCGGGACCGAATGCGTGGCCATTGATCCACTGGATCGATTCCTGTGTCCGTGCAATTCATTTCACTTCAGCCCAGGATCTCCTTCATGACGGTGGCCATGTCGAGCAGCGCCTGTTCACCGTTACCCAGAAACGTCGAGCCATGCATGGTCGCGCATACGCGCGGTTGGAGCCGTGCGAGTTCCCGGATCTGGGACTCGGTCTGTGGAGTGTACGGCATGTAGCTGGCGAACGGACCACCCTGAAACGCGCTCGCCGTTTCCCGAAACGG
>DASUFH010000271.1:0-2723 GCA_036274645.1 Terriglobia bacterium
ACGGAACCCAGACATGGCACAATGGTTGCCATGAGTTTGCAATCCAATCGTCTGCCTGATTTTCTTTATGGAACTGCCTGGAAAGAAGACCGCACGCCGGCTCTGGTCGAACTGGCGCTGCGGTCCGGCTTCCGCGGGATCGATACGGCCAACCAGCGCCGCCATTACTTTGAAGCCGGGGTCGGCGAAGGCCTGGCCTCCGCCTACAGCGCCGGCGTCACCAGCCGGAGTGAGCTTTTCATACAAACGAAATTCACCTACCGCGAAGGCCAGGACCATCGGCTGCCATACAACCCCGAGGCCGATCTGACGACCCAGGTGGCGCAATCGATGTCCAGTTCGCTGGAACATCTCGGAACCGACTACGTCGATTCCTACGTGCTGCATGGCCCGGCGTCGGCGTTCAGCTGGACCGACGCGGACGCGGAAGTCTGGACGGCAATGCAGCGCGAACGCGCGGCCGGGAGGGCTCGCCTCCTGGGCGTGAGCAACGTCCGCTTGCTGCATCTGGTCCAGATGGCGGCTCGGCACCACGAACTGCCCATGTTTGTACAGAACCGGTGTTACGCGCGATTCGGGTGGGATCGTGAGGTGCGGGCCTTCTGTCAAGAACGGAAGATCGTGTATCAGGGATTCTCCCTGCTGACGGCGAATCCGGAGGTGTTGCAACACCCCGCCGTGGTCGGCATGGCGGCGAGACTGCGCGCCACGCCGGCGCAGATCGTCTTTCGCTTTGCGCAAGAGGTCGGGATGTTGCCGCTCACCGGCACGACGGATCCGGAACATCTGAAGCAGGATCTGGCAGCCCGGGAAATTTCGCTTTCGGAAAGTCAGATCGGCGCGATTGAACGGATCTCGGGATAACCACCGGACTACCCGAAGTGTCGACTCCGAGAGGCGGGAACGCTTGCCGGAAGCGCTCCGCCATCAGATCATAGAAGCGGCAATACTGAGGAAAGGCTTCCATACCCATGACCGAGAGTTCCACGAAGCGGGCCGAGTTGATCTACACCATCGTCTGCGACGACGTTCGGGTGGAAATTGGAAACAAACTTTCACTGATGGGCGTCTTTGAGAATGTCTTTTTCGCCGCGTTTCCGTCGCTCCTGTTGAAAGTCGCGATCGTCAACCACTGGGAGGGCGCCGGCGAATTCGAAACCCAGGTCCGGATCCTTCATCCGGACGGCCGTGAAATGGCGGTTGCGGCGCCGTCGCGGTTCTCCATCGATCCCAATGGCTACGCGGACAATGTGACGTTCTTCACCAATCTCGGGTTTGATCGCGCCGGACCATATGTGGTACGGGTGACACTCGACGGCCGCACGGTCGCCGAGAAACGTCTTTTCGCGCATCTGATCCAACAACCACCAACCACTGTGAACTGAGGAAGCGAATCGCGTCATCGCCATTCTCGAGACAGGTAAACAGCTGAGGACCAAACGATGTTTCAACGAATCTTTATCGCGATTGATTTCAGTCCGAGCGCGGATGAGGCGCTGCGGCAGGCCGCGCATCGCGCGGTTTCAACGGGGGCAAAGTTGACGGTTTGCCATATCCTGCCGAACGAACTGCGCAGCAATGTGCTCTTCCCGCAGATCAGCCGGATCGAGGCGCTGCGGATTCCTCTGGAGTTGGACGCCATCGCGGCCGAGGCCGGCGATCGGGTGACGCGGCTGACCGGGCTTACCGCGAACGATTTCAACCTGATTGTCGATGAAGGCACGCCATACTCCACGATTCTGGCTCACGCTGAAGAGGAACTGGCGGACCTTATCGTTGTCGGAAGCCACGGAGAGACGGGCCTGTCTTCCGGACTGCTGGGAAGCGTGACGAACCGGATCATCCGTTACGCCCACTGTCCGGTACTGATTGTCCGGGCGGGAGACTTTTCCGGCGGGGTTGTGGTCGGGGTCGATTTCTCCGATCCGGCCATGCCCGCCGTCCGCGCCGCCGCCGCCGAGGCGGATCGAACCCAGACGGACCTGGTCCTGACCCACTGTCTGGATCTGACGTGGTCCATCACATCCTATCCCGCGATGGCGTTTGGCGGCGCGCCTTCCAAAGTCTCGCCTGCGGACGTCGGCCGGCTGGAATCTGCGGCGTCGGAGAAGCTGAATCACATCCTCGAACACCTGGGGCTCAAGGGGCGCGCCGAAGTGGCTCAGGGCTCGGCGGGCAAAGGGCTAATCGATACCGCTACCCGCCTGAAAGCGCGTCTTCTCGTCGTGGGAACACTGGGGCGTACAGGATTGCGGCGCGCCGTGCTGGGAAGCGTTGCGGAAACCGTGGCGCAAGGCGCTCCCTGCTCGGTTCTGATCGTGCGCCAGCATCACGCCTGAGAGAGGCTCCCATCTGCGCCCCCAATGTAGGGGCGGCCTATGACCGCCCGGCGTTTCAGAGTGAATTCCTGCGCAACTAAGAGATTTCCACCCCGAAACGTCGGGCGGTCATAGACCGCCCCTACAAGCAGGCGGGGACCCACAAGGCTTCTGTTGTGTAAAGGTGACCAAGGGCAGGAATGCGCGCGTCAATGACCTTACTCACTGAGGCGAACCAGAACTTGATCCGATACGCGTAGCCAGGACTGTGGGCGGTCATAGCGGCCCACGCGATTGGTTAATCGCGACGCATCGCGACAAAAACTAGATCAATAACCGCTTTGTTGAAAACAAAGCGGTTATTGATCTAGTTCCTTGGGAGACCGCCCCTACAACCGCGCGCCT
>DASUFH010000272.1:0-4210 GCA_036274645.1 Terriglobia bacterium
CGCGCAAAAGTAGTACGTCTTTCCCTGATAACTGGAACTGCCCGCCGCCTTGGCGGGATCGACCAACATTCCACAAACCGGATCTTTCTCCACAGCGCCTCCCTTTGGGTTACGAAGAATATGCGGCAACGACCCGTTGGCCAGAAACCGCCTGCAAAAAACGTCTGCAAAAAACCGTTGCGACGGCGGATCTTCCCTTGTATGAGCGAGTGATGCTCTTTGAGGGTCGGCTCCAGCCGATTGCGTTCGGATATCGCCAACCGGAGATTATTTATCGAAACCGCCCGCGAACGCCATCGCCGGGGACGCGCCGATGAGCTTTGCGTTCCGGCTCGTCGTCAGCGCGCGAAGGCGGCTTTATGACTCCGGAGTGTTCCGTGCGCGCCGCCTCGGACACGCGGTCATCAGTGTGGGCAATCTCACTACGGGTGGCACCGGCAAGACCCCGCTGGTCATCGCGCTCGCCCGGCGCCTTCGCGACGAAGGATACCGGCCGGTGATTCTGTCCCGCGGATACAGGCGCGCGAGTTCGGGCATCCTGGTCGTTAGTCGGGGTAATGGACCGGTGGTCGGCTGCGCCGCCGCAGGCGATGAGCCGTTTCTCATCGCGCGCCGTGTTCCCGGCGCAGCGGTGGTTGTCGGCAGCGATCGTTATCTGGCTGGCGTGGAGGCGGAGCGGGAAAGCCTGGGCAACCTGTTCATCCTCGACGACGGATTCCAGCACCGGCGGCTGCACCGGGATATCGATATCGTCACCATCGACGCGGCCGAATGGTCCGCCGGAGAACGCCTCCTGCCCTGGGGAACCTGGCGGGAGCCGCAAAGCGCGATCGAGCGCGCGCACGTAGCGTGCGTTCAACCCCGGCCGGATGAACCCCATACGGTGGAGTTGCCGATCCCGACGTTCACTGTTCACCCGGTCGTCGACGGTATCTATGACGGAGAGGGGCGGCAAATCGCGCCCGAATCGATCACGGATCCAGTTGTCGCGTTTGCCGGCATCGCCAAACCCGAACGTTTCTTTGCCACCCTCGAGGATCTGGGCGTCCACATCGCCACACGCGTTCGATTCCGCGATCACCACGCGTACACTCGCGCCGACATCAATCAACTCGGAAGCGGAACGCGCATTACCACCGAGAAGGACGCGGTGCGGCTGGAGGGGCTGGGCGCCGGCCCTTTCCTGCGTCTGGTTATTTCGGCAAAGATCGATCGAATGGATGAACTGCTGCGCTTGATACGCGGGCGGCTGCCGACAAATTCCTGATGGAGCGGCTACCTCGACTGCGCATGCCCACTGGCGGCCTGACTCGCATACAGAGCGGCGGATCCTTCCGGACGGGTTTTCCATCGCCGATGAATCCACAGCCAGTGATCGGGATACTGCCGGACGTATTCTTCGACAACAGCGTTGAACCGGCGTGTGTTCTCGGCGACATCGTGCGCAAAGTCACCGGTCTGCACTGTGGGTACCGGCGGATCAAACCGGAGCCGGTGCTTCCCGGAATGGGGATCCCAGATCAGGAACGCCGGAACGACCGCCGCCCCCGTGCGAAGGGCCAACGTAGCCACCGAAGGTGTGGTCGCCGCCGACACGCCGAAGAAATCGACGAAAATACCTTCATCACGACTGGTGTTCTGATCCATGAGGATGCCGACGGCCCGGTTCTCTCGGAGCGCCCGGATGATTTCACGGCTCGCGTTTCGCTTGACGATCGGGACATTGCCGCCAAGCCCGCGGTAGTCCTGAATGAGCCGATCCACCATGGGATTGTCGATGGCCCGCACCACGAATTTCATGGGATGACCGGCGATGGCATGAGCGAACGACATCAACTCCCAGGCGCCGAAGTGCGCCGCCAGATAGAGCACGCCTCTGCCGCGTCGGACTCCTTCCAGATAGTTTTCAAGTCCGTCATAGACGACGCGATCTGATACGTTGGAGGGGGTCAGTTCCGGAAAGTGGCTGAATTCCGCGAGAAGACGGCCCAGATTACTGAATGAGCCCCGAAGAATCGACAGACGTTCCGCTTCCGAAAGTTCGGGCATGGCCATCCGAAGATTCTCGAGACCAACCTGCCGTTGCCGTCTGGCTGCATGAAAGCCGACCCAGGCCACTGCCTCGCCGGCGGCCAACGCCATCCTGCGGGGGATCCACCCGAACACCGCCAGGAGCGCGCGGGCTGCAGCATACTCGGCGCCGCGTTTGATTCTGTCGTGTCGCGCCATCCGTGGTATCTTCGCATGTTTTGAAAATGCGGCGCCTCCAGCTTCATAACTACGCCGAGGCCATGCTTCTGATCGGTCTCGCGGCTGCGTGCTACATCCTCTTCTTTCATCGTCTGGGACAGATGGGCCTGATCGGACCTGACGAGCCCCGTTACGCGACGGTGGCCCGCGAGATGTATCTGACCGGCGACTACGTTACACCGCGGATTCATGGCGTTCCCTGGCTGGAAAAGCCCCCCCTGATGTACTGGGGCGCGGCGCTGGGATACGCGCTGTTCGGGGTCAGTGAGTGGGGAGCGCGCTTCCCTTCGGCCCTGGGGGCCACGATCGCCGTCTTCGCTGTCTACGCTATCGCGCGCAGGCTCTGGAGCCGAGCCACCGCGGCGTTCGCCGCCCTGACCATGGCATCGTCGGTTGGATTTTTTGCGTACGCGCGCGCCGCGTCGATGGATATGCCGCTGACCGCCTGCCTGACAGTGGCGCTCATGTTCTTCTTAAACGGGTACACGTCGGCGGAACCCGCCCGCCGGTGGTGGATGTACGGCTTTTACGCCATGCTGGGCCTGGGTTCCCTGGCCAAGGGCCCCGTCGCCTTCGTTCTCCCGGCCTCATCCATCCTGGCGTTTCTGGCTGCCGGAAAGAAGCTGAAGGAGTGGCGGTCACTGCGACCCGAGGGACTGCTAATCGCTCTGGCCGTGGCCGCCCCGTGGTATGTCGCCTGCGCGTGGTCAAACGGCTATGAATTCATCGACACTTTCTTTGTAAACCACAACATCCTTCGATATGTGTCCACTGTCCACGGCCACAGCCGGCCGATTTACTTCTATCTGCCCGTGTTCCTGCTGCTGAGTTTTCCCTGGACGTTTCTGCTGATTCCAGTCTTCAGTCGGCGCTGGACTCCGGTTGAGCGCCTGCTTGCCTGGTGGTGGGTCATACCGGTTGCGGTCTTTTCCTTCTCCGGTTCCAAGCTGACGGGATATATCCTCCCGGCGGTGCCGGCCGTAGCGTTGATGTGCGCGCAGGAACTCTGGCGTCCGTCATCGCGCACGTTCAAGATCGCTGCTTTCTTTGAGGCGGGCACCCTGGCCTTCATCGGGGTCGCCTTCGGCTTCTTCGGCAGCACGCTGAATATCGATCCCCACGTAAACGGCCTGCTCATTGTCGGGGTGACTGGAACGCTCGCGGCCATGCTGGTCGTCACAGCCATCTGGTTGACTCCCATAGTCCTGGGCGGGATCAATCTGACCGCAATGACACTGCTGGTCCTCGCGGCAACAAATCTGGTTCTGGCCCGGTTCGACCGTACCGAAACGATGCGGCCGTGGGGAAACGCCTTGGACGCGATTGTTACCCCGACCGAACCTGTCTGTCTTTACAAACCACAACGCTGGATGGAATACGGAATGTTGTTCTATCGGGAAAGCGGAACCCGGACATTCAACTCCGCGGAAGAACTCGGACCACTTGCGGCCCGTGGACCACAAATGCTCTGCATTACTGAAGACGCGTCGCTCGACGAGGTCAACCATCTGCCGAACGTCGACATCGAGATAGTTCAGACGATCGGAAATCAGATCGCGTTTGTCGCCAGACCCAGCCGGTAACGCGGCTTGTTGAGAGCCGCGGCGCTATAACCGGCGGGCGCTCGTTTGTCGCCAATTCCCAATTCCAGATAAAGCGTCGGCCGATGTTCTGAGGTAAGCGTCTAGTGAGTACCGTGTAGCCGTACCAAGGCGGGAGTCGTCATGCTTTCCGGCAGGAGGGTGACGATGGGAGAAGGAAGGCAGCGGCGACACCGGTCTCAGCAAGAGCGGCGCTCGATCGTGGAGGAAAGCTTCCGATCAGGAACATCGGTCTCACAGGTCGCGCGGGCATACGACATCAATGCCAATCAGTTGTTCGCGTGGCGCAAGCTTTACCGGGAAGGACGGCTTGGAGCGGAGGCAGAGTCTCGTGCTCTGATACCTGTGGAAGTCACGGG
>DASUFH010000273.1:0-3004 GCA_036274645.1 Terriglobia bacterium
CCTGTAAAGACGACTGCCGCGACGAACTTCGGACTGCGCGCAATCTGTCCCTTTTTGCGCGCCTCGCGCCGGCGTTTGGGAGTCGCTTTTTCTGTGCGGCCGCCGTCACCCAGCAGGGGCATTACGTATTACCTGGCCAGAAGGCGGATGATGCTCGCGAGATCCTGGTCGAGACGATGAACGTATCCACGCATGGCGGCGGGAAAGAGATACAGCCCCATTCCCATCGCGGCAACGCCGACAAGAACCTTCAGGGGAAAGCCGATGACCAGTATGTGGATCTGGGGAGCAGACCGGCCGATCAGCCCGAGCGCCAGGTCCGTCAGGATCAATACGGCAACGACCGGCGCCGCAATCTGAAACCCGATGACGAAGACCTGCGCCACGAGACTCGACAGCTTCACGACGAGCGCCTGACCGATATGCATGGAAAATGGCGGAACCGCCGTCAGGCTGGCGGCAATGGCCTGGATCAACCAGTGATGGGCGTTCAGCGCCAGGAAGAGCGTCAGGCCCAGCTGCATCTGAAACACCGAGAGCGTGGTGGACCTGTTGGATGTGTTCGGATCCACCGCATTAATGAACGACAGACCGATCTGAAAACCCGCGATCTGTCCGGCATATTGCAGTCCGGCGAAGAGCGCGTAGGCCGCAAAGCCGATCGCCATGCCCACAATCAGTTCGCCGGCCAGGCCCCAGAGCAGACTCCACATCGAGAGGGCCGCCGGAAACGGCGCCGGCGCATAACTCAACGCAAACAGGTAGCTCGTCGCGACCGACAACAGCACGCGAACCTGAACGGGCACGTTCAGGCTGCCGAAGAATGGCGTGAATACGAAGATCCCGCTCGATCGGGTCAGGACGAACAGAAACGACAGCAACTGCTCGACGCGGATCTCCATCGTCGTTCAGCGCGTGTACTGTCCGAAGTTCGAGAACAACACCGTCGTGTAGTTGACGCACTGATGGATGATCCATGGCAGGCTCACCAGAAAGACCACAAACACCGCGATGGCGCGCGGCACAAACGCCAGCGTGGCGTCCTGAATGGATGTGACCACCTGAAGGATGCTGACGGTAACGCCCACCGTCATGCCGACAACCAGCATGGGCGTCGTGATCAGCAGCAGCGTTTCCAGTGACTGCCGCGCCAGATTGAGGATCATTGTTTCAGACATGCGTTTACCCGGACGTCCTTTCGGTCAGTAGAAGCTCTTCACGAGGGATCCGACCACAAGGTTCCAGCCATCGACCATGATGAAGAGCAGAATCTTGAACGGGATCGAAACCATCACCGGCGGCAGCTGCATCATGCCCATCGACAGCAGGACCGTCGCCACCACCATGTCGATCACGAGAAACGGCAGGAACAGCACAAAGCCGATCTGAAACGAGGTCTTCAGTTCGGAAATCATGAACGCCGGAATCAGCACCGTAGTGGGGACATCATCCGCCACCCGCGGGCGCGGCCGCTTCGCGATGGCGAGAAACAGCGCCAGGTCTTTTTCGCGCGTATATTTCATCATGAAGCCGCGCAGCGGCGTGACCGCGCGGCCCAGGGCTTCAGTCTGCGAAATCTTCCCGTCCATCATGGGCCCCAGCGCGTCGCGGTTAATCTGCTCGCCGACGGGCGTCATGATGAACAGCGTCAGGAAGAGCGTGAGTCCGATGATGATCTGATTGGATGGCGTTTCGTTGGTTCCGAGGGCCTGGCGCAGGAAATGAAACACGATGATGATGCGGGTGAACGACGTCAGCGATATCAACACCGCCGGGATGAACGTCATCACCGTCAGGAACAGCAGGACCTGGATCGGCATCGAGTAACTCTGATCGCCTCCGCCGCCCTTCACATCGAGGCGGATATTGCCTCCAAGCGGGCTGGCCTGCTGGGCCGCCGCGGATGGGACCGCGCCAAACAGCAGCGCGCCGAGCAGGAGTAACGCAGCCAGGCGTTTCATGGCTGTTTATCGCGCCTCGAGCTTCTTGCGGAGCAGCGCCAACTGGGTCAGCGGACCGGCATCGGGTCCGGGTCCTCGGACGCCGATCGCTTCAGCCATGGCGTGTTCGAAGCGTTTCGTTACGGAAAAGCCGGCCGCGTCGGCCGGCGCCGGGCCGTCCACGGCGGAAACCGTCTTTCCACGGTTCGGATCGGGACGGATTTCCTTCAACAGCGAAAAGCTTCCGGGCGTGCTGGCCAGCAGCAGTTCCTCGTCATCGATGCGAATGAGCGTCAACGCGCGCTTCTCGCCGACCGGAACGGTCTCGAGCACCTGAATCCGCCGCTTCTGGCCGATGGCGCCGAAACGATGCGGCATATACTTCTTGAGCAGGACCACGCTGATCCAGATGAGCGCCAGCACCACGATCAACGCGCCGGTGGCGCGCGCGCCCAGTCCCATACCGCCCGCTTCCGCCTCGTTCATCGTGTCGTCGTCAGGCAGCGCGAGACTCCCCGCCGCGGAACTTCCGGCAAATTGCCTGGCCAGTTCCGCCGACGGTCCGAGCGCCTCGGGCTGCCGGACCGGCGGCGGCTGTTGCTGTTGCGCCTGCGCGCGGCTCAGGGAGCCGGCCAGGGCCAGGGTCAGGACCAGCCCGGCCATGAATCGCACAGGCGGGTTAACGCTCCGAATCGAATACTTCATCGATTTTGATTCCTACACGGTCTCCAAGTACGGCCGGTTCTCCGGTCGCCAGGGGAACTCCATTCACGGTTATCCGCAATTTTGCGCCGGCGCTTTGATCCAGCGTAAACACCGAGTGATAACGCAGCCCCAGCAGATCACGCAGCGTGAGCCGGGCCGTCCCCAGCTCGACCGAAACGTCGAGTGGGATCGTTCGAAAGGGCTTGAGTTGATCCAGCGTCGCCCGAATCTCCGGCGAAAGGGAGATCGGCGTTCCTGCCGGGCTGATTCCAGGTTTTGTGGTGGCGCTCATGGACTCAGATCTGCACGACGAAGTCGGTGAAATAGACCGCCCGGACCGGTTTGCCGGGAAGAAAACC
>DASUFH010000274.1:0-27912 GCA_036274645.1 Terriglobia bacterium
CGGAACGGAAAATCAACCGGCCAGTGAAAAGGGCGGTCAAGTAAAAATGGGTAATGGAAAATCGACAAGGAAACCTTGAGGGAGCGCGCCTGAACAAAGCGGTCGTCTGCGAGCGGAACCTGCAAGGACTGCCTGACGGTCTTCAGCGGGAGGGTCCTTCTTTTTTCCCGGTTTTCCGTTATCCATTTTCCATTACCCATTTTTACTTGACCGCCTTGATTTTCCGTTCCGCAACGGAAGGAGCAATGCACCGGGTACAAGCAGTTAATGGTGAACAGCCAACAGTTAATGAATAAGGAGGGGAGCTGAAGGGAATGGGTACGCCCGGCGCGACAAATGGCTATTCGGACGAGGCCCGGCTGGCCTCGTACTGACGGAACGCGTCTTCAACGGTCTCCACGAGGAGCCGGGCCTGACATGGCTTTGGAAGAAGACGAAAGGCCAGACCGCGCTGGAACGCGTCGCGCGCCTCATCGCTTTCCACGTCTCCGCTGAGCAGCACGCAGACGGTTTCCGGGCACGAGTCCTTCACTTTCGAAATCAGGTCGACGCCCGACATCTCCGGCATGCGCAGGTCGCTGATCACCACCGGAAATGAACCTTGCGTGACGATGGCGTCGAGCGCCTCGTCTGCCCCGACCGCCAGATGGGGATCAAACGCGTGTCCCAGAATGTGTTTGAAAAACACGAGGACAAGCCTGTCGTCGTCAACCAGCAATACGCGTCTCAGTTCCATCATCGTTTCTCCCCGAGGCCGCCATTTTCACTAAAGGACATTTGAGGTTCTCTAGCAATCCTGCATCCTTTTGGACCGGTTGTTTTGTAACACTGAAAACACGGCAGTTATCGGGCTTTCAAGCATGGCGAAGCTCCGGCCAGAAATGGCGAATCTCCGTCAAACCCTGCAAATATTCCGCTATACTACCCCCCGACGGACGGGCCTGGCTGCAGAAGAATGAAGCCACTACGAATCCTACTGATCGAGGACGAAGGCGCGATACGAAAGCTCCTGGAAGAGCGCTTGTCCCGCGAAGGCTATGAGGTTCGCTCCGCGGACAGCGGCCGCTCCGGACTCGCCCTGCTGGAAACCAGCGCTTTTGACGCCGCCCTGCTCGATATCAATCTGCCCGATATGACAGGGATCGAGATCCTTGAGCAGCTGAAGAACCGCGATCCCGACATCGATGCGGTGATCATCACCGGCTTTCCGGAAATCGAAAGCGCCATTCAGGCGTTGCGTCTCGGCGCGTATGACTACCTGACGAAGCCGATTGAATGGGCTGCCCTGCAGCACCGGCTGCGCCGGCTGGCGGAACGGCGGTATCTCCGGGACGAAGTAGATTCCCTGCGCTCACGCCTGGCGGAAACACTGCCGATCGGCGAACTGGTGGGAACGTCGGCGCCCATGGTTCAGCTCAAAGAAACGATCGCCAGGGTGGCTTCGAGCGATTCGGGGGTGTTGATCGAAGGAGAGAGCGGAACCGGCAAGGAGCTCGTCGCCTACGCGATTCACCGTCTGTCCAAACGCGCGAAAGGCCCGTTTGTGCCGGTGAACTGCGCCGCCATACCCGCGGAATTGATGGAAAGCGAGATCTTCGGCCATGTCAGAGGCGCTTTCTCCAGCGCGACAGCCGATTCTCGCGGCCTGTTCCGGTCCGCGCACGGAGGCACGCTATTCCTGGACGAAATCGGCGACCTGCCGCTGGCGCTGCAGCCCAAACTGTTGCGGATTCTGCAGGAACGGGAAGTCCGGCCCGTAGGAAGTTCCGAAACCCACCGCGTGGACGTTCGGCTGGTGGCGGCGACCAATCAGAATCTGGAGGAAGGGGTGCGATCCGGCAAATTCAGGCAGGACCTGTTTTTCCGCCTGAATGTCGTGCGACTGGAAACACCCCCGCTGCGCTCCATCAGGGAAGACATCGCGCCGCTGACGATGAGCCTGATCCGGAAACTCAGTCGCCGTTTCGGCAAGCGGGTTCACGGAATCGCGCCCGACGCCCTGCAGACCCTGATGCGGCATGACTTCCCCGGCAACGTGCGCGAACTGGAAAATATGATCGAGCGGGCGTTCGCGCTGGGAGCGGAAGACGAGATCACGACCGCGGACCTTCCACCGCTCGGAAAGGCGCGAACCGCTCCGGTGGAAGCGGCGGCGGCACTCCCTCCTTCGTTCGATCATCTCGAGCGGGAATTCATCGCCGCCAAGCTGCGGGAAAACCAGAACGACAAAGCCCGCGCGGCTGAAGCTCTGGGGATCTCGGAAAGAACGCTCTACCGGCGGCTGCGTAAGCACGGTCTCAGCTGATCCCCCGGCACGACGACCGTAAAACCTCCGCGCTATTGATCGAGAGCTTCGCGAACGCTGCGGGCGAGTTCGGTACCGGTAAATGGCTTCTGCACAAACGCCGCATCGCCGAAAATGACGCCGCTGCGCACGACCATATCATCGGTGTATCCCGACATATAGAGCACGCGAATCTCCGGCTTCATCGCCTTGATCTTTTCCGCAATCTCCCGTCCGTTCATGCCCCTGAGGACGATATCGGTCAGCAGGAGCTGGATTTCCGAGTGCTGCATGAACTGGCGCAGGGCGGCCTTGCCGTTTTCGGCCTCAAAGACGGTATAGCCGTACTGGCGCAGGCCGGCGGCCGCCAGGGCGCGGACGGACTGATCGTCTTCGACAAGCAGGATCGCCTCTTCACCGACCAGGATCGCGTCCTTGTTCTTGGTGAGCGGATCGGCGGACAAGTCATTCGCCGCTTTCGGGAAGTACAGGCTGAACGTGGTTCCCTTTCCCAATTCGCTGCGGACGTCAATGAAGCCGCCGGATTGCTTGACGATACCGTAAACCGTGGAGAGGCCGAGCCCGGTTCCCTTGCCCCGCTCCTTGGTCGTGAAGAACGGCTCATAAATACGCGCCTGTGTTTCTTCACTCATGCCGACCCCTGTATCGCCGACAGTCAGCAGCACGTAATCTCCGGGCCCCATGGTTGGTGGCGGCGTGAACGCGCCCTCCCGGAACACCAGGTTCTGACAGCTGATCGAAAGGCGGCCGCCATTGGGCATCGCGTCCCGGGCATTGACGACCAGATTCATGATGGCCTGCTCGATCTGCCCGCGGTCCGCCTGAATGAACCAGAGGTCGGGCGCCGAGCGCGTGGTCAAGATCATGTCCTCCCCGATCAGGCGCGTCAACAACCGGGACAACTCCGTAATGAGCGCGCCCAGCTGAACCCGCGTCGGGTGGAGCACCTGCCGTCGGCTGAACGCAAGCAAGTGACGAGTGAGCGCCGCCGCACGGTCTCCGGCCTTCTGAATTTCGGCGGCCATTTCCTGGGACTTCGCATCGAGCGACAGCTCGTTGACGAGAATGTCGCTGTAGCCGGTAATGACGGTCAACAGATTGTTGAAATCGTGGGCTACACCGCCGGCCAGTTGGCCGATGGCCTCCATCTTCTGGGATTGGCGGAGCTGCTCCTCGGTTTTGCGCAGGGCCTCTTCGGAACGCTTCCGGGGACGGATATCCCGAAACGCCAGGATGGCGCCGATCATCTGGCGCTGGCCGCTGATGATCGGGGAGGCCGATCCTTCCACCAGGATCGATTGCCCGGCGCGGGTGATCAGATGCGCGCCTTTGGACAGGTCAACCGTCCCCCCCGTCTCGATCGCTTTGAGAATGGGATGCTGGCCAACCTCACCGTCTTCGGCGGCGAGCGGGAGAACCTTGCTGACGGGCAATTCGCGCGCCTCGTCCAGCGTCCATCCAGTCAGTTCCGCGGCGCCCGGATTAATAAAGGTCACCAGCCCGCTGGAATCCGCGGCGACGACGCAGTCGCTGATGCTGTCGATCATCGCTTCAAAACGCGCCTCGCTCTCCCGGAGACGGCGCTCAAGCGCATGACGCTGGGTCGCCACTTCGACAGCCACCGCGAGGTCGCGGTCCCGAAACGGCTTCAGCACATAACTGTAATGGTCGCCATTTTTCAGTCGCTGCAGGGCGTCCCGGTCGGATTGGCCGGCAATGTAGATGACCGGCATGGAATGACGCTGCGCGATCGCGCGCGCCGTCTGGATGCCGTCCATGGCTCCCTTGAGGCGGACATCCATAAAGATAAGGTCCGGCTGCAGGCGCTCCGTAGCCGTGATGGCGTCCGAACTGTCCGGGACAATTTCGACTTCCCGAAGCCCCAGCTTCAGGAGCCGCTCCCGGATCTCTGCCGCGACCGGGTGTTCATCCTCGACGATCAGCGCGCGCCGCGACGTCGTCGGTTCAAAAGCTTGACTCATGGATCTGTCGTCAAAATGCGCTGTTGTCTCGGACCGGCCGAACTCCAGTCGCTCCTCCACTCTTTCCCGTCCGAACCAGCGGAAATGCAGGCTCGCCTCAGTGCAACAAGAGCGCCCAAAAGGCCGTTTCGTACATAGAAATGTTGCAGGGGCGTTCTACCAGGAAACTGCCGTGAATGCCCCCGGCCGCTTCGCGGTGATTTTCCCAGCCGAAACGTCGGGCGGTCGGGACCCAAAGGCCCGTTACTTACCCTTTCCTAGCGGTTAGTAACTCTCATCGGCCGAACCGGTCCGGTACACTGGCCGCCAACTGACTTCCGGTCAATTCGGCGTTCACACGCATCGGTGTCGGCAAAACCAGCCTGATGCCGCCCTGCGCATATTTGGAGTTCTCCAGATTGCGGGGCCGCATCTGTCACCACCCGTGACACAACGACGGTAGAGGCGAGCAACGACATCGTCTGTTCGCGCGTTAAACAGCAACCAAGCGCAA
This sequence comes from Terriglobia bacterium, assembly GCA_036274645.1. Lineage (GTDB taxonomy): Bacteria > Acidobacteriota > Terriglobia > 20CM-2-55-15 > 20CM-2-55-15 > DASUFH01. The sequence goes on from DASUFH010000274.1 coordinate 4,781, forward strand.
TTTTCAGCGCACCAGCGAAACACCCGGCTCGCAAAGCCGTGGAACAGTCGGACCCACAGGCCCGAAAAGAGTACGGCATTCTGCGCCCCGCGCAGGACGCCGGAGGGGGAGGGCCCTGAGGTTCGACACTTTGAAAGGAGTACAAACGTGAACAACAACACACCATTCACGCCATTACTGAACAGCGGAGCCCGGCGATATCGCGCATTGGGGCGCAAGGACATCGATTCGATACCCCAGCTTGCCGCGATGCCGCCGGAAGAGCGCGACGCGATGCGCGCGGTTTCCGCGGTACTCCCTTTTCGGGTCAATCCCTACGTTCTGGACGAGTTGATTGACTGGTCGAAGGTCCCGGAGGATCCCATCTACCAGTTGACTTTCCCCCAGCGGGGAATGCTGGAACCGGAAGACTTCGAGACCATGCTGTCACTCGTCCGCGGGAATGCGGGACCGGACGAAGTTTCGCGCGCTGCCCGGGCGATCCAGTTGCGGATGAATCCACATCCGGCCGGACAGACCGATCTGAACGTGCCCTGGATGGATGGCAAGCCGCTCGAGGGAATGCAGCACAAGTATCGGGAAACCGTGCTGTTCTTCCCGAGCACGGGGCAAACGTGTCACGCCTACTGCACGTACTGCTTCCGGTGGCCGCAGTTTGTCGGCCTGAACGAACTGAAGTTCGCGAGTCGTGAAGTGAACGCCCTGATCCGTTATCTGAAAGCGCATGAAGAAGTGAACAGTGTTCTCTTTACCGGAGGCGACCCGTTGATCATGCGGACCGAACTGCTCCGCCAGTATGTTGAGCCGCTGCTGGACGCCGGACTGGACCACATTACAAGCATCCGCCTGGGGACGAAGTCCACAGCGTACTGGCCACAGCGATTCGTGACCGACCCCGATGCGGACGATCTTCTGCGTCTGTTCGAGAGCGTCCGCAAGGCGGGCAAACACCTGGCCGTAATGGCGCACTTCAGTCATCCCCGGGAGTTGGAGACGCCGATGGCGCAGGCCGCAATCCGGCGGATCCGGACCACGGGCGCGGTCGTCCGCTGCCAGGCGCCGCTGATCCGGCAGGTGAACGACGACCCGTCCGTCTGGGCGGAAATGTGGCGTTTGCAGGTTCACCTTGGCGCCATCCCTTACTATATGTTTGTGGAACGGGACACCGGGCCGAAGAACTATTTCGATGTGCCGCTGGTCCGCGCCTGGGAAATCTTCTCTCAGGCCTACCGGCGCGTTTCCGGACTCGCCCGTACCGTGCGGGGTCCCTCGATGAGCGCGACTCCGGGCAAGGTGAAAGTCTGCGGCGTCTCCACCATCGGCAGAGAGAAGGTGTTCGTGCTCACATTCGAACAAGCCAGGGATTCCCAGTGGGTCGGACATCCGTTCTTTGCGCGATTCGATCCCAAAGCCACGTGGCTCGATCAATTACGTCCGGCATTTGGAGAAAAGGCCTTCTTCTTCGAAGCCGGCATGCGGGAGATCAAGCGCGCCGGGCGCGCGCAGGTCTGGAACGATCCGGTTCCGGACCGCCGCAAAGAGATCCAGTTCGACAGTCTGGTGTGGAACTGAGATGCGGCCGGAACCCCTGAATCTTAATATCCGGGGCCTGGGGCTTTCCTCAACCGTGGGTATCAATGAGCTCTCGCTCCGGATGATTCAGGAGGGCCGGCCCGTCCATCGACTTGGGCTGGGACAGTCGCCGTTCCCGGTTCCCGACCCGGTGGTGGAAGCTCTTCGCCTGAATGCGTCCCGCAAGGAATACCTGCCGGTGCGCGGACTCTGGGAACTGCGCGAAGCGGTCGCCGACTATCACCGGCGCCGGAATGGTCTGGGCGCGTCGGGGGATGACGTCCTCATCGGACCGGGATCGAAGGAACTGATGTTCCTGCTCCAGCTCGTCTATTACGGCGACCTGGTGATCCCGACCCCGGCGTGGGTCTCCTACGCCCCACAGGCGCAAATCGTCGGCCGGCGGGTTTGCGCCCTTCCCTGCCGCCAGTCCAATGACTGGCGGCTGGAGCCCTCCCAGCTGGAATCTCTCTGCCGCGAAGATCCGGGCCGGCCGCGAATCGTGGTCCTGAATTACCCGGGCAATCCGACCGGCCTCACCTACACCGCGGCCGAATTGGAAACCCTGGCGCGCGTGGCGCGAAACTACGGACTTCTCCTGCTTTCCGATGAGATTTACGGCGAACTGCATCACCGCGGCGCGCACGTCTCCATCGCGCGGTACTACCCGGAAGGAACCATTGTCTCCAGCGGCCTGAGCAAGTGGTGCGGCGCCGGCGGCTGGCGATTGGGCACATTCACGTTTCCGCAGGATCTGAAATGGCTCGCCGACAGCATGGCGTCGGTCGCCAGCGAGACATACACCTCCACCAGCGCGCCCATCCAATACGCCGCCGTATCGGCCTTTCGCGGCGGATCCGTTATTGAACGGTATCTCTGGCTCGCGCGCCGCATCCTGAGCGCCCTTGGCGAAAGCCTCCAGCGCCGGCTGGAGGAGGCCAACGTCCAGCCCCCCGCTCCCACCGGCGGTTTCTATCTTTTCCCGGACTTTGCTGCCTGGCGAAACCGCCTGGAGACCCGCGGCGTATTCACCAGCGAAGATCTCGCCCGACGGCTTCTCGAAGAGGTCTCCGTGGCGGTCTTGCCCGGCGCGGCGTTCGGCCGCCCCCCGGAAGAACTGACGATCCGTATCGCCTATGTCGATTTTGACGGCGCGAGGGCCATGGCCGCCCTGGAAACAATGCCGCCGGACTGGCCCGTCGATGAAGCGTTCCTCTCCACCTATTGCGGAGCAATGACCCGCGCTATCGATCTGATTTGCACCTGGCTGGAAAAAGGAACGTAGGGCGCCGGGTCCCCGTCTGCATGTCGGGGCGGTCTAGAAAGAAACAAAACGCATCTAAAGGACTTAACGCGGATTGTTTCATCCTTGCGGGTGTTCCCCCGGAAACATGGCCAACTATGACCGCCCGGCGTTCCAGAGTGAAACCCCTTGGTTTCACAAGAGATTCACTCCGAAACACTGGGCGGTCATAGACCGCCCCTACAAGGCAGAAGGGGACTCCACGTGCTTCCACGGAGATCTTTTTACAGAGTTTTGCATCCTCCACCACGAATACTGTCTATCCTGATTTCCCGTATACTCGCTGGATTGAATGGGGCATGGCGGGCCCGTGCGGCGCGCTTGCTGGATTGCCTCGGGAAAGGGCAAATGATGAAGGCTAAGGTTTTAGGTCTCTGGGTTCTACTGGCGCTTGCGCCGGGATTCGCAATCTGGGAGGCCCGTGCGGCGGACGCTGGCTTCGCAGGCAGCTGGATCACGGATTCGGTGCTCATTGCGAAACAGATGCAGGTACGGCTGAAGGAGGCGCTCAAGAATGGCGAGGAAATCGATCCGTTTGACGATTCGCCTCTGGGACGCGCGTATCGGAACCAGGTGAACACGAATCGCGGCGCTTCGTCGACAACGTCTTCCGGAATCGGCCGCAGCAGTCCGACCACCAGCGGTCGCGTCGGCGGGTCCACTGGCGGATTCGGCGGTGGCGGGTCCACTGGCGGGTTCGGCGGTGGCGGTGGCGGCGGCGGGTTCGGCGGCGGCGGTGGTGGCGGCGGGTTCGGCGGCGGCGGACGCGGCGGACGGGGCAACAACTTCCTGCCGGCCGGAGCGCCGCAAGCCCAGTCTGGCAAGACAACCCCGGCGCAATCGAAAGACGCTGATGCTGATGCCGGCGACGAAGAAGAAGAACAGGGGTTCACCGTGCCTGCAATCACGATGGAGCTGAAGGTCAGCAAAACCAAGCTCACGGGCGACATCGTTGAAATTTCCCCCGACGATCTCACGGAACAGAAATTGAAAGCCGAAGACGGCACGGTCACCGGCTCCAAATTCAAGTTCATCACGTACAAGAAGACCGGGGCCATTCAGATTCCGATCACCTGGGAAGGCGAACTGACGTCCGAAAAGAGCATGACGGTCCGACGCAAGAACGCGTCCGGCAAGGTCCTCGATGAGAGTGGCGAGTTCGTGCTCACACGCGTGAAATAGTCGCCAGAACCCTCTGACGCGGCATGGCGCCGACGGACAACGCAGCGATCGCCAGAATCAATCAACTCGGCGCGCTGCTGGTATTTCCGGCAGACAATCGTCCGGAGCCCCGTTCATTGTGGTCCGAATTCCACCCGCGGGCGGAAATGCGCTGGGAATGGTCGGGCGGCGGCGACTCCCGCGTGTGGCGCATGTGGGCGATGATGAAGCGCCTGTCGTCCGGACACGACGTGGTCTACTCCAAGTGGTATGCGGGGCGGGCCACGTTTTTCTCCCAGGAGCTGTTCACCGCGCTTCTCGCCGAGTCCATTCGCGACCGGAGGGATCCCGCCGACGGTATTGACCCGCATGCGCGGCAGATTCTCGAAATCCTCGACAGCAATTCGCCGCTGTCCACACGCCAGCTCAAGCTGGAGGCCGGACTCGCCGGCCGCGAAAACGAAGGACTGTACGGGCGGAGCGTCAAGGCGCTGTTCACTCGTTTCCTGATCATTGCGCCCGGCGAGGTTGACGAGGGCTCCTTCCCTTCGCTGGCTCTGGGCTCGACGCGACTCCTGCGCGAAGACCTCTGGGCGGCCGCTGAACGAATGAGCGCGACGCGGGCGCAGAAAACCATCGACCGATTCATGCCTCCCTCCTCCCGGTTCCGCCGCTTCCTCGAACGATGCAGGCGCGATCCTTGAGGTGTTCCCGCCTGCCGGTAGGGGCGGTCATAGACCGCCCTACCGGCAGGCGGGGATTCAAAATGTTTCCAGACTATGGAATCAGTTCTGTGGAAGAGCGAACGCGTAAAGGGCGCTACCCGCGCCGGTGAGCAACACCTGCCGTCCGTCGAGTTCGTACGTGATCGGCGGGTTGCCGACTCGACCGATAGGGGCATGCCAGATCGTGGCGCCGTCGCTGGTTCGAAGAGCGAGCAGGTTTCCCGGAACATCACCGGTGAATGTCAGCCCGGACGCGGTAGTCAATACTCCGGCTGCGCCAGGCCCGTCGCCGAGCGGATGGCTCCATCGGATTTTGCCGGTCTGATAGTCGATGGACCGGAGGTAGGCCCGGCCGGCCACACCGTAGTCGGCGCCGGCCCATCCGTAGGCGCCGTGTTCCGGCTTGAAGAAATAGATTCCGTATCCGTCGTGGGCGCTGACAATGAGCGACCCGGTCGCAGGGTCGAAGCTGGGTGAACGGAAGTTTGTGCCGCCGCTTTCGTTCGGCGCCACAAGCACACCGTCGCGGGACGGTTCCTTGGCGGGATCGGGAATCGGACGTCCGTCCTTGTCGATACCTTTGGCCCAGTTCACCGTGGCAAAGGGGGTGGTCAACAGGTTCTTGCCGTTCGTCCGATCGAGCACGAAGAAGTATCCGTTCCTCGACGCCTGCATCACCATCTTGCGTGGCGCTCCATTGAACATGCCATCCACGAGTACCGGGACCTCGGCGGCGTCCCAGTCATGAGTGTCGTGCGGTGAAACCTGAAAACCCCACGCCAGCTTTCCGGTATCGGGGTTGATCGCCACGATACTGCACGTCCATGGATTGTCGCCCGGACGCGAGGGGCCGTTCAGCACCGGTGTAGGGTTCCCGGTACCCACATAGACCAGGTTCAGATCCGGGTCGTAGGTCCCGGTCATCCACATCTGGCCTCCGGTTGCGCCGCCACTCGGCGGATCGGACACACCCGCGGGCGGAGTGCTGTAGAAGATCCACTGGGTCTTGCCCGTATCGGCGTCCACCGATTTGAGCTGGCCCGGCAGATTGTCGAAATCCCCCGACACGCCGACCATCACGTGGTTTCGCACGACGAGTGGCGCATTGGTGGACCAGTAGCCCCGGTTGGAATCCGCGATCGTCACGTCCCACTTGACCGAACCGTCTTTTGCATGAAGCGCGATCAAATGCGCATTCGGCGTCGTCAGATAGACCCAGTCCTTGTAGACCGCCACGCCGCGATGGCCGATGTGGAACGCGTTGTTGCGCGGATAGCTATAGCGCCAGATCTGTCGTCCGGTGCGGGCGTCGATTGCCCAGAGGTTGTCGGGCATCGTGACATAGATGACGCCATCCACCAGGATCGGAGACGCCTTCAGCGTTCCCTGCCCCGTCGAGAATCTCCAGACCTCTTTCAGTTGCCCGACATTGGCGGGCGTGATCTGGGTCAGCCGGCTGTGACGCTGCCCCGTATAGTCTCCGTGATAGGTCGGCCAGCTGTCGGGCGTCGGCTTCAGCAACAGCGCAGAATCCACGCCTTCGCGCGGAGCGGCCAGAGCCACGGCTGCCACGAGTCCCAGCAGGACGAACCCCGCCGGAATCAACCGGCGCATGGACGATGGGGCCTGTAACGGTTTTCTCACCGCAGTGTCTCCAGATACGCATACACGTTGTGCATGTCGGCGTCGGTATATTTCCCGAGCAGGTCAAAATGCCCCTGTAACGGATCGTCCACCGAAAACTTCACGTCGGCCACGTTCCACGACCGGCGCATCCCAGAGCCGTCGGTCATGGTAATCACGAATTCGTCCTGCGAAACCAGCGAGCCGGCCACGGTCTCACCGGATGGCAGCGTCACCCTCACTTTTGCGGGTTGCGGCGCCGGGCGGCCACTGGTGGGATAAAGCATCCGCTGCAACAGAGGCAGTCCCTGAAAACGCGCGGCGATCCCGGCCAGGTCTCCCGACGCCGAGTGGCACTTCGAACAGTTTCCCGCGCCTTCGAAATATCGCCGGCCGGCGTCCGCATTGCCGGTCCGCAGATCGGCGGCGTCCACGGACCTCCGGTTTCCGCCCAACGATTCCATCTGGGTTTTCTGATCGTGGATAAACGCAACCATGGCCGCAAGATCGCTTTCGCTCACATCGAACGCGGGCATGCCCTTTTCCTGGCGGCCCGAGCGAACCACCGGACCGACGCGATCGCCACGGACATCCTCCGCCACCAGCGCGGATCGTGTCAGATCCGGCCCGGTCTCTCCACCCGCCGCGTCACGGCCATGACAGAAACCACACTGCGACGCGAACCGGACCTGTCCGGCCGAAATGAGTTCGGGCGCATACGTCTGCGGCGTTGTCGATCGCGGCGGACGCTGCGACGCCGGACTCGGCGCCTGACCTCCACGCCCCTGCGGCGCAGCGAGAGCCGCTGCTGCAGCGAGCAAAACGGGAATACCCATCACACGGCTGATCTTCATCATGATTGCGGTGAGAGCATAGGAAATGTTCACGAAGCGGCGCAACGAAAAAGCGGAGAGGGAATTGGGGAATTCCCCAATTCAGGGATGGTCGGCGTTGAAGGTATCGCACGCTTTCATGCTGCCCGTTGAGAATCCTCTCTTGAACCACTCAAGCCGCTGCCTGGCCGAGCCATGCGTAAAGGACTCGGGAACGATGTAGCCGCGCGCCTCCATTTGCAGCCGATCGTCGCCGATCATGCTGGCCGCCCGCAGCGCCTCTTCAGCGTCTCCGGGTTCGAGGAACTCGCGGGACCTCGCCTCTTCGTTCCGCTGGGTGCGGTTTGCCCAGATGCCGGCAAAACAGTCCGCCTGAAGTTCCAGGAGAACCGATACAGCATTGGCCTGCGATGGATTCTGCTGCCGGATGACATCCACCTGGTCGGAAATCCCGAGCAGGTTTTGCACATGATGTCCGATCTCGTGCGCAATGACATAGGCCTCGGCAAAGTCGCCCGGCGCGTTGAATCGCTGGCTGAGATCGTCAAAGAAACTCATGTCCAGATAGACTTTTTCGTCCAACGGACAATAGAAGGGCCCCATCGCCGCCCGCCCGAAGCCACAGGCGGAGTCCACCGCTCCACTGAAGAGCACGAGTTTGGGATCCCGGTAGGTCCGGCCGGAATCCTGAAAGATTTGCGACCAGGTGTCTTCCGTGTAGCCCAGAACCGTCGCGACGAAATCCTTCATATGGGCGTCGGCCGGAGTGTTCGCGGGAGGCGCCACGTTGCTGGTATCGAATGACGGTTCTTCGAAGATATACCGGGGGTCGATTCCCAGAATCAGCGCCAGCAAAAGCAGGAGGATGGCGCCCAGACCACCTCCCACCAGGCCGCGGCCAACCGTCATGCCCCGGCGGTCTTCAACATTCGGACTCTGTCTTGAACCTGTCCATCGCATACACGTCCACCTCTCCTGTGCGCGCGTGCAGACCGCGCGCCAGAGCGATCTACCCATGTGGGTGCAATTGAGAGGCCCTCAGGAAAAGCGAATCACGAGGTCAGACAATGACGCCGGACACCTTCAGGCATATCCAGCCGCAGATAAAGAGGATGATCGCAAAGAGGAAGATGCAGGCGGCATTTCCCCACCCGTAAAACACTTTTGGCTGAACGGCATGGTCTTTCTTCAGAAAGTCCTGTTCCAGACGGCCATACTCCACGGGCACGTTGTCCCATTTTTTCCAGGAATCCACCCAACCGGCGCTCAGCCAGGGAATTGTTCCGGCCTTGTTGAGACGCTCCGGGTCGTGTTTCCCGAGTTCATCCCGCTTTCGACATTCGACCGACAGCAGCACGGCGCGACAGGCAAGAGTGCGTTTGAGGAACCTCCAGTTGAATACCAGCGCCATGATTCCAAGAAGAAGGGCCATCAGCGCCGACACCACGTCAGCCGGACCCAACGAGGATGAACCGGCGAACGCAACGAACTTTTCAATGAGGGGTTTCAGGAACTGGCCATAAGCCAGGACCATCGCCGCGGCAACGAGGCTCGTTCGCATGGCGCTGTAGTGAGCGGCAAATCGATTCGCCATGGAATAGGTCTGTAAGAGCAGATCCTTGTCTGAAAGCACCGGATTGGAACACTCCTCAGCTTTTGTAGAAACGTGGCTCATAAACGAGCGGGATGGTAAACAAGCGAACCGCCACGGTCAAGTTTGCAGGGGCGGTCTGCAGGGCGGTCTATGACCGCCCAGTATTTTCCACTCGGGAACGTCGGGCGGTCATAGACCGCCTCTACAAGAAGCGACGCGGATGGCACAGGTGACAACCCGGCGCGCGGCCGCCGTCTGCAGTTGCGCGGGCTCGCCAAAGCGGCAATTCCGGGACGCCATTCGAACAAAAGAGGACTGAACCGAAAACACTGCTCAGGAGTAAGTGCAGAAGATCATGTCGCATCCGATCGCGCAGCCCGGTCCGATTTTGGCGCCGGTCGTGCTCGATCATCGGCTTGTCTGGCCGCTGCAATTCAGGCTGCGATTCCTCCGTTCTTTTGAGAAACCCAACTCTGCAAACAACCAACGATCACTGCATGAAAGGAAAACGAGACATGTCGGTCAAGAATCCGAAGGAGGTATTTGTTCTGCTCTTGAGCAGCCTCCGTCAGACAGCGCAGCGCGAAACGGCAATTTATCAGGAGATGAGCCAGCTCGCGCAGGACCCCGACGTCAAGGAAGCTCTCGACGCGAGGGTATTCCTTTCTGAAAAGATCACCAGTTCGCTCGACGAGTGTTTCAGACTGATCAACGAACAGCCCATGAAAGTCGTTGCCCGGATTCATGAGGTCATGATTGAAGAGTTCCGCAAGGAGCTTGCCGACATTCAGAGCCCGGTGGCGCGCCACATCTACATTCTGGCCAAGGCGCAGCAACTGGTCCATTGGCGGGTCGGCGAATACATCGCCCTGATCGCCGCCGCGGACATGACCGGCGATTGGGGAGTCGGCGTCCTGCTCGAAAGTTGTCTCGCTGACAATCTCGCGTTCATCGAGCGAACGCGTCGTCTCATCCGGCACGTCATCGAAAGCCGGTCGGCGACCCGGCTGGCGGCGTAGTTCCGCAGCCGCGGGCAGGACGCGCGTTCCAGCCTCATGGCTGAACGCGCCTTCAGGCGCAAGAACCTCAGAACGGGCGCCTCGGAACGGAATCGCGGAAACACCCCGCGATTCCGGCGCCCGTCCTTTTCTTCTCAGCCACAGCCCCCGCCTAGTCGTCGCCTTCCTCTTCCCATTGCTTCGCCATCTCCGCGTTCCGCTGACGTCGGCGGTAAATCGCGAGAAGCGCCAGCAGAGTAATCAGCATCCACAAAACTTCCTGAGAGAAGACAATCGGAATCCAGGTGGTCCACACGCGGTGGCGGTTCCAGAACTCCGAATCAGCGGCCGCGCTGGACCTGCCGGTGACGTCGAGAAAGGCCGCCTCAAACGGCTCTCCGTTCCGCATCTTTTCCAGAATGCGGGCGCCCATGGTTTCACCGTGCGTGTCCATCAGATCGCGAACGAGGGCGCCGGCCAGCAGGTAGGCGCGCGCCTGATCCTGCTGGGACCCTTCAAAGAGGCGATTGAGCGCTCCAAGGCTTTCCCGGGATCCGGAAAGCAGCTCATAGAAGAGACGCGTTTGATCCCCGAACCTCCACTGGCGCTCGGCCGCCAGCGCCACCCCTTCGTTGAACCAGCGGGGAACGGGCTGGCCCCCCGACGCGCGGTAAATCAGGACATGAGCGACTTCATGTCGCAGGACGTCGTCGAGCGTCGCATGCGGATAGTCCGGCGAGCGCGACGGCAGGATCACGATCTGACCTTCCTCTCCGCGCGCGAAACCGGCAATCCATGGCGCCGTCATGCGCGCCCACTCCGACGATTCGTTCGCGAGTTCGACGCGAACGGGCGAGCCAGGATCCCGCAGTCCGACCAGTCGAACCACGTCGGCAAGGCCCGCGACGCCCGGAGACTCCAGACGGGTCCTGGTCGCGGCGAGATCCGGAGACGCGTGGATCCGCAATTCGGGAGGCTTCACGTCCGCGCCGAGCTGAAACAGCAGCATCGTCGTGAAAATGAGGCGAATCACGCCTTCAAGGTTCGCCGATCGTTCTCGGATTCACAAGGACGCTTATCTCAGAAAATCGAGCAGCGACAGGTGCTGGATCTGGGACTGGGAGTTGAGCGACACCTGAATGGCCTGATTGGTGAGATTCATGTCGCTGATCGATTCCACCAGGTTGGCGTCGGTCAGACTGGAAATATGCCTCTGCAGGGCCTCGTTGTTTTCCGGAAGAGCGCGTTGAAGCTGCTGCACGAGTTGCAGATTGTTGCCGACCACGGCGTTCGCCGCATTGATCCGGTCCGACACCGCATCGAGGTCACCGAGCCTCGCCCGGATGGCGCCGGCATCGTTGGCCAGGATCGCGGCCTTCAGATCGTCCAGCGTGGTGAACACCGAAGGAGACCCCATAAAGAGGTCCTGTCCCGTGATGTTGGTCTGGATCACAACGGACCGGTCCAGGCGTTGATGAATGGCTTCATCGTTGCCGTTATACGTGATGGTTCCCCCGGCGTCGACGAATGGCTGTGTGTTCGACTGTGTGCCCCCGAACAGGAACACGCCATTCACCTGCGTGTTGCTCGCGCTGAGGATCTGCGCCTTCACGCCGTCGACGTTCTGCGCGAGAGCGAGTCGGGCTTCGGGGGTCGTCGTGCCCGAAAGAGCCTGCGCGGCGAGAACCCTGGCGGAATCGACGCTGCGGGTCATGCCCTGCAGCGCCGAATCGGTCACTTCCAGCCGGCCCAGCAGCTGCTCGTTCAGGGCGATGAACTGATCGTTGGCGCCGATCACGGACATCAGTTTGGAAGCCTGCGCCGCCGCAAACGGGTTATCGGAAAGGCGCGTCACCGTCTTGCCGGAAGAAACCTCGTCCTGCGCCTTGTTCAGCCGGTTCTGCAGGTCATTGATGTTCTGAAGAAAATTCCGGTTCTGGGTGGATGGTGTCAGCCGCATCAGAGCGCTCCCCTGTTTATCCGTCAGTTTCCGAGCGTATGGATCAGCTCTTCGGTGAGTTGATCGACCACGTTGATATAACGCGCCGCGGCCTGATACGCGCGCTGGAAGCGCAGCAGATCGATCGCCTCCTCGTCGAGCGACACGCCGGAGGCCGCATCGCGGCTGTTTTCCAGTTGCACGAGCAGCGCGTTGGAAGTGCTCAGCCGGCTGGAGGCCGACTGCGTGTCGGTTCCAACCCGAAACTGCAGGGACCCGAACGCTTCCGAAAACGTTTCCGTTCCGCCCGCCAGTGTCTTCTGAAACGCGAGGCCCGCGATGGCGATGGCATTGGCGTTGTCGCCCGGCGATCCGCTCTGGCCTGCGGCGATGGATCTGGCGTCTCCCGCAACCGTCGGGTTCAGCGAAAACGCGGCCGCGGCGCCCGTGACGGACGCCGCCGGAACAAAGAAGTCGATTGCGGTCGATGACGGTGGAATCTGGAGGTCGGACCCGCCCGCGTGGACGGCGTTGACCTGCGAAATGATGCTTTCGGCCAGCGTGTCGAGCTGCTGCTGATAGGCGGGGATGAGGCGGTCACGCGCTTCGAGCAACCCGCCGAGCTTGCCGTCCCGGATCGAGTTCGTGATGTCGTTCAGCCCCGCCTGGATCTGCACAATGCCGTCGGGCCCGGTCGTCGTGGCCGTCAACGCCTGCGCGAAGCCGGCGGTCACCAGCGTAGCGCCGGCCGCGGTGGCCACGGAGATCGCGCCGTCATCGGCCTCGTAATAGTGAATATCCAGCGTCTTCGAGAGTTCGTTGAGAGCCACCGAGCGTTGATCACGCAGCGTATTGGCGTCCGCGCCACCCAGTTCCGCGCCGGCGATCTGGGCGTTCAGCTTTGCAATCGTGCCGGTCAGCGTGTTGATCTCCCGAACAGTATCGGTCACCGCGCTGTTGGCGCTGCTGCGGACATCCGCGAGAAGCCCTGCCGCATTCCGGAACGTGGCCGACAGATTGGCGGCCGCCGAAATCACTCCGTATCGAAGAGGAATGGACGTCGCATCCGCCGACAGAGCCGAAAAACTGTTGAAGAACCGCGTGATCCCTTCCTGCACGCCGGACTCGCTCGTGCCCAGAACCGTCTCGACCTGGCCGAGATAGCCGGCAATGGCCTCGTCGCGCCCTACCCCCTGAGTCACCTGACCGATCCGGTATTCCAGAAACCGGTCGCGGGCCGCCTCGATTTTCGTCACGGTGACGCCGGTTCCCAGCGGACCAATGGGCGTCGGCTCCGCGGGCGTGGGCTCCAGCACGGCGCGCTGCCGGTGATAACCGGGCGTGTTCACGTTCGCAATGTTGTTGCTCGTCACCTGCAGCGCCGCCTGCTGCGCGCTCAACGCGCGCCGACCGATTTCGAGACTGCTGAATAGATCCCACATGAGCGCTAACCCTCGGCCGAAAAAATCGTATCGTTCGCCGTCCGGCGAACCTCGCCGTTCACGCCATAGACGGCCTCCGGACGGATGGCCTCCAGCAAAACCGAGGAGAATTCCATACCATTGCGGACCAGCGCGCGATTAATCGCGTTGATCGCCTTCCACTCCGCGAGCAGCGGCCGCTCCTCCGCGCCCGGTCCGAACGCGGGACGCTGCTCCAGCAGCCGGCCTTCTTCCTCAATGCAGTTCTCGAGCGCGTCGAGATTGTTCGTTTCAAGCGCGGATTTCTTTGCCCGGCTCAGACGCACACAGGCCTGAAGCCAGACGATCGAGGGATTCGGCGACGACGATTCGTAGTGGGTATCCATGGGAATCTTTCCTGACGGCCCGTGGCGGAATTTCCACCACTGAAACCGCGCTACCGGTTTTCGCCATTCCTGAACGGGCCGCTTAAATCCGAACATCAAGCAGGCGCCCCGACCCGGCCTCATCCGCGCCCTCGTCCTCGTCCGCCTCAGGCGGCAGGACTGGAGACTTCTCACTCCGTTCCTGCTCCCGTCTTTCACGCCGGTCGCGGCGCGTCTTCAGAGGCTCGGGCTTGATAACCCTGTCGACAGGGCCGATATCGTTCAACATCGGACGCCTCGAACCGCAACCTGGCGGAACTTCGGTTTGCGGCTAAACCCAGGTATCAATGATCGCGTCGGCAATATCCTCGCTGGAAACGTGATATGTGCCGGCCGCGATCTCCCGCCGGAGTTGTAGGACCCGGTCCATCCGGACATCCGGCGAAGCTTCCACGAGTTCTCTCAGCCGGAGCAACTCCTGACTCTGGCTGGAAATCTCCACGGAGTCCTCACCGTGGGCCCGCGCCGCTCGAGCGCTTCGTCCGTCGCTCGGCCGGTAGCGGTCCTCGACCTGTAACCGGTTCTCTTTGTTGTGTATTCCGTCAATTCCCATGGTCATCGTTTCTGAGATTCAAAAACTCAACTGCTTATCGTTCAGTGTCCGCGGGGACTTTAACGGAATCTTTATCCAACATAAACAATGTAGGATCAATAGCTTGACCCGACACCTGCACCTCAAAGTGCAGGTGCGGCCCGGTTGAACGCCCCGTCGTTCCAACCAGTCCGATGACATCTCCCACCGCCACATGGTCGCCTGGCCGCACGAGCGTTGTGGCCGCGTGGGCGTAAAGCGTACGTTCACCGCCAGGGTGTTCGATCACGATCGTATTGCCGTAATCCCCCATCCATCCGGAAAAGACCACAGCGCCCGCAGTCGCCGCCCGGATGGGCGCCCCCGCAGCCGCCGCGATATCCAGTCCCTTGTGAAATCCGGCTGCTCCCGTCAGCGGGTCCCGGCGAAATCCAAAACCCGAGCTGAGACGTCCGTCCACCGGCATGAACATCCCCGGCGCTTCCCTGTCCTCCGGCGTCTCGACCGGACCTTCGGTCGGATGGATAACCGGCGCAGGAGCCGTCGTTGCCGCAGACTCGGGAACACGCGTTTCCAGATCGCGCCTGTCTTCTTCCAGTTGCCGGTACATCATCTCGCCGATGCCGAGAGGGCGGGTGCGCGCGATAGTCAGCGCGATCTCGTTGTCGAAGAGGTCCGTGTAGATATCCTTGCCCATCGACAGGCCGCCGTCCTCGTTTTGTTGATCCACCGTCGATCGCATCACCTTCAGCAGGTAGCCGAGGAACATCGCCTCGAACTCTTCGGTCGCGGACTTGAGGTTTTCGGGACGCTGCGGTTGTGAGCCGCGATCCAACGCGCCGATGCCGGAGATGGACGTGGGAATATTCACTGGCCCGCCTAAATCAACTCAAGCTCCGCCTGCAGCGCGCCGGCGGCTTTCAAAGCCTGAAAGATGGAAACCATTTCCTTGGGTGTAACGCCCAGACCGTTCAGCGCGCGCACGAGATCCTCGACGTTCGCGCTGTCGGGAATCATGACGAGGTTTCTGCGGCCCTCCGCCGCGGTCACCTGCTGTTGCGGCGTGACGACGGTTTGTCCCTGCGTAAAGGAGTTCGGCTGGGAAACGCTGAACAACGTTCCGATCTGGATGGTCAGGCTGCCCTGCGTAATGGCCACCGACGAAATTCGCACGTCCTTGCCGATGATCACCGTGCCGGTGCGTTCATTCAGCACGACTTTGGCCTTCTGATCGGTCGCAAGCTTGATGCCTTCCACCTGCGCGATGAAATCCACCGTATGTCCCTTGAACTCCGGCGGGACGGTGACACAAATCGTGCGTCCGTCAATCGACTGGGCTGCGCCCACTCCGAACTTTTCATTGATTGCGGATTCGGCGCGGCTGGCGGTGGTGAAATCGATTTCGTCGAGTACGAGGGTCAGGGGGTTCTGGCTGAGCAGGTCCGTGACGACCTCCCGTTCGATGATGGCGCCATTGACGACTCTTCCCGCTGTCGGGTGATTCGACTGCACGCCGTTCAATCCATCGCCGGCGGAAAAGCCGCCGAGCGCCACGGGACCCTGCGCCACCGCGTAAACTTCGCCGTTGGCCGCCTTCAGAGGAGTCTGCACGAGGATCCCGCCCTGCAGGCTGCGCGCGTCACCAATGGAGGAAACCGTAACGTCCATGCGGCTGCCCGCCCGCGCAAACGGCGACAACGTTCCGGTTACCATCACGGCGGCGATATTCTCCACGCGGATATCGTTGCCGTTCACCGTCACGCCCATTCGATCGAGCATGCTGATCAGACTCTGCGTGGAAAAGATCGTCTGACGGCGATCTCCGGTCTTGTTCAGACCGACGACCAGACCGTATCCCACCAGCTGATTGTCGCGGACACCCTGCCAGCGCGCGACATCCTTCAGCCGGATCTGCGCGTAGCCGCTGTCGGCCAGGCAGACGGTCAGAATTGCCACGGCCAGCGTGATCTTTACGCATGAGCGTTGGGCGGTCATAGACCGCCCCTACAGAGGAACCGATTGATCATGGGTCGCATTCCGTTCAGAAGGGCCACGCCTTCGAAATGATGTCCATCAGCCAGCCCCGCTTGATGTTGTCGCTCAGCACGCCGTGGCCGTCGATCTGGACAAACATGTTCGCGATCGCGGTGGAGTAGACGACGTTGCCGGGGCCGATATCCTTGCTGCGCACGACGCCAAACAGCCGGAGCAACTGGCGTTCGTTATTCACCTTGATCTCCTTGACGCCCTCGATCACCATGTCGCCGTTGGGCAGCACTTCCTTCACGCGCGCGGACAGCAGCGCGTCGACGCTGCCGCTGCGATTGGTGCTTCCGTCGCCCTTGAAGTTCGCGCTGCTTTTGCCCGCAAAGAGGTTGTCCAGCGAGCCGACGTGATTTTCCAGACCCGCCATTTTAGGGAAGCCTACCGAGAACGAACTCGACCGGTTCGTCTGCGCGTCGGCGGCGCTTTGCGCCTCGGTGCTCTCCAGAATGCGGATGGTCACAATGTCGTTCACGCGCCGCGCCTTGATATCCGTAAAGAGTTCCGCGTTGACCGCCGCGCCGGAGTAGAGCGATCCACCGGAGGTCTGCAGCGGCGATTGCGCGGCGCGCGCCTCCCGGATGTACTCCTCCAGGCTTTTCGCCATGTTGAGCCGGTTTTCCTCGCCCAACAGAACGGTGTCCGCGTACGCCACCAGAAACAAGAGAGGGATCAGTTTTTTCACAGCAGTTCCTTTGCCCGATCTATTTGAGAACCACGACCGTGTGTTCATCCACGATCTCCGCCGTCAGTTCCGCGCGAGAGCTCACGTTGATCACCCGGATGCGCTCGCCCCTGAAACCCGAGGCGAGAGCCTGCCCTTCGGTAGAAACATGAATCCGGCTTCCTTCGTAAACGAGGGTCACGGCATCGCCACGCCGGATGAGGGGCGAGTCGACAAACATGTCTTCCGTCAGCGGATCGCCCGGAGCAACCCGGGTCCGCAGTTTCTTCTGTTCCAGGAACTCCGCCAAGCGCACCGGCTTCTTGAGCGTTGAGGTCAGGGGCCGTTTCTCGAACCGCACATCTTCCGCGGTGAGCCTCACCGACGGATCGAGTTCGCGGGCGGCAACAGCCATGGTGTCGTAGACCGTGAGGACGGCGCGATAGTAGGCGCGCTTCTCAACCCGTCCGTCCACGCGAAAATCCAGATTCAGGTAGAACGGGCGAGCGAGATCGGCGCGCGCCGTCCGCTCGAACGACACGGTGAGGCTTCCCTCCGGGAGCACAACGGGTTCGGGAATCGCAATCTCCAGGTCGATTTCCGGCCATGGCAGCTGCGGCAAGAACTCCCGCCGCACGATCGCTTCGATATCGGCCGGCAACAGCGTCTGCGCCGGCCGTTCAATCCGGATCTGCCGGGGGATCTTCAGCGCATAGCGGTCCGCGGTAACGCCGAGTTCAGCCAGCTTCGCGCGCACGGTCTGCCCATCGATCACCTTGGCCTTCCCTGCGGGCGGCGATACCGTCACGGCAGTGGAGGCCAGGCGCTCACCGACGGCGATCGCTCCCTCACTCTCCGCCGAAACCAGATCCGACAGAAACACTCTGGAACCGGCCACGGAAGCGGTTTTAGGGACGTTCACGGCCGGCAGCGGCTCCGGCGTCTCGGCCGGACCGGACACGCCGGCGGCCGGCCAGACGGCGAGCCCCAGCGCGGCCGCTACTATCGATGCAATGAAAGCGTGTCTCACGTTGCGGCCTACCGGACCACGTTGTTCATGGTTTGCAGCATCTCGTCGGCGGTCTTCACCACCTTGGAATTGATCTCGTACGCGCGCTGGCCAACGATCATGTTCACCATTTCCTCGACAACGCTGACGTTGGACTGTTCGAGGAAACCCTGGTTGACCGTGCCGATTCCGCTGTCACCCGGCGTGCCCACCGTGGGATCGCCGGAAGCGGCCGTGGGCAGGAAAAGGTTCTTGCCGATGGCATGGAGTCCCGCCGGATTCGGAAAGGTCGCCAGCTGGATCGATCCCACCTGCTGCGCCTGCGCCTGACCAGGTTGAGTCACCGACACGGTTCCGTCCGGCGCCACGGTGATCGTGAGGGCGTCGGGCGGGATACTGATCTGCGGATCGAGCAGATTGCCGTCCGCTGTCACAATCGCGCCGTCGCGATTGAGATGAAAGTGGCCCGCGCGCGTGTATCCGGTTTCGCCGCTGGACATCTGCACGCGGAAGAACCCCTGACCTTCGACAACCATGTCGAGCTGGTTGCCGGTCTGCCGGAAATCGCCCTGCGTAAACAGCCGCGTCGTCGCCACCGGACGCGAGCCGAGCCCCACCTGCACGCCAACCGGAAAATCCGTCGAGGACGACGCGGCGGCCCCGGCAGCCCGGTCCGTCTGATACAGCAGGTCTTCGAATTCCGCGCGGCTCTGCTTGAATCCGGCGGTGTTGACGTTGGCCAGGTTGTTGGCAATCACGTCGATATTGAGCTGCTGCGACTCCAGGCCGCTGGCCGCCGAATATAAAGCTCTGATCATGGCGTTTCTCCTTCAGCTCAGCCGATGACGCGGCCGACCTGGTTAATGGATCGATCGTTGACCGTGTTCATCATGGTGAAGATGGTTTTCTGCAGCGATTCAAACTGCCGCATGATGTCGATCATCAACATCATTTCCTTCACCGGGTTCACGTTGGACTGCTCCAGCGCGCCCTGATGGATGTGCTTCTCCGCGCCTTCAAGCTCCACGCCCTCGGCGCCGTTATTCCGAAAAAGGGAATTCCCGACTTTCTGCAGGCTGCGCTTGTCCCGGAAATCCACCACGCGCAGCGTATCGACCACTGCCCCGTCCACCTGAATCTCTCCGGCCTGCGAGATGGAAATCCGTCCCGGCGGAACCTGGATGGCGCCACCGGCGCCGAGCACGGTATAACCCTCCACCGTCACCAGCTGTCCGTTCGCGTTCGTGTGGAGATTGCCGTTTCGCGTGTAGTACACGCCGCCCGGCCCCTCCACGGCGAGGAACCCATCCCCATCGATGGCGACGTCCAGCGGATTGCCGGTCGTCTTCATCACGCCGGGATTGAAGTTGCTGACCGAACCGCGCACCAGAGTGGAATCGTTCAGAGCCCCGTCCAGAGGGCCGGCCTTGGGATCCGCGACTGCTTTGTTATAAATGCGCAGGAAGGTCTCGTCGCTCTTGAACCCCGTGGTGTTCACATTCGCGAGATTATTTGCGACGACGTCGAGCGCGCTGGCCGTCGCCTTCAAGCCGGAATATGCCGTATACAGTCCGCTATCCATCAGACCTCCGAATTTCCCCCCGAATTTCCCCAATGATGCACTTCATGTGCCAGTGTCTTTTCATCGTGTTGGCTTCTTCTGCCAGGAAACTTCTGCCTACCGTCCGGCGAAATCTGCCCGAACCAGACATCAGGCCGTCAGCTTCCTGCGTTTGCCCGGATCGAGATTCAGCATCAGCTGGACCTCTCCTGCAGGCATCATCAGCCGGTCCGCAATCTCGGCGGCGCTGTGGCCTTTTGCCGACAGCCTCCAGACCATGTGCCGCTTCTCGACCGTGTCCAGCTTCGGATCCGCCGGCGCTACCGGCGCCGGAGCGCTTTCCGGCAGCAGGCGGGAAAATTCCCGCATGATCTTTTCCGACTCCTCGATGAACTGGCTGAGCGCGCGGCCGGTCTTTTCCTGTTGCCGCGACAGCGTTTCAATCTGCGCCGTCAGTTGTTTGCGGTCGCGCATCCACAACGCGGCCAGAGCCGACACGGGTATCACCAGAATCCAGGCAGACGACATGTCCTTCTCCTTTAGCTCAACTATTCACTCAACGATTGAATGCGATCCGCCGGGCTGACGATATCCGTGATGCGGATGGCGTACCGCCCGTCGACCACAACCACTTCCCCGGTGGCGAGAAGTTTCCGGTTGATGAACAGCTCGACAGGGTCGTCCACCATCTTGTCGAGCTGGATCTCGGCGCCATGCCCCAGCTGGAGCACTTCCTCCAGCGACATCTGGCGCCCGCCGAAACGAACCGTGACCGGCACCTCCACATCGAGGATGCGTTCCAGCGCCGACTCGGCAATGGTTGTTCCTTCCGCCATGACCTGACCTCCTGACTATTCCGCGACGCGGCCGAGAATGCCGGCGCCCTTGTTACCGTTGATCTCCGTCAGCGCCGCGTAAAACGAGGCTTTCCCCGCCACACTGAGCACAACGGGGTCGCCGACCTTGCTATCGAGTTTCATGATGTCTTTTGCGGACAGATGCAGCAGATCGTCCACGCGCACCATCGTCACTGGAAGCGCGCAGCTCACTTCAAGAGGCGCGCGGAGCGTCACGTCGAGCGCTTTGCGCAATTCCACGCCCGACTCGTCCTTCAATTCTTCGGAGTCCTTTCGCGCGAACGTTTCCAGAACCGGCGCGAGCGCCGAGTGCGGCAGGCAGAGGTGAATGAAGCCCGGGGCATCGCCCATGCGGATTTCGATGGCGACCACGAGCACGACCTCACCGGGCGGAGACGTCTGCAACGCGCCGGGCTCGGTTTCGTTCGCCTGCAGATGAAAGCTGATCTCCGCCACCGGTTTCCACGCGTCCTTCAATTCGCCGGCGATCATCTGAATAACGCCGAGGATGACGTTCTTCTCGATCTCCGTCATCTTCCGGCCGGCGTCCTGCGCGCCGCCCGCCCCGCCAAGCAGCCGATCGATCATGGGATAAACGGCTTCGAGGCCCACTTCCATGACGGCCAGGCCATCGAGGGGACGGAGGCTGAGCGCGACGGCCAGAGTCGGATTGGGAAGGGACTGCAGGAATCCCGCGTAGTTCGCCTGTTCCACGGAAACGACCGTCATGGTGATACGAGTCCGGAAGAAACCCGAAAGGGACGCCGCCGCGCCGAGACAGAAGCGTTCATGAAGCTGGCTCAGGGCGTGAACGGCCTCCTTCGTAAACCGTTCGGGACGCCGGAAATCGTAAACGGACAGTTTGTCGCTGTCGCCGTTTGCAACCCCCGATTCCCCGCCCACGCTGGCGTTGGCGTTCAGCAGCGCGTTCATCTCGTCTTTGGAAAGAATCTTGTCCATGTCGTTCTACACGCTCGCGGCGAACAATTCGTGCCACGCCAGTCCGCTGTTTTCGGGACGTTTCATCGCGCTGCACTGCCGATCGAGCTTCGACGCGATCGCCTTGATGGATTGCGACGCCGCCGACCGGGGATAGAGACTGGCTACCGGAATCTGCCGACGGACCGCTTCGAGAACGTTCTTGTCGCGTTCGATGAACCCCAGAAGCTCCAGCGGCTTGTCGAGAAAGCGGCGCGACGCCGAGTCAATTTGCTGGAAGACGCTCTGCGCTTCATCGAACCCGGAAACGGAATTCACGAGCAGCGCCACACGTTTGCCGGGCTCCCGCAGGGCCAGGATCTTGATCACCAGGTAGGCGTCCACGATCGACGTCGGCTCGGGGTTGGTCACGACGATAACCAGGCCGGAGGCCAGCAGGAAGTTGACGACATTCGCTGAAATGCCGGCCGCCGTATCGATGAGCAGATAGTCGGTTTCCGCGCCCAGTTCCATCAGACCGCGCATCAGGCGGGTCTGCTGATCGAGCGTCAATGCGGCCATTTGCTCGACGCCCGAACTCGCGGGGATCACCCGCACGCCGGCCGGCCCTTCCACGATGATGTCTTCGAGTCCCATATCGCCGTAGAGCACGTCCCGCAGGTTGTATTTCGGCGTGAGGCCGAACAGGACATCGACATTCGCCAGACCGAAATCCGCATCCAGGACCAACACGCGTTTCTTCAGGTTTGCCAGTGACACGGCCAGATTTCCGACCACGTTGGTTTTCCCGACGCCGCCTTTACCGCTGGTAATGGCGATCGAAACGGGTTGATGCGCGCCGCTCTGGCGCATGAAGCGCGCGGAATGATCCGCAATCGTTCTCAATGCTGAAGCCTGATCGATCATTAGTGAGCCTGCCTCCGTGCGGCTGGAAGGGTTTGCTTGCGCGCGCTGCGGCGTGCTGCGGGCGCCGGGTCCGCCCGGTGGGCGGAGGCGACCAGCTGGTTCCACGAACCGGCGTGGCCGGGTTTGATCAGAAGATCGACAAGTTGCCGGCTCTCCGGCTTGACGATGTCCCAGGGAACCGTCTGGCCGATCGTCACGTAGGCGAGGGGCAGACCGCTCCGCACCGTTTCGCCCACGACAGATCCATGCGCGCTCGTCTCATCGAGCTTGGTGAAGATCAGGCAACTCGGGTCGAACACCTTATAGCGGTCGATGATCTCCTTGAGGTCGAGCGGGCGGGTCGTCGCGCTGACAACCAGCGCCTTCTTGATGGACGCCGACTCCGCGAAAAACTGAGCCAGCCGCGAGTCATCCCAGAGTTCGCGGGGATTCCGGCCCGCGGTGTCGATCAGAACGAGATCGCGATCCTTGAAGCTCTCGATCGCCGCGGGCAACTCCTGGGGATCGTTCACGACTCGCAACGGAACGCCGATGATCTCGCTGTATGTCTTCAGCTGATCGACCGCCGCGATGCGGAAGGTATCGAGCGTGATCAGGCCGACCCGAAGGCTTCTCTGGAACGCCGCGAGCGCCGCAATCTTGGCAATCGTTGTTGTCTTGCCCACGCCTGTCGGACCGACCAGGGCCACCAGCCGGCGAGTTCCAGGGATGACCCGGATTGGTCCGGCGACGCGAATTTCGCTCTCCACCAGGCGTGCCACGCGCGTCTCGAGCAGCGCGTCGTCCAGCAGATCGTCGGCTGCCAATTCGCCGCGGACCTGCTCCACCAGATCGCGGGCCGCTTCCTCGCCCAGCTCGGCATCAATCAAGTCGGTGTAAAGATGAAACAGCTCCTCGGGCAGCTCGCGGGAGCTGGCGGGCGAGCGCCGACAAAGCTCTTCCACCATCGACTGCAACTGGCTGAGCTGCCCTCGGATCTCATTCTCCGATCGGACGCGCTCAACCGCGGACTCGCGCTCCAAGCGCA
>DASUFH010000275.1:0-14795 GCA_036274645.1 Terriglobia bacterium
TCAGCGCCGGCGCCATTTTCTCGGATTGATTCGCGAGTGTGAGGCCACCGGCCAGACCTGCGGCCGTATCCGCGCCGATATCAGCGCGACGGAGGACCGGTTGCGCGAGTTGCGCGCCGAGCTTGAGGCCGCCCGCCGATCCGGCACACGCATTGCGGAGTACCGGCGCGAGCTGGAGCGGCTCACACCTGGCCCATTGCTGGAGTTCATCGGGCGCGCCAGGTCCGAGACTCAGCGGTTCACACGTCCCGGCGCCGGAGATCCGCGGCGGCTGCGCGCGCTCCTGGCAGCGCTGACCGCGGCGCAACAGTTGCGCGCCACGGTTGCCGATGACGCCGCGGCGGCCGCCGAGGTTGAGCGTCTTTGGCGCTCGATCGACGCGGCGACATTTCCCGCACCGCGGCCGGTTACGGCTGGCGGTGTTCACGATGGTAGCGATGACGATTTCGGAGGTGAGGCGGCATGAGATCAGCATTTGTTTGCGGCGGCTGCAGTTGTGCTTTCTATAGCAGCGACGACGCGCCACGGTGTCCGGATTGCCGGTATCAGGGGCCGTCCATCCAGACATTTAAGGACTTCGTTCGCGAGGTGCAAGACGAGCGATCGCGCGCGCTCGATATTCAGACCGCGGCCGTCGGCCGGGAGGTGGACATTGCGGCTATCGATGCCGAGGAGTTCCGGCGCGTTTTGTTCGGAGAGGAGCCTTAGCGCGTTCGGTTTTCCTTGCGAGGTTGGCCGCAGACACGCGTTCGGACGCTGGGTGATATCTCGGTATGGGTTGACTTGTGGGCGTATACTTGCGCCAGCAATGAAGCGGCCCGGTTTGGTGCTAGCAACACCGCCCCGGGCCTGACCAACAACCCGGTATTGGCGGGTCGATGGCTGGACGTAGAGTTTACCCGCCTTTCCCTTTTCTTGGGAGTCTCACATCATGACATTCCGCATGGACGACGGCGTTACCGTCGATACTGCACGTTCCCGCCGACGATGGGAGGAAGCCACCGACTTCAACGGCCGCAACTACATTTCCCGCGCCACCGGAGATCAATGGGTTCACGAGACCCTTTTTGAGTCCGCCAAGGGCCGGTACTACATCGTTACCGCGTCTCAGTGGCAGGGTTCGCGCGATTCGGCGCGCTGGGTTTCCGCTACAGAGGCGGCGGCCTGGCTGGCGCTTTGTGATCATGGCATCCCGCCAGAGTTGGCCGCGGCGGCCGGATCGGCGGTCGAATAATGAGCGGCACCATTCGAGCGCTGACACACGTCCTGGCCGATTCGGTCTCCGAGTCCGGACCGGCCGGCAATCCCTTCCGGCTGGACCATCATGGCGCCGCACAGATTATCGAGGGCCCGGCCGGGCTCCGGATTCACCTGGCCGATTACGACGACGGCGAGCTGATGACCGCGCGGCTCAATGACGCCTACCGGCTCGGCCGCCGATCGGTGGGTGAGGTATGAGCCGGGAGCTTCCCGCCGTCGAGTGGATACGGTCGTTCCAGAGCCGAGACCTGGATACGCTGGCGTTCTGGCTGACCGTGATGCAGACGGCTTCCACGCTTCCCGGCCTGTCCGGCGAGACCCGCGATTACCTGGCCGCGTTCTACGTCCGGCTGTCGGCCTGTTACGATCGGGAGTTGCGCCGTGGTGGTTGTTGAGCTATCCCCCGCCGAGACTCGATCGCCTGGCGGATGCTGTCCGGGCCGCGAGAGTCATTACCGCCATTGCCAGCGAGCAGGAGGGCCGATTCAGCGCTAGCGAGTTAGCCTGGGCGCTGCACGTCGCGCTGAGCGATATGAGCGACCTTGTGGCATCGTTGCGCCGGCGCCAGAGCCACAGAGAGTAACCCCCACCGGCCCCGGGCGACCGGGGCCTTTCCCACCGTTATGTGGCTTGACGCAATTCCCGAGAATCTCAGAGAGCAGGCAGCCGCCAAGATTGCGCATGGTGACGTTGTAGGCTTCCTGGCCGCCGCCAGTAATCAGCACGCGCTTGACCTCGTTTACTGGAATGCCGACCACCTCATGCGCCTTGGTGTGTACGAACGCGCGCTGGTCGAGGCATTCACAGCACAACGGACCAATAATCACCGCTGGCCGCTCCACGAACTTAGTTGGATGTTCAGCCGTGGCGATCTTGGCCGCCTGCGCGCTGCTGGCGACCCGCTGCCAGGGCCGGGACCGTTCACCCTGTATCGCGGCGTGGCTGGCCACGGAAACGCCCGCAGAGTCCGCGGCTTGTCCTGGACCGACGACCGAGCCAAAGCGCGATGGTTCGCGGCCCGTCTGAAGTTGGCGGATCCGGCTGTGTTCGCTGTGACGATCGAGGAATCCGCAGTTGTGGCCTACGTCGACGACCGTGAGGAGCGCGAATTTATTGTGCTGCTGCCGGAAAATACCAGACCGAAGCGGCTGAGGTAAGCGGCTAGTGGTCGGAACCCCGATAGAACCCCAAGCGATTTTCGCCAAGCTCCAAAATTCACGGGACCCGCGTGGTTATTGAAGCCGGCGAGCGGACTTGAACCGCTGACCTGCTGATTACGAATCAGCTGCTCTGCCAACTGAGCTACGCCGGCAAAAAAATGCTCACCCCTATCAGGGGTGAGCAATAGTGGAAAAGAGAAAGGATCGGATACGCATTTCTCAATGCCAACCGCATCGGAAACGCCGTTTCCAAGCTCCAATGCCCACCTAATTTAAATAGGGGGGTGGGGCTTGTCAACGAATTATTTTCCCCTCTTTCAAGCCCTTGAGCCGCCTTAATTTACCCGGCCGGGTGTTGCGGGGACCCAGCCCGGGGATCGTCCCGCCCACCCATAACTGATTGATTCAACTTGAGTTGTATCACCTCAACGTCCTCCGGCCGATCAAAAACGCGCCCGGGGTATCGGGATTTGACAAAAACCCGAATACCGCCAAACCCAACGCCTGCAACAAATGTAAAGGCCAGGGCGATCCCGATAAATGTGAAGATCGTCAGCATCACCTGAGGCAGTGTCGGGCCGGGACGACGCTCATTCCAGGTCACCTGATATTCATGCCGTACGGCTGCAAGGAGCGTCTCGGCGGCAGCCGGATCTGCCCCGGGCTCGACGATCGCAAGGAGCGTTCCCTCCCTCTTTCTGAACCCCAGGGCAGAAACAGTCTTCAGTCCTTCGTCGTATCGTTTGGCAACCTGGGGGGTGGGATACATGATCAGCAGCAGGCGAAGGGGTTTTCCATGGACCTTGTATTCCGCAGTCGCCGCTTCGGCGCTGCTTTCGAATCCCAGCGATTCGCGGCCCGGGGCCCAGATGTCGTCAAGGTCCGCCGCGCTGACGACGTAGCGGTCCGTGTGTTCGATTCGCCCTTCGGTGGGAAGCTGTTCAGTAACGGGCGCCTTCAGAGAGGGTCCAGAGATATGAGGCGCCACCAACCCGGCCCAGGCGTCCATCGCCGCAGGGTCGCCCTCCAATTTGATGACGAAAGAACCCTGCCAGAAAATCGCCTGCTGATTCAGACGATAGCCCTCGGCCCCAAACGGGAAGACCGCATAATCCGCCGGATTGGCGCTCCGCAGCGCTGTCATGAGCCCATATGCGGCGGCGCTGTCGTTCATCTCGAAAACGGATGCGGTCAGGTGTCCATGAGTTCCCGTCCAGGTTTCCAGGGTCACGCCCCGGACGCCATATCGCTTCAATACAGGAGCAAGCGTAGAGTCCAACCGGTCGATCTGGTCCCGGTTGTATACGGAACGTCCCGCTGGGGACCATCCCGGCGCCGAGGACACCGCGAGAGACAGAGCGTCTCGCGACTGGCTGCGTAGGGGCGCAGCAAACAGGATTACTGTGAAGAAAAGACCGATGGATATTCTGTTCATCGCCTGCCAGGTCGGCGCGGAACCGGTGAAAGGCCTATTCTTTGTCGAAGGAGTTGGCCGTTTTCACGCCGCTCAGGGTTTCTGCATATGATCGTATCCCTTTAAACAGCGATTCGGCAATCTGCTGACGATAGGCGGGGGTTTTGACGGACCGTTCTTCCTGCGGATTACTGATGAATCCGACTTCGGCCAGAATCGAAGGCATGTTGGCGCCAATCAGAACCACGAACGACGCTTCCTTCACTCCCCTGTCGGGACCGGAACCTTTGCGTTCGGCCATGGCCTTCTGGATATGGCCCGCTAACTCACGCGATTCCTTCGCCTTGTCGTTCATCATCATTTTCTTGATGATGTCCTGGAGATCGTGGATCGACGCCTGGGAAGACGCGTTTTCGCGGGACGCCAGTTCCAGCGCTTCGCGAGACGAGGGCGTGTAGTTCAGATAGAAGGTCTCCACGCCGCGCGCGGAAGCCACGTTGCTGGAATTCGCGTGAATGGAAATAAACAGGTCCGCCTGACTCTGGTTCGCGATGGCCGTGCGGGCCTCCAGCGGAATAAAGACATCGTCATCCCGGGTCAGCACCACCTCGGCGCCCAGTTCCGTTTCAACCAGCGCTTTCAGGCGGCGGGAAATATCCAGAGCCAGGTCCTTTTCCGTATAGCCTGTTGGCCCGATGGTACCGGTATCGTTTCCGCCGTGACCGGGATCGATGACCACTTTCGCAATCTTGAGCCCCAGACTCCGGACGAGCGACGTGCCTCCCCGATCGTTCGGCTTGGCCGGCGTCGGAACGGGCCCACCCGTGACGCGCGCCGTTGCGGCGATCGGCGTCGGAGTGGTCTGCGCTGCGACAGGGGCGGAAGGGCCAGGCGTAACGGCGGGTGGCACAGCAGCGGTAACGGCTGGAGCAGAGGCCACCGCTGCAGCAGCAGGGGCCGCAGCAGGAACCGGCGGCGGGACAGCTGCCGCAATCACCTGCGCCGGACGCGCCGGAACCGGGACACCCGTCAATGGCGTAACGTCGATGCTGGGGGGCGGCGCCGGAGCATTGGGGTTTTCACTTGTCCGGGAAAGCGCCACCGCGCCGCGTCCCAACACATCGATGATCAGCCGGTCGGGATCCCGTAACGTAAACGATGTAACCTTCTCGACCTTCCCGAGGTCGAGCACCACCCGCACCGTCGTGTTGTCGAACTGACCGACGCGAATCTGCTGCAACAGGTTCGAATGCACCTGCCACTGCCTGGTGAGCAGGTCCCTGTTCAGTCTCGTCTGGGACAGGTCTACATAAAACCGGTCGGGCGATTGCAGCAGCTCCTGGAGATACCGGAATTCGCCGCTGACATCGATGACCACTCGATATGAATTCGGCGCCTCGAAATACCGGACGTTTTCAACCATGACAACTGTTTTTTCGGACGGCTTTTCCGACGCCCTCTCCGTCGTCAGCGCCACGGGAACCGGATCACCCGTTTTTTCCGCAGCTTTCTCCGCAGGCGCTTCCGGAGCGTCCCGCCCGCTCAGCAAACGCTCGATATCCTTCTCGGCTTGCGTCTTGAACGGTGTCTGCGGGTAATCATGCACCATGAACCGGAGCGTCTTTACAGCGTCGGATGGATCCTGGATAGCCTCGTACAGTCGCGCTACCGCCAGAAGGGCGTCATCGGCGTAGGGGGTGTGCGGCGTAATCAGGTAGACGCGCTGATACGCTTCGATAATTCTCAGATAGTCGGCGCGCTTCCGGCTGGACGCTGCTCGATCATTCAGCGCGGATTCCATTTTCTGCGCGGACTGGAAAGCGGCCCTGGACTGATCGAGCAACGAACTCTGAGCGGGCGCGGCCACAAGCGTCACGGCGCACATCAGCCCCCAGATTAATGTTTCGCACGCTCGACGCATTGAAGGTTTAGTCCACGTTGGAAAAGAGCGGCACACCGCGTTGATCGATCTTCTGGTAGATACGCGGCGCCTCGGGCTCGACCACAGCCACGGGCTGAGCCACGGCCACCGCCGGCGCCGCGCTC
This sequence comes from Terriglobia bacterium, assembly GCA_036274645.1. Classification (GTDB taxonomy): domain Bacteria; phylum Acidobacteriota; class Terriglobia; order 20CM-2-55-15; family 20CM-2-55-15; genus DASUFH01. The sequence continues at coordinate 5,881 of DASUFH010000275.1, forward strand.
TGAGGCGCCGGCTTATCCGTTACCGAAACATTCAGCGCCGTCACGCTCTGCCCGGTCGGGAGAGCAGGCGCAAGGGGTATTTCCAGAGGCAGCAGCAGCGCGGACTTCTTCGTATAGACCGACCGAATCCTTCGCACGTAGTTCCGTGTCTCGTCGTATGGGGGAACGCGGCCCAACCGCTCCACGATTCCCTCTCCCGCATTGTAAGCCGCCAGAGACAGATCGATGTTTCCTTCGAACTTCTCGAGAAGGAACTTCAGGTAACGCACACCGCCATCGATGTTTTCACGAGCGTCGAAAAAGTTCTCAACCCCGAATCGGCTCCCGGTCGCCGGGACGAGTTGCATCAATCCTCGCGCGCCCTTATTCGACACGGCCATGGGATTGTAATTCGATTCCACGCGAATGACCGCGGACACCAGGTCGGGATCGACACCATGTCTGAGAGATATCGCCTTCACCAACGCTTCAATATCCGCGCCGGAATAGACAATGGCCCCGACCACAGTCTCGGACCGGGCTGAAGAAGAAAGGGCGCGCACCGCATCCTGCAACGTTCCGGACACAGCCATTGTCCCGACGACCGGACCCGATGGAGGGATTGTCATTTTAACGACCGGAGGCGCGGGCGCCGGGTTATCCACGATGTTGTTAGTATAAACAAGCCTGCCCTGAGCGCTAAGGCGCGCCTCGATCACCTGGGCTGCCGCCACACGAGGGAATATGCCGTACGCCAGAGCGCAAACGGCAAAAATTGTCGGCAATTTCCCGTTCATAAAGCCACAACCCAAAGTGGTTTAAGAAGCTATACCGGCCACGATATTGTACACAGCCTGTAAAGCCTCATCTAATTTACCGGCGTCTTTGCCGCCCGCCTGGGCAAAATCCGGGCGACCGCCGCCGCTTCCCCCGACCAGCAGGGCCACTTCCTTGACGATTTTTCCGGCATGAAAGCGGCGCTGCAAATCGGGCGAAACGACCGAAACCAAAGAGACTTTGCCCTGGGCGGCAGACCCGAGCACCACGACACCCGACCCCAGCCGGGCCGCCGTTGTCTCGGCCAGTTCCCGCAGGACCGGGCCCTCCACGTCGTCGACCCGGCTGGCCACGACCGAGACGTCCTTGACGCTGTTCCTGCCCGCCAGAATGCCGTCCAGCAACCCGGTGGCCGATTTTCGTTTCGCAGCCTCCAGTTCGTTTTCCAGTTGCCGCTGCCGCTCGAGCAGACGCTCGATGGCGCCCGTAATCTCCTGGCGCGGCGACCGGAGGATCTGGGAAACACCGCGCAGCATCTCCTCGTCCTCCTCGAGGCGGGAATAGGCGCCAAACCCCGTGACGGCTTCAATACGGCGCACTCCGGCAGCGACGCTGGTCTCGCCGACGATCTTGAACAGTCCGACGTCACCCGTCATATGGGTGTGGGTTCCACCGCACAGTTCCATGCTGACGCCCGAGATGGCCACGACCCGAACCTGTTGAGCGTACTTCTCACCGAAAAAGGCCAGAGCGCCGCGTGAAATGGCCTCTTCCAGCCCCAGCACATCGGTTTCGACCCTCATGTTCGAGAAGACAATCCGGTTGATGCGCTCTTCGATCTCCTGAATTTCGCGCGGAGTCAACGGCGCAAAATGCGTGTAGTCGAAACGCATCCGGTCGGGCGCCACGAGCGACCCGGCCTGCTTTACATGCGGCCCAACCGTGGCGCGAAGCGCAGCGTGAAGCAGATGGGTACCCGTGTGATTGGCCGCAATCCGCCGGCGGCGTTCGGCGTCGACAACCGCCTTGACCTCTTCCCCGGCGCCGAGCGCGCCGAACTCCATCCGGACCTTGTGAACGATTACGCCGCGGACCGGCGCATACGTGTCCACAACACGCGCCGCGCCGCGTGGACCGGTCATCGAGCCGGTATCTCCAACCTGACCGCCGGATTCGGCGTAGAACGGGGTGTGGTCCAGCACGATCTCGGCCGTCTGGCCGGCGCCTTCAACGCTTTCGACCGGAGCGCCGTCTTTGTAGATGGCCCGAACCCGGCCGGCTGCTTCAACAGCCTCATAGCCCAGAAAGGTCGTTCCACCGGAATCCAGCAGCTTCTTGAACTCAGGCCGCGCCGTGTCTTCCCCGCCCTTCCAGCTCTGTCGCGCGCGTTCACGCTGCTTTTCCAGTTCGATTTCGAAACCCGCGAGATCGAGCTTCATGCCGCGTTCATCGGCAAGTTCGGTGGTGAAATCGAGAGGGAAACCGAACGTGTCGTACAGCTTGAAGATCTCGACACCCGGAACCGTGTCTTTGCCGGCTTTCGTCAGATCGGCCATCACCTGAGTGAGGCGCTCCACACCGGTTGTCGCCATCGAAGCAAATCGATCTTCTTCGGCGCGAATGACCCGCGCGATGTAGTCCCGCGTGGTGGCCAGTTCCGGATACACGTCCTGCATGCGCTCCACGACAAATCCGGAAAGGCTGTCCAGAAACGGGCCCTTGAAACCCAACAGCGAGCCCTGCCGGATTCCGCGGCGCATGATCTTCCGCAACACGTAGCCGCGGCCTTCGTTCGAAGGAATCACGCCGTCGCCAATCAGAAACGTGGTTGCGCGCACATGGTCGGCAATCACACGCAGCGAAGTATCGGATTTCGAGGCAGCGCCGTAAGTCACTCCGAGAATTTCGGCCGCGTGATCGATGATCGGACGGAGCAGGTCCGTATCGAAGTTGCTCAGCTTGCCCTGAAGCACCGCGGCCAGTCTTTCGAGCCCCATACCGGTGTCAATCGATGGCCGCGGCAGCGGCGCGAGAGCGCCGGACTTGTCGCGGTTGAACTGCATGAACACCAGATTCCAGATCTCGACATAGCGGCCACATTCACACGGAAACACGCAATTGGCGTGGCCGGCCTCACTGGCTTCGGGTCCAAGATCGTAGTGAATCTCCGAACACGGGCCACAGGGACCGACGTCGCCCATCTGCCAGAAGTTGTCTTTTTCGTCCATGCGGACGATGCGGTCGCGCGGCACGCCGATCTGAGTCGCCCAGATGTTTTCCGCTTCCTGATCCTCGTTGAAAACCGTGACCCAGAGCCGCTTCGGCGAAAGGCCGAATTCCTTCGTCAGCAGGGTCCAGGCATAGTCGATGGCCTCGTTCTTGAAATAGGCGCCGAAAGAAAAATTGCCGAGCATCTCGAAAAACGTGTGATGACGCCGGGTGCGTCCCACGGTATCGAGGTCGTTGTGTTTACCTCCAGCGCGAACACACTTCTGGCATGTTGCTGCGGTGCGATAAGGGCGTTCCTCTCTCCCGAGAAACACATCCTTGAACTGGTTCATGCCGGCGTTCGTGAACAGGAGCGTGGGATCCTCCGCTGGAATCAGCGAAGAGCTTTTGACGACGGTGTGTCCGTGGTCCGCAAAGAAGCTGAGGAAACGCCGTCGGATGTCGCTACTGTTCATGAAACCGTTCCAATTCCTCTCGTATCTCGTCTTCCGGGTATCCCAGGCGGGCCAGCGCTCGAGCCAGGCGGGCGGCGTCACGGGAAGAAAAAGGCGCCTGGATATTCCGGTCCATCATTGTAGCCGTCAGGACATCTTTTAGCGAAGGGCGGTTTTCGGCTGTTTGCCCGATTGCCGCCTCCACAATTTCGACGTCGACGCCACGCCGGGTAAGTTCCTCGCGCAGGCGCGCCGCGCTCATGGTGGTCCGGCGCGCGATGAAGTTTTCGGCGAATCTCCGGTCGTTGATGGCGCCCTGCCGCTTCAGCGCGTCGATCGCGGACGCGGGATCCGCGTGGAAGCGCGCGCGCAGTTTCGCCGCAAGTTCCGCGGCCGTGTGGTCGCGCGCGGCGAGCAGCTTGAGCGCCTTGAGATAGATTTCATCCATATCTGGGGCGAAGAGATTCACCCGGCGGGGCGGGCAATCTGGGCTATCCTAACAGGTCATGCGACACGGTCGATGGGCCATTCTCTGCGTCTGGTTTGCGCTTCAGGGCTGCGGCTATCACCTGGCGTCGCAGAAGTACGCGGGCGGGACGGGCAAGACGATCTCAATCCCGACGTTCACCAACCTGACAACGAACTACCGGATCGAACAGCGCATCACCGAGGCCGTACGCCGCGAATTCATCGAGCGCACGCGATTCAAGGTAACCCCGCAACCGGATGGAGATCTGGTCGTCACCGGAATCGTCCGCGCCTTCGCGGCCTCCCCGATTTTCTTCGATGAACGCGGACGGGCGTCCGCCTACAACATCGGCGTCGATCTGGGCGTGGTCATCAAGGATGCAAAGACGGGCGCGGTTGTCCTCGAAAACGAACACTGGGGATTCAACGAACCGTTCGAACTGGCGCGGGTCTCGGAAGATTTCGTCCCGGAAGACTCCGCCGCCATGGAACGACTGGCGCGGCGCTTCGCTTCGGCGGTTGTCGCTTCGCTGCTTCAGACGAATCCATGAAATTCCCTGAATTCGAGAAGTACCGGCCCGACCCTTCCCGCAACGTCTTCGTCTTTGTGTGCGCGGACGAGTTCCTCATCCAGGAATCCCGTGGAGTCTGGCCGAGGCTCTTCGGCGGAAGCTGGGTCATCGACAAGATGCACGCCAAGGAGTTTGAAGCAATCGAATCCAGCCGCCTGGCCGACGACGCCCGCACGCCATCGCTCTTCTCCGAAAGCAAAGCCTATATCGTGGCTCGCGCCGACAAGCTGACGAAGGGGCGGGTCGAAGACCTGGCGGATCTCGCGAACGTGCCGCAGTCTTCGATCAAAGTGATTCTCTCCGTGGAAGACGGCAAAGGCGCGCAGGGACTGGCGGCTTTTCCGCGTGTGAGTATTGACCCGATCACGCCCGCAGACGCCGCGCGATGGGTCGTTGAAAGATACAAGGTCGCTCCGGACCTCGCGCGCTACGTCGTCGAGCACGTCGGAAGCGAACTGTATACCCTCTATAACGAGATGGAGAAACTGCGGACCTACGCGGGATCCGAAAGGCCGCTGGAAACCCGGGATGTCGACGCCGTGATCCTGCGATCCGAACGGTTCGGGCCCTGGGAGTTGGACGACGCGATTCTGGCGCGCAGCTACGCCAGGTCGGTGCGTCTCGTGGGCGCCATGATCGAGGAGGGCGAGGAGCCGCTGTTGATCCTGGCCAAGATCGCGCGCGTCTGGCGTCAGGTGTTCGTGAGTAAAGGCCTGGCGGGCCGGGTCGGAGCGGCCGAACTGGCGGCCGTGGCCGGCGCTCCGTCTTTCAAGGGCGCGGAAATTGCCGCCGCCTGCCGCCGGTACGAATGGAAACGGCTGGCGCAGGGCTTTCGCGCGATCCTGGCGGCGGACCGCGCGTTCAAGAGCTCCAATCCCAACCCGGAGATCTACTTCGACGTCATGCTATGGAAGCTGATGGACGGAAAGAGCGCGTAGACTCCCGGCCCGCGACCACCGTAGCGCTGGCACGGGCCTGGCGGCCTAGCTGGCGGCCGGAATCGCGTTGACGGACTTGTTCAGGCGGGCCTTGTGCCGGCTGGCGGTATTCTTCTTGATCACGCCTTTCTGGACCGACTTGTCGATCGCGCTGAACGTCTCGGGCAACAGCGCCTTCGCATCGGCGGACTTACCCGCGCCGATCGCCGTCTTCAACTTCCTCAACTGCGTTTTCAACTTGTGCCGGTTCGCCTGGTTATTCGCCTTCTTTTTCAGGCTCTGGCGATGACGCTTCAATGCGGACGCATGGTTTGCCATGAACTCTCCTCTCCGAATACAAGCCGAATATGATAACAGAGTTCCGGGTGTCCACCGCGCAGTTTTGCTGGATGCCGATTTCAAGATCATGGGCGGTCATAGACCGCCCCTACAGCAGACGGGAACGGGGGGCGCTCTCTGTCCCCAACCCCCAATTCACTGTTCTCTCAGGATTTCTTCATAGACTTTCTCGGTTTCATCCACCATGCGCTGCAGGCTGAAACGCCGCCGCGCCGATAAAACCGCGCGCTGTCCGAAGGCGCGACGCTGCCCGGGATCCTGAAGCAGGGCCACGACGGCCGCCGCCATCATCTTCGTGTCGCCAATGGGCGTGATGACGCCGGTAACGCCGTCCTCCACGATTTCGCGAGCGCCCTCCGTTCCGGACGCAACCACGGGAACTCCACAGGCCATAGCCTCGGCCATAGCCATGCCAAAGGCCTCCTGATGTGAAGTCGAAACCAGCACATCGAAGGATCCGACGATTGCGGGCATCTCCTCCTCCCCGCGGTGTCCCATCAGGCGCGCGTGTCCTCCGAGTCGCAGATCCGCGATCAGGCGTTCGAGCCGCGCTCGATACGCCCGGGAAGGCGACTGATCCTCTCCAACGATCAGGAACTCCACATTTCCCGTAAAGTCGCTGGCGACAACGGCCGCCACGCGCAGGAAATCTTCCTGCGCCTTGACGGGGCTCAATTCACCCACAATACCGACCCGCAAAGAGATCTCAGAACCGGAACGCGCCTCCGGCGCCGGAACGAATCGTTCGGCATCGACTCCGTTGGCGACCACAACGATCCGGCCGGGATCGAAGATCCGCTGGTCTCGAAGAGCCTTCTCCACAGCGCGGGAAACGGCGATCACACGAGATACGTTGGACAACGCAATCCGATGCAGGCCTTGCAGCGGAAACAGGAGATGGCGAGTCAGCGCCAGACGGGAACCGGAGCGACGCGCGGCCAGGGCCGCCACGGGATAGTCGCGCGCCACGTGCGCGTGAACGATATCGATTTTGTGATCGCGGAGTATTCGCGCAAGCTTGCGGCCGCTGGGAAGATCGAACGCGTTGCGCAGAGGAAGCGTGAAGACGTGGTCGGAGGAAATATCGCCGAGTCTTTCACGGAACAGTTCCGGCGACCGCAACGCCAGAAAAATCTCGTGTCCTTTTGCGGCCAGCCCTCTGGCGAGACCGGCCAGGTGCTTCTCACCGCCGCCATAGGCGCGCGCGGAACTGACGTGCAGAATCTTCATCAGAACGGGAAAGAGGCGGGAACTGTCAACACCACGTCCTCATTTCGGACGCGGCGCGCCGAGAACACGCAGCATGCGAAAGAAGATTTCGGTATTGTCCATGGTCCCATTGAACAGGGCGGCGCCGCGCCCGGCCGCGCCAATTGGCACATCCACCGCTGAATGCCCGGACACTCCGCCCACGCCAGGATTCATTGTCGTGGTGGGATTCAGATCCTTGAGATTCCGCGGCAGGTCGTACACGCGGTTATCCCTCGGTGGGTTGAACCCGCTGGCAAAATCGAACGTCAGGCTGAGTTCGGGTTGAAAGTCGTCGGGAAAACCGTCTTCATTCTTATCGACGTAATTGGGAAACGCGCGCGAACTGGCGCGGCCATTTTCGTTGACGCCGGTCAGCGCCAGCCCGGAGGTCTCATGGTCGGCAGTGACCAGAATGAGCGTCTCCCTGTTTCCCCGCTCCGCGGCCCACGTCCGGGCGACGCCGATGGCCTTATCGAGTTCGATGACCTCGTCAATGGCGCGATTCGGATCCAGCCGGTGGAGTTCGCGATCGATGGATCCCGCCTCAACCACGAGAAAGAACCCACGCGGATTTCGGCTCAGCACATTAATGGCCTGACGCGTCATCGCTTCCAGAGTCGGCTGATCGGTAAACTGGCCGACGGCCTCGAGACCGGATGGATTACCGGACGCGGCGCGCATCCGGTCATACCGGCTGGCGAGTTCCGCCCCATGAAACAGACCCAGCAGTTTGTCACTGGCGCCCGCCGCTTCCAGCTCGGTTGCCGTCGATACAAACGTGAAGCCGGCCTGTTTGAATTCGTCGACGAGATTGCGCTTGTCCGAACGGGCCGAAACGATGTTTCGCAGCAGAGGATCGCCGGCGGGGAGAAAATATTTCGCGCCGCCGCCGAGGATCACGGAGTGACCGGCGGAAAGCATTTGTTCGGCAATGGCCGCCTGAGCGTAGCGAATGGCATGTGAACTGAAGGAGCCCGGCGTTGAGTCGGTGACGGCGACGGTGGAAACGACTCCCGTCGACATCCGGCGGGTCCGCTGGAGGAACTCCGCGATGTTCTCCACTCTGGGGTTGTCCAGGAACGGCGCGGCCGCCTGAGGATCGCGATCCAGCGTTGCCTCCACACCGGTGACCGGTCCGGTGTTGTCCGGATAAACGCCGTGCCAGTTGTTGAGACTCTTGTTCCCGGTTGCCCATGACGAAGCGCCCGGCGACGAATCGGTCACGAGCGCATCGAGACTCGACGTCATGACGAGTCCCATCATTTCCATCTGGTCCATTTCGAGCAGACCGCGCGCCCTTCCGCCTTCGACACCCTTGCTGGCGATGCGTGCGGCCGTCCGCTCCACACCACCCATACCGTCTCCAACAAAGAGGATGATATTGCGGGCGGTATTTGGCGCCGGTTCCAGAGCCAGAACTTCGACAGTCGATTTTGCCGTGAGGCGACGGCCGTCCGCGAGGATCAGAGAGGCGGCCAATTCATGCTTACCCGGGCGGTCGAAGGTCCAGTTTCGCCGAATGATCCCGCCATTCTGCTGGGAGATGGTCGGCACGGGAATTGCGGGCGTATTTCCATTGGTGTTTGCGGCGGGCGTCAGGACGCCGGCGCCACGCCCGGCCGCGCCCCTGGCGCCGGTAGCCGTCCCGGCGCCCGCCGCCGGCGCCCCACGGCCCGCGGGCGTGGCCGCGCCGCCAGGAGTCGTCCCCGTTCCACGGCCTGCGCCTCCAGTCGCTCCTCCCGGCGCCGTTCCCGCGCCACGGCCTGCTCCCGTTCCTCCCGGCGCCGCTCCCGCGCCACGGCCTGCTCCCGTTCCTGCTCCTGGCCCCGTACCTGCCCCACGGCCTGCTGGCGCAGACGCGCCGCCGGCGGGCGCTCCCGTCCCACGGCCCGTACCGGCCCCTGCCGTCCCGCCCCTGGCGCCGGCAG
>DASUFH010000276.1:0-11372 GCA_036274645.1 Terriglobia bacterium
CGGCCCGGCGGGCGGCGGCGTCGAAGTCATCGATCTCGAACCACAGCAGAACGCCGTTACCGTATGGCCGGTCGTCGGGATCCCCGATCCGACCATGATCATGATCCACCTCGAAGCTATGGAGTTGCAGGACCAGTTCGCCCTGGTACACGAGGCGCTCATATTCGGGACCGCCGTGATCGCTGTGGCATCCGAGCAGTCGCTGGTACCAGCGGCTGCTGGCTTCGACGTCGGTGACCACGACAAGAGGCTGAGGACGCATCGCCACACGCTCCTTTCCCGAGCAGCATATACAAAATCTGCGCTATTGCGGTCCTGTCCGAGGGACGCGAATGTATATTCTGGAAGCGGATTATGCGACGCAGGGACAACTCGCCGGACGGGGATCCTGAAATTTTCCACGAAGCCATGGCAGGAGTGCGTCGGCTGACAAGCCCGAATCTCGCGGCCGCCAGCAGGATGCAGCGAGAGAGGGAACCCATTCAAACGCAACGGCGTGAGGATTGCGCCGTCGTCAACGAAGACCGTGGATTCCGAAGACCGGGCATTCAGAAAGGGTTGTTTCGCGATCTGCGGGCCGGAAGAATCCCGATTGAAGGGGAACTGGATCTGCATGGACGTACCCGGGAGGAAGCGCGGCGGGAACTCGAGCGCTTTATCGAAACAGCGCAGCGCCCCGACCGGAAACGCGCCATACGAATCATCCACGGCAAGGGACTGCGATCACCGGCCGGGATCGCTACGCTTCGCGAAAGCGTGGCGGAATGGCTGACCGCGTCGTGCGCGGTCCTCGCCTGCTGTGAAGCGGGGCCACACGATGGCGGTTCCGGCGCGCTTCGGGCGCTGCTTCGGGCCCGACCGCCGCGGTGAGGCGTTTTGCCCAGACAGTTTCCCGGGAGATTGGAAGCCATGATGATCGACAGAATCACCAATGTCCGTGAAGGACTTCCGATCGGTCTGACGCACACCTGAAATGCCGTTCACCTTTTCACATCCGGCTGCCGCTGTTCCCCTGCGACGGTGGCTTGGACGCTATGGCGTGCTGTCTGCGCTGGTCATTGGCAGCATCACACCGGACCTTCCCTACTTTTTCTCCAACCGCCTTCCCGGAAAGGCGAGCCACAGCTTCTCTGGGCTTTTCTGGTTTTGCCTGCCGGTGGGTCTGATCGTTTACGCGTTCTTTCATGCGATTCTGAAGCGACCGCTCATCACTCTGCTGCCGGAGGGTCTGCGGGAACGCATCACCGCAACCACTCGGCCAACCGCGGCTCGGCCGCCGAACTGGATTGGCGTCGCCATCTCGCTTGTTGCCGGCGCCGCCACCCACGATCTTTGGGACGCGTTCACACACTTCGACGGATTCGTCGTCCTGGCCATTCCGCTGCTGCAAACAGTCCTCTTCTCCGTCGACAACTATCACGTGCGGGTCTACACGCTGCTTCAACACGGGAGCACGGTCGCAGGCCTGGCGCTACTGGCCTTCTGGTTCCGGCAATGGGCCGCCACGGGATCCGCCGCGCCCATTTCACCACGCGCGGCAAAGTCTCCATGGCGCTGGCGGACGGCATTTATCGTCGCCGCGGCCTCGATTTCCCTGATCGTGGGAGCGTGGATTGGCGCGCTCAGCATCGGCGAGCGCGCCGGAACCGCAGCGCTGAAGGTCTTTCTGCGCCGGGCGAGCATCTCGGGCTCAATCACTCTCGCCCTGGCTCTGGTGGTGTACAGCGCCGGCTGGCATCTGCAGCGACGGCGCGAATAGCGCCGCCCATCTCCCGCGCGACGGGTGAGGACAAACAATAGGCTTTGGTGTTTCCCTACTTAATTGTTAATTGTTGGCTGTTCACCATTAACTGCTTCACTTGAGCATTTGTGCATTACGGCAACGGAAGGACTAACCGACAAACGCAGAATCCATTAAGTGAAGCAGTTAATGGTGAACAGCCAACAATTAACAATTAAGTGGGGGATTAGCCTTCACCCGTACCCACCTTCAGCGCCGGCAGCCCGAACCACCGCTGAAATGTGGAATACAGCGACCCGAAGACGCCGGCCCCGATCAGCGCGCCAGCCAGCGCGGCGAGCGCGTAGACTTTGCCTTCGCCGAGATTGACGAGGATCGGACCGGGGCACATCCCGGTGATCGACCATCCCACGCCGAACAGCACGCCACCGACAACGTTGCCGCGATGAAGAGCTTTCCGTTCGATCTCGATGGGCCGGCCCGTGAGCGTTCGCCCGTAATGCCGGATCAGCCAGAGGCCGGGCGCGGTCAGCCCGACGGCAACGGCGAGAATGCCGTAGAGCTGGAGGTTCGCAAACAGGAACATGCCCTGAATAAAGCCGTAGTCCGCGGCGCCGGAACGGCTGAGAATCAGGCCGAAGAGCGCGCCGAGGGCGAGATAGAGAAACGTCATGGCGCTACCAGTGAAAGACGAACCGGTAAATGACGTTCGTCGTGACGATTCCCGCCACCATGAAGCTGATCGTGGAGAGCACACTTGGCCGCTCGAGGTTCGACAGGCCGAAGATCCCGTGACCGCTCGTGCATCCCCCGGCCAGGCGCGTGCCGAACCCGATGAAAAGCCCGCCGATGAACATCCACACGAGTTTGCCGAAGTGACCGAGACCGATCACCTCGTCGAAAATCCCCATTCCCCAGATCGGCGCCCATCCGCCACCCCAGACCGCGGACAGGAAGCCGCCGATCACCAGCCCGGCCAGCAGGGGCAGCCGCCAGCCGCGGCCCGCCGCCACGGCGGACCGGCGAAAATACGGCGCGGGCAGCGCCAGACTGCAGATATCTTCCAGGCCGGTTGAGATTCCGAGCCTGCGGTTGGCCACGACCAGCAGCGCGAGGGTAACGAAGGCGACACCGGCGCCGGCCAGCGCCCAATGTATGGGTTCGAGATTATGAAGAATCAGCCTCATGCCGAACACCTCCGGGGTTCAGTGGCCTGTCAGTAACCGAGTTGCAGGATTCCTTCCTTTTTGCCATCCACTGCGCCGTCGGTCAGCCATTCGAGCGAGGCTTTGAACAACAGAAGGTGGTTGCGCTCCCACATTGCATTGTGCGAAGAGCAGGCGAGATCAACGAACACTTTTTCTCTGGCGCCGAGATCCGCGTAGAGATTGCGCACCAGTTCCGGACTGACCTGCTTGTCGTGGACGCCGGCCACCATCAGAGTTGGCGTCGTCATTTTGGCGACGGCGGCGGCGTTCCATCCCCACGTCGTCGTGTTGGGCGCGCGGCGCACGCCGGGCCCCCACGTGGCGCCCACGGGATCGGACTCCATCATCGCGCGCCATACCGAGTCGCTCACGGCCGGATCGTATTGCCGCTCACAGCCCACCTGCCGATCCCAGTTGGCGTTGAAATCCGCGCGCGACTGCGTATTCACGGGCGCGCCGTTTCCCGGCAACGTCTGGGGAGCCGACGCGGCCGAGTTCCGGTTGTAGCCGGGCGCCAGCAGCACGAGTTTCGAAACGCGTTCCGGACGCCAGGCGGCATAGCCGCCGGCGCGTGGGCCGCCCAGCGACCACGCCACCATGCTCACGCGATCCACATGACGCAGGCTGCGAATGTAGTCGACCACGGCGTCAATGTCGGCGTGATCCGACGCGATTGTGGTGAGCTGCCGCGTGTAGGCGGGGTTGCAGCTCCCCGCCAGCAGCGATGGAATCAGGGCCGCCTGCTGCTGCGCGGTCAGATTGCATGGATCGTTCATCGGCTCGGGCCGGGTCGAACGGCCGTAGCCGGTCATGTCCACGGAAAACACATCGAAGCCCGCGCGCGCCAGATAAGCCATCCAGCTGTAGTCCTCCTGCGGCACATCAAAGGCGACTTCGGCCGGCGTTCCCGCTCCGTGCACGAAGAGGACGACGCGATCGGTGAACTTCGCCGTCCGCAGCGCTTGACCGGCCAGCGCGCGCTCGCGCACGTAGAGCTGAACGGTCTGGCCTGCGATGGCGGGAACCATGGAGCGCGTCCGCACGTAGTGATCGATCGTGAGCAGCGCGGAGCTGTCTTCGGCCGACAGGAGAGCGCTCGCCAAAATCACAGCGACAAAAAATGTCCCGATGAGATATTTCCGCATGCGGCGCAGTCTAGCACGTGACGCGCGCTCCACCGCCGCGAGGCGCGCGTCGAACGCCAGCGTCGCCGCAGAAACCGTTTTTCCGGCGCATCGAGAAATCCGCAGGACCGATTGTTCAGGCGCCGTTTTCAAGAAATCGTTTCAACGAACAGGAGATTCCATGCGCAGGATTGTTATCGGCTTCTTTGTCGTGTGTGTGCTGTCGGTTCCCGCGTTCGCGCAGGTCACGACATCGCCCACCCCGGGAGAAACCTATTTCCCGGTCATCCAGTTCACCACGCCTCCATCCGGACAGTGTCTGGGATCCAGCCTGCCGGCTACTGGCGCATGGTGTTTTGCCCTCAGCCCGGCCGACTCCACTGTTGCGGCCGGCGTGCCGACGGGCCTGCTGACGCGAGCGCTCCGCCTGACCGCCATATCCGCCGCGCTCCAGGACGCCATTCCCAATGGAGACGACCGCTTCGCGATCCGTTTGAATGCCGCCGGCTTTCGGGACTACGTGGCGGGCGCGGTCGGATTCAGCGCTAATATCGGACGGGCCACGCGCTTTTCGGTGAACTACGGCCGGACGACGGGAGAAAACGCGGTCAGTGGAGGGGTGAACTTCTCATTCCGTTGATGGATGGGAGGGGATCGCCCCTGGTGGCTTCCCCACTTAATCATTAATTGTTGGCTGTTCACTATTAACTATTTCACTTAGTGGCATTTTGCCTTCGTCGGATGCCCGAATAGCCACGTTCGTCCCTTCAGTCAACGGAAGGACGAATGCCATTAAGTGAAACAGTTAATAGTGAACAGCCAACAATTAATGATTAAGTGGGGAGGGAACGGGGCGTCACTTCAACCGCGCCGCGTGAACCTTTGCCACGTCATGCATATATCCTCCCGCTGCGGCAAACCGATCGGCTGCCGCCGCCCGTATTTCGTCACGGGCCCGGCCGGCGTTGCCGGTCGCTTCGAAATAGAGCCCCACATAAAGATGGGCATAAAACTCCGCCTGCGGACTTCCCTTGCCTGCTTTGAGTACGTCGTCCGGTGTGAGCGTTCCGCGAAACATCTCATAGATCTCGCGCATGGGAACGCGCGCGTCGGGCCCGACCGGCAGAAGCGCAGCCCTGGCTTTCGCGGGCGATTCGGCGCGCGCCACGCACAGAAAATGCCAGGCGGCATTTTCGACGTCGTTCGGGTTCACTGTGCGATGCGATTCGAACTGCGCGCGGCAATCCTTGTAGCGGCCCGCATAGTACAGCGCGATTCCGCGTTGCCACAATTGAGGCGCAAGGTCGGGAGCCGCTTTCGCCACGGCGTCAAACCCCGCGGCCGCTTCGTTAACGCGGCCGGCCTGGAAGTCCGAGGTCGCGCGGTCGAGCCTGGTCCAGATGGATTCCGTCTGCGGCTGCCCGGACAGCGGCGCAGCGCCCAGTATCAGAATCAATAACCAACCAGCAGTTCTCACTGCGCCGCCTTTCGAAGGTCGAGACAGACCAGCGTGTTTTCGTTCCGCACATAAAAGAAGCCGTCGGCCAGAGCAGGAAAGGCCCGGACGGTTGCGGCAAGAATTTTGGCGCGGGCGATCGGACGAAACGCGTCCGGCGTGGCGGGGGCCAGAACCAGTTCGCCGTTCTCGCGCATGATGATCAGGCGGTCGCCGGCCAGCGTGACGCTGCCGGCGCCATAGTTGTCCTGAGACCAGCGAACCTTGCCGGTCCGGAATTCGACGGCGCGCAGACTGGGCCCTGGCGGCACATCCTGCCGTCCGTGAAATCCGTACAGGATCCCGTCCTTATAAATGCTGGTGGCGTAATGGTTGGAGAGGACTTCGTCGGATGTCCACAGTTCGGTCAGCTTCGACCCATCGAAGCGGAAGACACCGGCGCCGGGGCCGTATTCCGCTGAAACGAAAATGAGGTCTCCCACAACGATCGGCGTCGCCACATTCACCGACGCCGCCTGACGCGCGCGCCACGGCCGCTGGAACTTCACCGCGCCGGTCGCCGGATCGAGGCCCACCAGTTCGCTGCGCGTCAGGAAAATCACCAGACGCCGGCCACCGATGGTCGCGCCGGCGGGCGAGGAATAGCTCGCCTCATCGGTGGTCGCCGTCCACAACACTTTGCCGGTCCTGGCGTCGAACGCCACGATGCCGGCTTTCTCTCCGCCGATGTTGGCGATCACGCGTCCATCTTCGACCAGCGGCGAACCGGCCGCGCCGAAGTATCCCTTTTTCACATTGAACCGGCGCATCGTGTCTTCCATCCAGACCCGCTTGCCGGTGGCGAGTTCGATGGCGTGAAGCTGCCCTTCCGCGCCGAACGTATAAACGATGCCGTTGGCCACGACCGGCACGGCGCGCGGCCCTTCGTCGAAACCAAAGTCATCGCGATAGGCCGTGGGATACGCGTACCGCCACTGGCCTGCGCCCGTGCGGGCGTCGAAGGATTCGACGACCTCCTCGTTTTTGACACGATGAAAGAAGATCACGCGATTCTGAACCACAACCGGACCGCTGAAGCCTTCACCCACGGTCTTGGTCCAGACCACGCGAGGCCCGGTGGACGGCCAGGAGTCTGCGAGCGGCGCGCCTTTGTAAACGCCGGTGCGGTCCGGACCGAGATACTGGGGCCAGTCGTCGGCGAGCGCGGCCGTCGCCAGAACGCCGATGGTCAGCAGGAGAAGCGCGTTTCGCATAAGCGGGAGGATAGCAGTGTTTGGGAACGGCTGTCCCGGCCGTCCCCCACTTATTCATTAATTGTTGGCTGTTCACTATTAACTGCTTCACTTAATTATTTGTTCGTTGGTCGGTTTGTCGGCTGACAGTTCGTTGGCCGGATACGGAATGACAAATGTCTAAGTGAAGCAGTTAATAGTGAACAGCCAACAATTAATGAATAAGTGGGGGAGTGCCGGCGCGCGAGAGGGCTCCCGTGCGGATGATCTCGGTGATCGCCGGCGCCAGATAACTTTCGGCGAGCCAGACCAGCGGCCAATCGGCCGGGTCGCGGCGCGGCGCACGCCGGAAGTTCCAGCGAACGCGGGGATGCCTGGCCATGAATCCGCTCAGGAATCGAGGACGAATGCGACGGCCCGCCTCTGGCATTTCCCGGTTCGAAGCGCCGTACACCCCGACGATAAAGAAACGGCGCGCTCCCGCAATCAGCACGTCCACGCCGTAGCCGCGCCGGCTCAGCGCGTGGAGAGCGCGGGCCAGAACCCTGCCCTGCGATCGAGTCCCCTCGATTGCCGCGGCATTAATGACGACAAACGGCGATGTGACGTCGCCGAGATCCAGCGGCAGCGTGGCGAATGTCAGCGCGCAATTCGTGGACTCGACGCGCCGCCATCCCAGCGCTTCAAGCCCGCGCCGCTCATCGGCCGGAACCGGAGCGGCCGCCACGAACGTTTTTGCCGGCGCAAACGCCGCCGGCCCGGGCTCCACACCGGCAAGCGCCAACCGGATTCGGTCCACGCACCCCTGAACATTTCGCTTCACATCGCCTTCCCAGAACCGCAGCACCGTCCAACCCCGCGCAAGCAGCGCGTCGGTGGCGGCGCAATCGCGTCTCTGGTTACCGAGAATCTTCTTTATCCAGTATTCCCGGGACGGGTTCCCCACGAATTGTTCGGCCAGGCTGTTGAGGCCGCGCTTCTGCCACTGGATGCCGTGCCAGAACTCACCGTCCACGAATACCGCCAGCTTCCTCGACCGGAACACCATGTCCGGCTTGCCGGGTAAACCGGCGACGGATGTCTGAAAACGGAGACGCGCGGCGCGGAGCGCTTCCTGCAGGCGCAGTTCGGGCGCGGTGCCGCTGCTGCGCACGCGCCGCATCAACTCGGAACGCGTGAGTTTGGAGTGAACGGACCTGGAGGCTATTCCCACAACGCCATCGCCATCGGGGAGCGATTAATACAATAGTCGTCGTGAGCGCACAAGAGCGCGCCGACATTCGCGCGCCGACATTCGGGTTACACTCGTTGGGTTTCGCGACAGGCAGGACATGTCACACACAGAAGACCGACTCACAACCGCCATCGATCTCGCCCGTCGCGCAGGCGCCGTCCTGCGCGGGTACGTCGGGAGAGAGAAAGGTATCGAATACAAAGGGCGCGCCAACCTGGTCACGCGGGCGGACAAGGAAAGCGAAGCGCTGATTCTGGCGGGCATTCGCGACCGGTTCCCCGAAGACGCCATTCTGGCCGAGGAGTCCGGCGCGGTGGGCGTGTCGTCCGCCACCCGCTGGATCGTCGATCCGCTCGATGGAACGACGAACTTCGCGCATCAGTACCCCGCCTATACCGTGTCCATCGGCGTCGAGATGGATGGGACCGTCGTTTGCGGCGTGGTTTACGAACCCCTGCGCGATGAACTGTTCAGCGCGGCCCGGGGCAAGGGCTCGTTCCTCAATGGAGAACGGCTGCAGGTCTCGAACGTGAACCGCCTGGCGGAAGGGCTTCTGATCACGGGATTCCCCTACGACTTTCGGGACCGCCTCGACAGAGTCCTGGCGCAGTTCCGCGGCTTCCTCACGGAAGCGCAGGCCGTGAGACGCGGCGGCTCAGCCGCGCTCGATCTCTGCTATCTGGCGGCGGGGCGGTGTGATGGCTTCTGGGAACTGGGGCTGCATCCATGGGACACCGCGGCGGGGACGCTGATTGCCGCCGAAGCGGGGGCGCGCATCACCGATTTCGAAGGGCGGCCGTTTTCAATCGACATGCGGGAGATTCTCGCGTCCAACGGCCGGATTCACGAAGAGATGGCGGCGATCGTTCGGAACTTAAATTGAGGACAGGGGGACAGCCTCCGGAGGCTGTCCCCCTGCCCCTGTCAGTCTGAGTTCACGCCGATGACGATCAGCGTTCGATCGTCGTGCGGGGGGACGCGGCCGACAAACTCATCGACGGCATTGTTCACAGCCGTCACGATGTGTTGGGCGGACTCGCCGCCGTTTTCCGTGATGACCTGCGCGAGACGCTTTAACCCGAAATCTTCATCGGTTTCGTTGCGAGCCTCGACAAGTCCGTCGGAATACAGCACCAGGACATCCCCGGGGAGGAGTTGCAGTTCCAGTTCCTGATATTTGGTTTCGGGCAGCAGCCCGACCGGAATGCCGGCCAGATCGAGGAATCTGGCCGAGCCGTCCCGCAGCAGGAGCGGATAGGGCAGGCCGGAATTGGCCATGGCGATTGTGCGCGTTTTCGGCTCGAAGACGGCGTAGGTGAGAGCGCAATACTGGCTTTCGATGGGGCGCTCGTAAAGCGTCTTGTTCACCAGTTCCAGCATCTGGCCCGGCGGATATTTTCTCGTGGCGCGTGTGCGGATGATGCCGCTCGACAGGGCCGCGTAGAGCGCCGCGGGCGCGCCCTTGCCCGCCACGTCGCCGACCACGATGGCCAGCCGGCCGTCGTCGAACTCGATGAAATCGTAGAGGTCCCCTCCCAGATGAGCGACGGACTTGAACGTCACGGCGATGTCGAGCGGATCGACCGACGGAATTTCCTCCGGCATCAGGCGCAACTGAATCTCGCGGGCGATCTTCATCTCCCGGTCCATGCGGCGCTCGTTCTCCGAAACGCGGGCATAGAGTTCGGCGTTGACGAGGGCCGACGCGATGCGCGACGCAAGCGTCATGAGAAGCTGCTGGTGATACTCGGTAAAGTACTCGACCTCGGTGCTCTCGAGATCCACCACCCCGATCACCCGGCCCTTGTAGGTGAGCGGCACCACCATCTCGGAGCGTGTCTCCTCATGGACCGGAATGTAGCGGGGATCGCTCAACACATGACCCACCCGCACCGGCTTCTTGAGCAGCGCGGCGGCGCCGACCAGTCCTTTGCCGAGGGGAACGGAAAGTTTTCGAAACTCGCGCTCGTTGGAGCGGATGATCACCTTGGGCTGCAACGTGCCGGCCCGCTCATCGAGCTGGAAGATCGAAAAGATCTGATAGTCGACGGCCGAACGGACCGCGGCGGCGATCTTGCGGATGACTTCGTCCACTTCCAGCGTCGAGCTCATTTCCAGACTGACGTCATAAAGCAGAGCCAGGGTCTGGCTGCTGCGCCGCTCGCTTTCGTAGATCTTGGCGTTCTCGATGGCGATGGCGATCTGGCTGGCCAGAAGATTCAGCAGGCGCACCTGCTCTTCCCGAAAGTAACCGACCTCCGGACTTTCGATATCGAGGACGCCGACCACACGGTTTTTCGAGATCAGGGGCACGGCCAGCTCGCTGCGCGCGGCCTCGACGACTTCGATGTAGCGTGGATCGTTACGGACATCGTCCACCACGACCGGCTTGCGCTCGGCGGCGGCGGTGCCGATCAACCCTTCGCCAAATCCAATGCGCAGTCCCTGGACAATGTCCTTGGCATGCCCGATGCCGAACCGGTAATAGAGGTCCTGCCGCGCGTCATCCACCAGAAAGATGGCGAAGATCTGGTAGGGAACGATTCGTCCGGTCAACTCGGCGATCTTCTTGAGCAGTTGATCGAGGTTCAGAATCGACGTGATTTCGTGATTGATCTCCACCAGGGTCGAGAGGAACGCGGACTCCCTCGTGGAGGCGGTTTCGGAGTTCATGCGATGTTGGCCCCGTCGAGAACATGAATGTTCTCCAGGTTGCGATAGCGCTGCGCGTAATCGAGTCCATACCCGATCACGAAGTCGTTGGCGATCTGAAAACCCACGTAATCCAGGCGGCCATCATATTGTCGTCCGGGATTCGCCTTCTCCAGCAGAGCGGCCACGCGGATCGACCGCGCCCCGCGGGCAGCCAGCAGCGCGCTAACCCACCGCAACGTCGCGCCCGAATCCAGGATGTCTTCCGCAATCAACACGTCCTTGCCGGCAATCGGGGAGTCGAGGTCCTTGATGATGCGCGCCGCAGACGGCGTGACGCCGTCCCGGTAGCTTGAGATGGCCATGAAATCCACTTCCAGTGGAATCGCCGGATCGATCCGGCGAATCAGATCGGAAACAAAAACGAAACTGCCGTTCAGAATGCCCACCACCGTGAGCGCGCGATCCATGTAATCCAGGGAAATCTCACGTCCCATTTCCGCCACACGGCGATCAATTTCCGCGCGCGAAACGAGAGTCCTTCCGACCGCAGGGCCCATACGGCGGGTAGTGTAGCACGCGGGCTCCCTTGACCGACGACGTCCCCTGGATGTCCGTTTTCCATTGGCTGTTGTCGATTATGAAATGGACTTTTTGCATCGCTTCACTGGCCGGAGGGGCCGTCCCCTTTCCCCACTTATTCGTTAACTGTTGGCTGTTCACTA
>DASUFH010000277.1:0-7381 GCA_036274645.1 Terriglobia bacterium
ATGGAGGAATTCCCTAGTGAAACAGTTAATAGTGAACAGCCAACACTCAATGAATAGGTGGGAAACATAGACCGCCCCTCCAGGCAGACGCAACTCACAGGAGATGTTCCAGGGCAACATTTCTCTCCGCATACATCCGGCCGGTTTCCCGCAAAAGTGGAATGGCATCGACAGCATCGAGTTTGGAGATTCCTGGAGAGCGCGCAAGAAGTTTCTGCGCGTCGTCGCCGAGAAACGATTGGTTGTAACGCACATAACTGAACCACCTGGGGCCCGGAACGGCCAGAGGAATCAGATTTCCGATTTCGGAATCGAGTTCTTCGCCGTGCAGACAGGCGCCCAGGCATCGGCAGAGGTAGTCCTGTTCCTGGGAGACGCCCTGCATCAATGCCGCTGGAATCCGGGGAAGATGGTATCCCAGCCACATCTGCCGCGCCGTTCGCTGCAGATCGGCGGACGTCACGCGGATCGTGCCCACGGAGACCAGGCGGATCTTCTCCGGCCCCGGCTCCCAGCCGATGTTGTATGCGGGAAGAATCGCGGTGAGCGCCGCAATCAGAGCGGGATTGTTGTACGGAGTGATTCCGCCATCGACAAAGACGAACTTCTGTCCTCCCAGAACGATCTCCTCGGGATCGAAGAAGACCGGCGCGGCGGCGCTGGCGCGAACGATTTTCCACAGAGGAACATTCAGATTGCAGTCCGGCAGAGCGGGATCGTTGTATTTTGCGCGCGGATTGTTGGTGATCGGCCATGCGGAGCCAGTCGTGTGATTGCGCACCACGACGAGCAGCAGCGTCTTCAGTCGTCCGGTGCTCAGCAGCGCCGGTTCCGCGCCGTCGCCATCTTCGGAAAAAATTCGCTGCAGAAGCGCCGAGAGAGGTCTGGCTTCATATCGGGACACAAACATCCGTTTGACGGGCCGGTACCACGGAACGTGCTGGAACATCGTCCTGCCGTGTTCCACATAGAGCGCAAGGATATCCTCCACGTCCATTCCCCAGCTCAGGCAGGTCGCAATGATGGCCCCCGTGCTCGTTCCGGCAAAGAGGTCGAAGTGATCCGCCAGGACACCCCTGGGCGAGCCGGTGTGAGCGCGCAGCAGCTGCTGCATGCGCAAGAGGATTTCGAGCGTGAAGACACCCCGGATACCACCACCGTCCAGGGAAAGGATTCGTTTCATATGCCGCGACGAAGTTTGTTGTTACGGATGAACAGGCGCCATTCGAAGATCTCCGCCAGCAGGGCCCGCTCCACCATCCCTGTAATCTGCAGGAACACGGGCCAGGTCTGGGCCACCTGCAGCTGTCGGTCCCAGTCCCGGAGCCGGCTCTCCAATTCCCGGTATCGCCGGCGACGGCGCTTGTAATCATTGACGGCCAGGGCCGCGCCCGACACGGCGGCGATCTGAAAGAAGATGGTCGCCGCGAGCCGCAGGGCAGGTTTCCAGTTACCGGCGGAAATTGAAGCCATTCCGGAGTCCTGAATCAGGACGGCGATGATGGCGCCCTGCGCGGCAAGCACCGCAATTGTGACGACTCTGCTGAGGAGTCGCGCCCGGCGCTCGGCCAGCGCGGCATGACGGGAGAAATAGTCGATCTGGTCCTGAACGCGCTGCTCGCGATAACTTCGCCTGAAGTCTTCCAGATCCGCGTGCATTCCCGCCTGTTCCGACATCTTCAGATAGTTCAGTGACGCCAGCATGCCGGAGAGTTCAGGAATGGCGTCCGGTCCAATCGCGTTGTAGATGCCCGGAGTTTTCCAGAACGCCAGATGCGAGCGCGCGACCTCCGTGGCGGTCCGGATCCGCGCCCAGGCGACATGGCGCTCATTGAGCCGCAGCAGGCGGGGCAGCGTCAGCGCGATGAGGCCCAGCGCCGATCCTCCCAGAAACAGCGCCCCATGGCCGGAAACCGCGCCGACGGCCGTCAGCAACGACGCGGCGGCCGTGCACAATATTGGAATGGCGGCAAGACGCCGCGTTTGCGGAGACGCGTGGTTGGCCCCGTTGTCGATCTTTTTGAGCCACGCGCCGGCCAGCTCTCCGGGCGTGCCGGTCGGTGGCGCGGGTTCGGGGTCGGGAAGGGCGTTGAGGAAATCCAGTTCGGGATCGGCCGGCGATGGCTCCGGATTGAATTCCGTGACCGTCCCCGCGCGACTGTGAATCCAGTGGATGGCGCGGCCCTGCGCTTTTGCGAAGGTCACGATCTGTTCGGTTCCGCCCACCCCCCGGGAGGGTTCGCCATCCCATAGCGTGACGAGCACATTGCACTCCTGTACGGTCCGGACACCGCATTCGTAATACCGCACATCGCGTGCGGAGCCCTCGCCCGTCACCTCAACGGACATCGCATAACGAAGCGTCCGCTCGACGCGGTCCCAGTCCGGCGCATCGAAGTCCTCCCGGAACTGTTCCCGCGGCATCGGCAGAAGGATGCGCAGAGGCAGGCCGAGCTGCATGCAGGCCTCGGCAAACAGAAGGTCGGCGCCGGCGGCAACGGAGGTCACCCCGCAAACCAGCCGTTGGGCGCCCGTTTTTCGGGCTTCGAGGAATTCGAGAATGCGGGCGCGGGAAGTCGTTTCGTCGGAAAGATGGCGATGTCCGGTAAAACCGACCATCAGAACCGCGGGCAGCACCACGGGCATAAGCCGCCTATTCTGTGCTTCGCGCGGCGAATGTCAATTGCGATCTGGCGCCGGAACGGGCCGTCGGCGGATGGCGTTTCGGCTGCAATTGACTCGCTCTGGCGTTTAAGGCTAAATATCGCGCGCGCGACGCGCGGTTCAAGTGAGATGACTCACGACGTCTTCATCAGCTATTCCTCAAAGGACACGCCCTGGGCCGAATCGGCCTGTTCGACGCTCGAGGCCAATGGGGTCCGCTGCTGGATGGCCCCGCGCGACATTCCCGAAGGCGTTGAATACCCGGCCGCCCTCGCCGACGCCCTGCGATCCAGCCGGGCGCTGGTTCTGATTTTCTCCGCTTCGTCGAACGAATCGCCCCAGGTCCAGCGAGAGGTCGAGCGCGCCCTGGCTCTCCAGATTCCGGTCATTCCGTTCCGGATCGAGGTCGTTCCCCTGTCGCGGGCCATGGAGTACCTCATCAGCACCCCGCAATGGCTGGACGTCGACGCGCGCGCGCCGGAGAAGAGTGTCGCGCGGCTCGTGCCTGCCGCGCAGAAGCTGTTGTCTGCGCCGGCCACCGCCCTTGAAAAAGTCATTGTGCCCAGGCTCCCCAAACTCGTTCGCGCGCACCGGCGGCTGCGCCAGCTCCAGCTTGCGCTCGTGGCCGTGGTGTTGTTGGCGGCGGCAGGCTTTGCGTCCTATTTCTATGGCGCGCGCGCCGATGAAGTGATCGTCATGCCGTTCCAGAACAATTCCGGCGAGCCGGAACTCGACGCGTACATGATTGCGTTCCCGACCGATATCATCACGGCCCTGATGAACCTCCCGCGCGACCGCTTTGTTGCGAAACCCAACCCGGAAACACTCCGCAGTTTTGCCCGGTCCGGTGTCGACTCGCTCACGGCCAGCAAGATCCTTCAAACACCCAAAGTGCTGACGGGAGGTTTCGAGCGGGGTCCCGAAGGACTGTCCTTTCATGCGGACCTGTCCATCCCTTCCACCGGAGCAGTCCGATGGATCTATCCGGATTTGAACCAGAAGGAGAAGACATCGGCCCAATCGTGTCTCAAGGATCCATCGAACAGGAATCGTCTCCTGCCGCTCCGGAGAGTGATCCTGGAAGGCGTCCTGCAGAATCTCCCATGGACACCCAGCGAAGCCGATCGCCGGAAGGTTCTGGATCCGCCGACCAACAGCTGCGAAGCGTACGACCTGTACATTCAGGCGCGCGCGCTCTGGAACACGCGCAATCGAGAGGGATTCATTCAGGCCATCGCCCTGTATCAGAAGGCCCTCGACATCGACGAGAAGTTTGCGCTCGCCCGTTCCGGACTGGCGGATTGTTACAACCTTCTCGCCGATTACAGCATCGTTCGTCCCACCGACGAGGCGCAGGGGTTCCCGGCCGCAATCCAGCAGGCTGAACTCGCCCTGAAGCTGCAGCCGAATCTGGCCGAGGCGCATGTCGCCAAGGCGTTCTATCTGTTTCAACATCGCTGGCGTTGGAAGGAGGCCGAGGAAGAGTTCCGTCTCGCATTCGAAACGAATCCTAATTATCCGACCGGACTCCAGTGGAAGGCGGTCTATCTTTCCGCCATGGGACGGCATCAGGACGCTCTCCTCCAGATCACTGACGCCATGAAGTTCGACAATACATCGCCCATTCTGGGGACCAACAAGGGATGGCTCCTCCGGCTGGCGCGGCGGGATGATGAGGCAGAAAAAGAACTCCTCGCCGTTCTTTCAAAGACACCGGAATTCGAGGAGGCGCACCGCCAGCTCGGCGATGTCTACCTGACGCAACGCAAATACCAGCGGGCGCTGGAGGAGTATACGAAGGCAGAGGACTACTCCATTAAACACGGAGACGAGGGCGCCGTTGAATACGAGGCGCTCATTGCCCGGGCCCGGGCTTTTCTGGAAAACAAGGAAAAGGCGCGGCAGGCGGCGCAGTCATTCGAAGAACGTTATGCGCGGCAGTACTTCCCGGCCTCCTACATCGCCTTGATCTACATCGCGCTGGGCGACAAAGACTCCGCGCTGAAGTGGCTGAATCAATCCTACGAGGACCGGTCCGACGAAATGATCCTGCTGAAGGTGGATCCCGCCTACGATTCTCTGCGCAACGATCCGCGGTTTGACGAACTCGTCAAACGAATCGGTCTTCCGTAGCCACCCGAATCCTATCAACATGAATATATCGATTCGTCTCTGCCTGATCCTGTTTACACCGCTGTGCCTCATTCGCTGGCGGCCCAGGACAATTCCGTTACGTTGAAGCGGACGTATCGATCGGGCAAAAACGAGAAGACTCCGTCGAGGCGACCGCGGAGGTGTCCGGAGGGGCTTTTCCGACAGAGCGGATGAAGGGCACATCCGACATCGCCATGACCTACGGGAAGGTTGAGGGTGGAACTGCAGAGGTCACGGTGAGGACATCGAAAGAGAAGTACGATGGCCACGGGGTGATCCTGTTGCTGCCTTTCAGCGGAACCGCCACGATTGACGCTCAGAGCATGATATCGAGGCGCCCTCGCCTCGCGCCCCTTGCCGGGCTGCTCCTAATTCACCGCATACGTTTCAGTCCAGGTCCTTCACTTAACCGTTCAAACACACGTCACGAAACACCGCCGCTCGTGCCGCAACCGCTCTCATACGCGGTAGCGCCGTTTTAGTTCAGCAGCGAGTTCGGCGGGATGAGAATCCCTCCATTGATCCTGGTCACCGAGAAGTTCCTCGGCCGCCTCCGTCACTCTGCTGGACACCTGGGGTTGGCTCAGCTCAGCAATGAGCATGGGAAGGACGCGCGCATCTTTTCGTTTACCCAGTCCAACCATGGCCTCTTCGCGCACATTCTCATCGGAATCTGCCAATCGTTGCCAAAGGCCGTCACGAATCTCAGCGGTGTCCAGGTCGCCTTGTACGCCCAGACCGAACGTCGCCCAGTCGCGGACGTCTTTGTCGTCGTCCTGCATGAGGGTCAACAGCGTCCTGGCAGCCGTCTGGTCGTTGGAAAAGCTTCCTAACATACAAGCAACGGCAAATCTCACATCCTCGCTGAAATGGGAGGCGTAGGGTATGACCAATGGGAGCGCCAGTGGATTCCGGATATGTCCCAACGCGTGGATCGCAGCAAGCAAAGGCAGGGATTCTTTTTCCTCGCGCACTAAATCCGAAACTAAAGAAAAAGACTCTTCAGGAAACTGGTTTCCTGGATGCGCCGACGTGTTGCCCAGTTGCGCAAGAATATCTGCGCCCCGAGCGCGCCTGAGCGGGCTGTCTAACACTACCCACTTCGCCGCACGATCAAAAAATCTGCCGACTGCCGATGAGGTGTAACTTGCGGACAGCCTCCCACGGAGCCTCGTCATCGTAATCGGCTGTTAGGGTCAGAGCAAACATTTCATCGACTTCGTTTTCGCCCATAAAGTTCCGCGTTGTTCATTTTGAGTTTTGATGTGAAGAATCCAGCCCCGCGCGGTTGCGCCCGTGGTCCGCTCAATGATGTGGGTATACCACCCGGCCTGGCGGCGATACTCTACGCGCTGGTTGTCTTCCACATCGTGGCACAGGATCGATTATCGTTTTACCAAACCCCTACAAACATTATTGCCGCTTTAAGGTGGCCGGCGGTTCGCCTGGTCCCAACGCCTTCAAGTCCTCGCCTGCATCCTTCAGCAGGATTGTTCTCGAGCAGCCGCGAACGGAAAGGTCCTTTTCCGTGCCGTTCGCGTACACGAGATATTCCTTATTCTGCGAGAAGTCGTACATGGAGCAGGTCGTGTTGAAGGTCGTCGTGACCACGCGTTCCACCAACTTACTGCCTTTCCAGATTCGAGAGACGCTGAACGTGACGCGTTCCGTACTCCCGACGAGCCTCTGCGAGGCGCCTGGTAACCATTCAATGCTTTTCACGGTTCCCGAAAAGATAGAGTTGGCGTCGTGGCGGGCCTGTTTCAATGACGGCCCCAGGCAATCACAGCCGAAGGCGCACCGGCTGTCCGAGAGGTGGATTCCGGTGAGCACCGTGAGCAGGATGAGTAGCCTCAGCTTCATGGCGTCCATTTTTCTCCCGATGATTGGGGGGGCGCTGACATTCTAATAATTTGGCATCCCCGGACGATACAGAAAAGCTGAAGGTTCGAATCGTGAGACTCGGAGACGCGAGCACTGCTTAGTTGGTCGGATGGACCGATTGTTGGATGACGAACAATGAAAGAAGTCCAGCGGACAATCGACAACAGGCAATGGATAATGAACAACCGTGGGGGAGTAGCCGCTAAGGATTTTCCACAGGCGGAGTAAAAACCATAATGGACATGCGACATTCCGCGGTTTGACGAACTCGTCAAACGAATCGGTCTTCCGTAGCCACCCGAGACGTTATGGCGCGCCCCCCGGTTGCTCATTGTCCATGGCTCTGTGGTCGGACCTCTCTCGAACGCCACAGATTCAAAAGCTCGATCCGTCATTTCTGTATTATTCGTTTCACGATTATTGAGATGATTCGAATACAAGGCATTAAAGTCATTATTTATCAATTGGTTAATTGTTTCACGGCCAATCTATTGTGTTTGGTTTGAGGGGAGAATGCCTAACCCCATCCTTTGCGGAGCCAAGAAAAGCCCTAAATCGTTTCAAAATATGTGAATCGATACGCAGGCAAAACAATATGTCTTTTATTTTAAAATAGATAATTGTTCCACTGAGGACCATAATCGTTTCATGGAATCGCTCGACCAGGCCATTCTCGAAT
>DASUFH010000278.1:0-5103 GCA_036274645.1 Terriglobia bacterium
GAGCGCGACCCGCGTTTCAAAACGGAGGCTCCTTTCCGGGATGGCGCGGCGCAAATCCGGTCGCAATTCCGGCGATCAGCCAGCTCGGGCCTAGTGCAGTGACCTGGCCGCTTCCAGACTCCAGTTCAGCACGTCGTTCGGCCAGACGCCGAGATACACCGTAGCCACGGCCGCTACCGCCAGCAGCAGAGCGCCGGTTGCCGGAACCCCCACATCCGCAAAATCTTCATGCGGCTCGCGCATGTACATCTGCACGATCACGTACAGGTAGAAGTAAAAGGACACGACCGTGGTCAGCGCGCCGACACTGGCCAGGGAATAGAGTCCGGAATCCACCGCGGCCCGGAAGATGAAAAACTTTGCGGTGAAGCCCGCGGTTCCGGGGACGCCGGCCAGCGAGAGCAGAAACAGGGAAAGCAGCGCGGCCAGCACGGGCCGCTTACGGGCCAGTCCCGCATAGTCGCTCACATTCGTCAGCTTGTCCTCCGAGCGGCCGAGAACGGAAACGATGGCAAATGCGCCGAGATTCGTCGCGGCGTAAGCGAGCAGGTAGAAGAGCGCGGCAGAGACTGCGCCGTCCGGCTGTTTGGCCGCCGCCGCCAGTCCCACCGCGACGTAGCCGGCGTGCGCGATGGACGAATAGGCAAGCATGCGTTTGATGTTGGGCTGCACGGTTGCGACGATGTTGCCCAGCGTCATGGTCAGAATGGCGATGATTCCAATCGCGGCCTGCCACCGATCCTGCAGGGAAGGGTAGCCGAATGCGGAAACGAAGACGCGCAGCAGCACCGCGAAGCCGGCGGCTTTCGGGCCGACGGACATGAACGCCGTGACCGGGGTCGGCGCTCCTTCGTAAACGTCGGGCGTCCAGACATGGAAGGGCGCCGCCGCCACCTTGAAGCAGAGCGCAATCAGCATCAGGGCCGCCGCCAGGTAGACAAGAGCGATCTGGCTTGTTCCGGACGGTTCCTCGCCAATCAGCCGGATGCCGTCGGCGATACCCGCAAGATTCGTGCTGCCGGTGGCGCCGAAGATCAGGGCGATGCCGTACAGAAAAAATGCGCTGGCGAACGACCCCAGCAGGAAGTACTTCATGGCGGATTCATTCGACTTCAGGTCTGTTCGCCGGAAGCCCGCCAGAACGTAGGTCGAGATCGAAAGCGCCTCCAGACCGATGAAGATCACAATCAGGTCTTCCGACGCGGCCATCGTCAGCATCCCGGCCGTGGCAAACATCAGGAGCGCGTAGTACTCCGGGTGATCCATCTTCTGACGGCGCAGGTAGTCCATCGATCCGAGCGCGGTCAGTCCCGCAATGAGGAGAAAGGTGGCGTGGAAGAACGCGCTGTAGTCGTCCACCACCCACAGGCCCGAATACCAGAACCCGCGATTGACCGGATTCATCATGGGAACGAGCGCGAAGGCGGCGGCGATGACGCCCAGCAGAGCGAGCAGCCCCATGCGGTTCGGCCGGCCCCTCTTCGAGAACGGGCCCAGCGCCATGATCAGGACCCCGATCACCGACAGCGCCACGGTGGGCAGGACAGCGGCAAGATTGATGGTTTCGCGATTCATCGAGGTTGCGACGGCACTTCCGCGTAGCGGGAGTCGGTTTTTTCAACGCGCTGCATCAGCGCGCCCAGCGACGCGTCCATCTGCCGGAGGAACGGGCTTGAATAGACGCCCATCCACACGATCAGAACGACGAGGGGGGCCAGGGAAAGGAACTCTCTTCCGCTCAGATCGCTGAGTCTTCGGTTTTCATCCCGCGTGATGTCCCCCCACATCACGCGCTGGACCATCCACAACATGTACACGGCCGACAGAATCACGCCGGTGGCCGCGATGACGGCGCGGGGCGAACTGGCCACAAACGTTCCGAGCAGGATCAGGAATTCCCCGACGAAGCCGTTCAGTCCGGGAAGTCCGATCGACGAAAACGTGACAATCAGAAACACCGCCGCATACACCGGCATGGAGTTCGCCAGGCCGCCGAACTGTTCAATCAGACGGGTGTGCCGCCGCTCGTAAATCACGCCGACCAGCAGGAACAGCGCGCCGGTCGAGACGCCGTGGTTCAGCATCTGGTACACCGCGCCCTGCATGCCCTGCATCGTGAAACTGAAAATTCCGAGGACGATGAACCCCATGTGGCTCACCGAGGAATAGGCCACGAGCTTCTTCAGGTCCGGCTGCGCCATGGCGACCAGCGCGCCATAAACGATTCCGACCACCGCAAGCAGGGAAACGATGGGCGCGGCCAGATGGCTGGCCACCGGAAAGAACGGCAGGCTGAATCGCAGCAGGCCGTATGTTCCCATCTTCAGAAGGACACCCGCCAGCAGGACCGATCCCGCCGTGGGCGCTTCCACGTGCGCGTCGGGCAGCCACGTATGGAACGGGAACAGCGGCACCTTGACCGCAAAGGCCAGGAAGAACGCCAGGAAGAGCGGCAGTTCCTGGGTTGGCGTGAGCGTCAGCTGTCCCGAACTCAGCGCCGCCAGTATTGCGGTATAGCTGAAGGTGTAGTTGCCCGTGGCCTGGCCATGGAAGAGATAGAGCGCCACGATGGCCACCAGCATGAGGACCGATCCCACCATCGTGTACAGCACGAACTTCATGGCCGCATAAATGCGGCGCTCGCCGCCCCACACGCCGATGAGAAAGTACATCGGCACGAGCATGATTTCCCAGAACACGTAGAACAGGAAGAGATCCAGCGCCGCGAACACGCCGATCATGCCTGTCTCCAGGATGAGCATGAAAATGAAGTACTCCCGCACCCGATCGGAGATCGACCAGGAAGCGAGAATCGCCAGGGGCGTGAGCACGGCGGCAAGCAGGATCAGGAAGATGCTGACGCCGTCGACACCGATGCGGTAATCGACACCGAGACTCTGAATCCACGGGACGTCAATCCGATACTGGAAATCGGAGCGCGTCCCGTCGAAGCCGGCCAGGAGATGCAGCGCAAAAAAGAGCGTCAGCAACGATACGGCGAGCGCGACGACGCGGATGGCCTGCGGACCCGGCCGGCGCATGAGCAGGAGCAGGCCCGCGCCCACGGCCGGCAGGAACGTCACGATCGACAACAGATTGTCCGCCATGAAATGAATCATGTTTCAGCTCAGGAACCAGACCACGACAACAATTCCGCCCAATACGATCCAGGCCGCATAGGAGCGGACATAGCCACTCTGCATGCGCCGCAATCCACCGGCTGCGGCGCTGGTCAGTTTGCCCATATCGTTCACGGAGCCGTCGATGATCGACACATCGATCAGCTTCCAGAGGACATCGCGGGCAATGCCGACGATCGGCCAGACGATGACCGCGTCGTAGATCTCGTCGACGTAATATTTGTGGGTGAGGATCGTGTACATGGCGTTGAATCTGGACGTCAGCTTGCCGGGCAGTTCCGGCCTGGCGACGTAGAACAGCCACGCCAGCCCAAGGCCAGCAAACGCGACCGCCACCGAGGCGGCCATCAACACCGTTTCCATCTGCGCGCCGCCATGTTCGGCGGCCTCGTGCGCTTCGGCGCCGAGGAAGGCGGGAACGAGGAAGGCGGGAACCTTGATGTACCCCGCGCCGACGGCGAAGGCCGCCAGGATAATCAGGGGAATCA
Organism: Terriglobia bacterium; assembly: GCA_036274645.1. Taxonomy (GTDB): domain Bacteria; phylum Acidobacteriota; class Terriglobia; order 20CM-2-55-15; family 20CM-2-55-15; genus DASUFH01. Next base: position 3,629 of record DASUFH010000278.1, read on the forward strand.
GCATGGTTGCGGGCGACTCGTGCACATGGTGGACGTCATGATGCGTGTATCGCGGCTCGCCCATGAAGGTCAGGATCAACAGCCGGAACATATAGAAGGAGGTGAAGCCCGCCGCAATGAAGCCGACCGCCCAGAGGACGTGCCCGTAGTGTTCGCCTTTCCAGGCCGACCAGAGAATCAGATCCTTGCTGAAGAACCCGGCCAGTCCGGGGATTCCCGCAATGGCCAGCGTGCCGGCCAGGAATGTGACGAACGTCCAGGGCATCTGTTTACGCAGGCCGCCCATCTTCCGGATGTCCTGGATCCCGCCCATACCGTGAATCACGCTGCCCGCGCCCAGGAACAGCAGGGCTTTGAAAAACGCGTGCGTCATCAGGTGGAACACCCCGGCGGTATAGGCGCCCACGCCGCAGGCCAGAAACATGTAGCCCAGCTGGCTGACGGTGGAGTAGGCGAGGACCTTCTTGATATCGGTCTGAACCAGTCCGATTGACGCCGCCATGATCGCCGTCGCCGCGCCGATTGCCGCGACGACGAGCTGCGCGCCCGGCGCATGATCAAAGATGACGGCGGACCGCGCGACCATGTAGACGCCCGCCGTGACCATCGTTGCGGCGTGGATCAGCGCGCTGACCGGCGTCGGGCCTTCCATCGCGTCCGGCAGCCAGACATACAGCGGAATCTGCGCCGACTTTCCCGTCGCGCCGACGAACATGAGCAGCCCGATCGCCGTCAACACTCCGATCGCGCCCAGAGGCTCAACCGCGCGGCTGGCCACCGCTTCGAACACGGGTTTGTAGTCGAGCGTGCCGAACGTCTTGAAGATGAGCAGCGCGGCGATGAGAAATCCGAAATCGCCGACGCGGTTCACGATGAACGCCTTCTTGCCCGCGTCGCCGGCCGACTTGCGCTTGAACCAGAACCCGATCAGCAGATAGGAGCAGAGACCGACCCCCTCCCAGCCCACGAACATCAGAATGTAGTTGTTGGCCAGAACAAGCGTCAGCATGGCGAACATGAACAGGTTCAGGTACGCGAAGTACCGGTAGAACCCGTCGTCGTCATGCATGTATCCGATCGAGTACACGTGAATCAGGAATCCGACTCCGGTCACCACCAGGATCATGACTCCCGACAGGCGGTCGAGCAGAAATCCGTATTCCGCATGGAAGTTGCCGGACTGAATCCACGTGAAGTACGTCGTTGTCACGGCGCCGCGCTCAACCATCTGGAGGAAGGCGCCCGCGGACAGCAGGAACGCCAGCGCCACGGTTCCGGCGCCGATCACGCCGACGAGGCTCTTGCCCAGGCGTTTGCCGGCAACGCCATTGACGATCGCTCCGACAAGAGGCAGGGCCGGGATCAGCCAGAGTGTTTGGAGAAAGTCCATTACCACTTCAGGAGGTTGCTGCGATCCACATTGAGCGATTCGCGATTCCGGAACATGGCAATCACGAGCGCCAGACCGACCGCGG
>DASUFH010000279.1:0-8013 GCA_036274645.1 Terriglobia bacterium
GATCGGGAGCGTGCCGCCGAACCGGACACCGCCGTAGATCTTCAGCCGCGTACGCCTGGCCAGTGTGAGATGCAGCAGCGTCAGGAAGTTCTTGTCCCACCGCACCGTGATGCCGTACTCGGACACACCGCCGAAGCCTTCGAGGACACGCTGTTCGAGGTTCCTGTAGATCTCGGACCAGCTGGCGATCGGCTGCGGAGTGCGCGACTCGCTTCCCGTGAGCTTCTCCGGCAGCGGCTCGATCTTCAGCGCATCGATCGCGACGACGCCGAATCCTTCGTTGAGCAGGTAGTGCGCCAGCGTGTACCCGGCGGGGCCGAGTCCGACCACGAGCACGTTTTTGCCGTTGTAGGGCAAGGCGTACGGACGCCCGATGTTCAGCGGATTCCAGCGCGTGAGCAGGCCGTAGATTTCGACTCCCCACGGAAGATTCAGCGTGTCGGTGAGGACGGCGGTTTCAATCTGCGGGATGTTGACCGGGTCCTGTTTCTGATAGATGCACGATTTCATGCAATCGTTGCAGATGCGGTGGCCGGTGCCCGGGCACATCGGGTTGCTGATCATGACGAGCGCCAGCGCGCCGATGGCGTCGCCGTTCTTGCGCAGCAGGTGCATCTCGGAGATCTTTTCGTCGAGCGGACACCCCTTCAGCGCAATATCGAGCGGATTGACGACGGGAGCGCCGGCGGCGTCGCGCAGGCCTTTCGAGCAGGAGTCTTTGTCGCGCTCATGGCAAAGGATGCAGTAATGGACTTCGGCGAGCGCTTCTCGCGGACCCATGCGGGAGTCGGTCAGGCCAAAACCGTCCCGCCGCCGCAGACGCGCAGCGGGACCGAACATGCCCTCGGGAAGTTCCGGCGATGGGCGTTCCACCTGAACCAGGTTGAAGTGCTCGATCGGTTCAGCGAAGCGGAAGCTGACCCAGTCGCGGTAAGCCGGATCCCGCAGGCGCGCGGCGCACCATTGTTTGAGCGCGTCGTTCCACAGTTCGAGATCGGCGCTGGAGGCGGCGCCGAGCCGCTCCATGAATGGCCTGATGGCGGCGCGGTCCTCGGGCGTTCCTTTGGGACCCAGCGCGCGAATGGCATCGAGCAGACGGACGCCGGCGATGGCCGTGGCCAGTTCCGGATCGTGGGTTTCGCGCCCGGTCGCATCCGCCGCCCGGCGCAGTCCGGCAACGCGTTCGTTCACCGCGGCATGGTCGATGGACTGCGGGATCTTTCCGAGATCCGGCAGCACGCGCCGGCGCACAAAGTCGACCTTGAACCGGAATACCGGATCCTGCTCGGCGGTCGCCAGCGCCAGCCGCTCCACATCGTCTTCGATCCGGAACAGGCGCGCGATGAACGCGCTGACCTCCGCCGCCATCGCGATGAGCAGCGACGAAACCTCGACCGCCGTTCGCGGCCGCGCCGGATCCCCGCGATAGGCGTTCCAGGATGCCGACAACTCGGGATTCCTGAGCGCCACGTCGCGATCGAAGAGGCTGGAAAGTTCCTTGAGCCGCTCCGGGGAAAAAAAGTCTGGATAGGTGAAACCGTCAATGCCCAGGCGGAGTTCGCCGGGTGTCGGGGCAGGACCTTGTTGCATCGTCTCCATTCTGCGCGTCGGTCATGTTGATAACGCTCCGGGAAGTTAAAAAGTGTAGCACGCGGATTGCATCTGGCGTTCCCATCTGCTTGCAGGGGCGGTCTATGACCGCCTAACGTTTCAGGGTGAACATCTGTTAAGTCAGGGATTTCCATTCCGAAACGTCGGGCGGTCATAGACCGCCCCCGGGTCCGAAACGTCGGGCGGTCAGAGACCGCCCCTACAAGCCGGACAACAGCCAGCGCACATCGGACACCCGGGGAAAGGGAATTCATCCACCGGAAGCCGGACGGGCGTACATCTCGCCGGCTTCGATGCGCGTTTGCAGCCGGTTTTCCGCCGGCGGAAGCGGGCAGGTGGCAAATGGACTGAACGCGCACGGAGGGTTTTCCGCGCGGTTGAAGTCGAGCGTGACCAGTCCTTCTTCGGCCCGAGACGTATAGAGAAAACGCCCGGCCGGATACGTTTCGCCGTCACTCGTCAGGTCGCGAAAGATGAACCAGAGCGCGGCGCCTTCCGATACGGCCAGCATTCGGAACTCCCTCTCGTGCAGCGTAAAGCGAACGTGTCCCGGCGCGGTCATCGTCTCTATGTCACCAAGCACGTTGGGAATATTCAGCTCCCGCGGTGTGTCGAATGGCTCGAACGTCCCTTCGACACGATACGTTTCCTTTACGGGATACCACTTCACGCCGGCGAACTCTCTGCGAAGGAAATGGTTCTTGTCGCGGACACGGATGGCGGGGCGTTTTCCGCTCTGGTGAATCCAGAGCTGCACATCGCCCAGGACGAGACGATCGGGAGGACCCGCGCCGTCGGATCGGATGGGGCCACCGGCAAAGGGCCTACCGTCCAGTAGCGACACCGTGGTCCCGGGACGAAGCTCGACGCTCACGGCGCCGTCCTTTGCGAGTACGAACGTGCCCAGATGGGCGGGCGCGCCTGCCGGCAAGACCACGTCGTTTTCCGCGGCCGATCCCACGGTCGTCTCCACCTCCGTGAGGAAATGCAGTCCCGCGATCGTCAGCCAGCCGACATCCGAAGTCAGCCTGGCCAGGCGGGCCTGGCGGAATGCTTCGATCTCTGCGTGATATGAATCCAAAACGAAATCCTTTTATGCGGATGCCGCGCTTGTTTTGCCGCCGGTAGGGCCGGGGATCGGATTGTACAGGATCCATCCGGCGGAGCCGCCGGGATCGACAGATATGTATTGATCCGGGAAAAAATCAACATTGTTGTTGGGTCTCGATCCGGTCGGGGAGTCCTGTTGAAGACGAATCGGGACGTGAGCCGCGTCTCTACGGACATTCGCCGCATTCACAGGGTTGTCGGGGTTCATTCCATGCCGCCCGCAGGTCACAGGCCTTCATAAACGTAGGAGTTCTGACGGCTTTCATTCAGGTTGGTAGGAATTCAATTTGGCGAGTCGTCCCACTAACTGAAGTCGTTTCAACATTTAACGCGCCCGCGCCGGTCTGGCAGGCCGGATGCATTTGACCGCCGCGTCGGAATCTGCGGACTTTCAGGGACGTGGTTTATGGATTGGGTCGGGGTTGAAAACGGAGAGGGACAGTGAACCGAGAGAAGCGCAAGCTCGTGGTCATTGGCAACGGGATGGCGGGCGCCCGGGTGGTGGAGGAGATTCTCAAGCGGGCGCCGGATCAGTTTCAAATAACGATGTTCGGGGCGGAACCGTATGGAAACTACAACCGGATTCTGCTGAGCAATGTTCTCAACGGCAGCCAGGCCGCCACGGATATTTTCATGAACCCGTTGTCCTGGTACGAGGAAAACGGCGTCCGTCTGCACGCGGGCGTGAAGGCCATGAAGATCGATCGCGAGCGGCGTGTCGTGGTGGGCGCGCCGCTGCGCCGGGACACGTTGGCCTATAGCGCGGATGCGGCCACGGCTGAAAACGCGGCGACGGTTGAGGAGCCGTATGACTGCGTGATCATCGCGACAGGATCGCGTCCATTTGTTCCTCCCATGGAAGGGTTCAACGGAACGGGCGCGTTCCTCTTCCGGACCATCGACGACTGCGCGCGAATCGCCGACTATGCGCGCGACAGCCGGCGCGCTGTGGTGATCGGGGGCGGACTGCTGGGTCTTGAAGCGGCGCGTGGACTGCTCACGCACGGCGTGGAAGTGACCGTGCTTGAGGCGGGCCCGCAATTGATGGGCGCGCAACTGGACCCCGAAGCCGGCGACCTGCTGCGCAAGACCATCGAAGCGATGGGCATCAAAGTGATGTGCGGCGTCATTGCCACGCGGATTGACCGTGTGGAGGGTTGCATCACCAATCTGGAGTTCAAGGATGGCTCGATGCTTCAGACCGATATGGTCGTCGTGAGCGCGGGCATCCGGCCGATCACCGAAATCGCCACAGCGTCCGCCCTGAAGGTGAACCGTGGCATCGTGTGCGATGACCAGATGCGCACGAGTGATCCCGATGTCTTCGCGCTGGGAGAGTGCGTCGAGCATCGGGGCCAGCTGTATGGACTCGTCGACCCGATCTGGGAACAGGCCGGCGTTCTGGCGGACGTAATCACCGGGGTCAATCCGAACACCGCGTACCATGGCTCCAGGCTGGGCACCAAACTCAAGGTCATGGGTGTCGAAGTCGCGTCGATGGGAGAGACCAAGGCGCGGGATGCCGACGATGAAGTCATGGTCTACCGCGAACCGTCGCGCGGCATTTACAAGAAACTTATTGTGCGCGGCAGCCAGATCGCCGGGGCGATTCTTCTGGGCGATACCGAATCGGCCGGCACGCTCATGCAGATGTTCTTCAATGGCGTCCGCGTGCCGGAGCGCCGCGCCGATCTGCTGTTCGGTTCTCCCAAAGGCGTCAATCTGCTCCGGGCTTCCGACCTTCCCGACAACGCGCAGATCTGCAACTGCAACGGCGTCAGCAAACAGACGATCGTCGAGGCCATCGAATCGCGGGGTTGCCAGAGTGTTTCGAAGGTCGGCGCCGCGACCAAGGCGGGCCTGGGATGCGGTTCCTGCAAGAGTCTTGTCGCGCAGTTGATCGAAGCCTATGTAGGCGAAGTCGGATACGACCCGAGCGAGCATTATTACGTGCCCGGTGTGCCGCTCGAAAAATCGCAACTGGTCCGGGAGATTCAGTCGCGCGGGATCACATCCGTCAGCGAAGTATTCGCGCAACTCGCCGACGGCAAAGAATGCCCGGCAAGCAAGGTCGGTCTCGCGTCGCTGCTGAAGACGTTATGGCCTGGCGAATACGAAGACGAACGTGACGCGCGATTCATCAATGATCGCGTCCACGCGAACATTCAGAAGGATGGAACGTTTTCCGTTGTTCCGCGCATCTATGGCGGCGTGACCAGCGCGGACGAACTCATGCGCATCGCCAAAGTCGCGGTCAAGTACCGTGTGCCGATGGTCAAACTGACCGGGGGCCAGCGCATTGACCTGCTGGGCATCCGGAAAGAGGATCTTCCGGCCGTGTGGCAGGAACTGGGCATGCCGAGCGGACACGCGTACACCAAGGCGTTCCGCACCTGCAAGAGTTGCGTCGGCACGGACTTCTGCCGCTATGGCGTCGGCGACTCCATTGCGCTGGCCCAGAAGATTGAACGCCGGTTCCAGGGCGTCGAATCTCCGCACAAGATGAAACTGGCTACCGCGGGATGTCCGCGGAACTGCTCCGAGGCCTATGTCAAGGACCTGGGCGCCGTGGCCATCGAAGGCGGGAAATGGGAGATCTACGTTGGCGGCGCCGCCGGGGGCAGCGTGCGCAAAGGGGATCTGCTGTGCACGGTGGACACGCACGACGACGTTCTCCTCTACATGGGCCGCTTCATGCAGTACTACCGCGAACACGGCAAATACCTCGAACGCACGTATGGATTCGTGGAACGCATCGGAATCGAGACGCTTCGACAGATTCTCGTGGAAGACAGTCTTGGAATCTGCGCGCGTCTCGACGCCGACATTCAGAAGGCCGTCGACGCGTACAGGGATCCGTGGGCAGAAGCGGAGCTGCCGGCCTATCCCGCGCAGTTCAGCGGGCCGGAGCTGGCTCACACATTGGAGGTCGCAGAGAACAATGGCTGACACCACCACTTCCAACTCGATCAAACTCGGACGGGTTGCGGCGATTCCCTGGGGACAGGGCCTGTGTTATGTCGTCGAGGGGAGAGAGATCGCCGTCTTTCGCCAGCGTGACGGAAAACTCTTTGCGGTGGAGAACCGGTGTCCTCACCGCCAGGGACCGCTCTCGGAAGGACTCGTCGGGGGCGGCAAGGTCATCTGCCCGCTTCATTCACACCAGTTCGATCTGACGACCGGTCAGGGCCACGAGGAATCCGAATGTGTGCGGACCTTCAGGGTGGCGGAGACGGACGGCAATCTCATGTTGAGCGTCGAGGTGGAAGGACTCCGGTGAGCGCCTGAAGGGAAAGACCCGGCGCGTTGAACCCCGCCCGACTTCGTGGGCTGATCTGCCTTGCCGAGGCGGTCTAGAAAAGAAACAAAACGCATGTAAAGGACTTAACGCGGATTGTTTCATCCTTGCGGGTGTTCCCCCCGGAAACATGGCCAACTATGACCGCCCGACGTTTGGGGTGGAAGTCTCTGGATCTCACAGCAATTCACTCTGAAACGCTGGGCGGTCATAGGCCGCCCCTACAAGCAGACCGAGCCCCTCCGCCGCTCCCTGTCTTTTTCGTTTGATTCGCTTGCGCTCGATTGAATATCCTCGGTCCCTTCGGGAAAGGAGTGGACGGACAATGAGGAATGGAATGGGAAAGACCGCGCGGCTGTGGCTTGCCGGTGTGGTCGTGATGACGGCGGCAAGCATGGTGGCGACGGCGCAGTGGGACCCGTATCCGATGAAGAATGTGCCGAGGGATGCAAATGGTAAGGTCATCATGACTGCTCCCGCGCAGAAGACCCCCGAAGGCAAGCCCGACCTGCAGGGCTTCTGGATGCCGGAGGGTCAGATTCTCGGAGTGGGCGGCGTGAAGTACCTGATGCGGCTTGACGCCGATTTGCGTCCCGGTGAAGTTCCGTTGCAGCCCTGGGCCCGGGAACTCTACGAGGAACGGATTGCGAACAACGGCAAGGACCATCCCGGCGGCCACTGTCTGCCGTCCGGCATTCCGGAGAAGAACAATATTCCCGACGGACTGAAGGTGGTTCAGACGCCCGATCTCGTCATCTTCCTGTATGAGTCGCGCACCATCTATCGTCAGGTGTTCCTCGATGGCCGGTCGCTGCCGGACAAGGACGCCCAACCGACGTGGATGGGTTACTCCGTGGGTAAGTGGGACGGCGATACCCTGGTTGTCGATACGCGGGGATCCAACGGAAAGGCCTGGCTCGATATGCGCGGGCTTCCGGGCACAGAAGAACTGCACGTCATCGAACGCTATTCCCGTCCTTCCATCGGGAAAATGAATATCGCCGTCACGATTGATGATCCCAAGGCGTACACGAAGCCCTGGAACGTGAACCTTTCATGGCGCCTGGTTCCCGACACCGATCTCATCGAGAGCATCTGCGAAGAGAACAACAGAGACCGGGACCACCTGGTCGGCAAGTAGACAACACCTGTTCGGGAGAGTCTCGGAGTCTTCATTGAAGAATTCAGAGGCTCTCTCGCGCTCCTCCGTTCCTGTCATGCAATACATCAATCTCGGCTCCAGCGGTCTGAAAGTGTCCCGGCTGGCCCTTGGCATGATGAGCTACGGCGAAAAGACGTGGCGTCCCTGGGTGCTCGAGGAAAAAGACAGCCTGCCGTTTGTCCAGCGGGCCCTGGAACTGGGCGTCAACTTCTTCGACACGGCGGACATGTATTCGCTCGGAGCGTCCGAACGCATTCTCGGCCGCGCGCTCAAGACATTTGGAGCGTCGCCCGACCGCGTGGTGATTGCGACCAAGGTCTGCAGTCCGATGAGCGACGACCCCAATGACCGGGGGCTTTCCCGCAAGCACATCATGCAGAGCATCGACCGGAGTCTCGAGCGTCTGGGGCGCGACTACGTGGATCTCTATCTGATGCATCGCGCCGATCCGGCCACGCCGATCGAGGAAACGCTGCTGGCGTTTGCCGACCTGATCCGCGCCGGCAAGATTCTGTACTACGGCGCGTCGACGATGCCGGCCTGGCAGTTTGCCCGACTGGTCTATACGGCGGATCGGCTGGGCGCGCCGCGGCCCGCCTCGATGCAGCCGTACTACAACATCGTCTATCGAGAAGAAGAGCGGGAGATGATTCCGTTCTGTCGCGCCGAAGGCATCGGCGTCACTCCATACAGCCCGATTGCGCGCGGCTTCGTGACCGGCGAGCGTCCGCCGGAAACATTCGGTGAAACGTTGCGGGCGAAGACCGATACGCACATGCGGGGGTTGTACTACAAATCCGCCGATTACGCGGTGGTCGAGCGGATCACCGCG